>JANYDN010000391.1 GCA_025363585.1 Verrucomicrobiota bacterium | reverse complement strand
ACCAAGGCCGGCCAAGAAGGCGGGAACGTGTATCGGGAGCCAGAGATTGGAACCCACCGTTCGGTGAAACGACACGCCGGCGGTCTTTGCCCCCTTGGATGGCCTTGGCCCGGCTTGGCGTGAGATAATTCCTCGGCCGCTACTGCATGGATACGGCTTAGCCGAGGGCAAATTGAGGAATTGGGCGGGGACGCCCTCGCTTGCGCAGGCGGGACGCCCGCGACTACCGCAGGCGGGGACGCCCGCGCTACACCGCGCCGCGGTCACGGCTTGTATCCCAGTGCCTCGATATAAGGCTTCAGCGCGGGGAGGATCGGCTCGAGGTGCCTCTCGTATGCCTTCCAGCGCGCGATCGAGCGGGTATAGACCGGGCGCGTGACGTCCTGATAGGTCGGCGAGTAGAGCTGGCGGTTGCCACGCGGTTCATGGAAGCGCGCCTGTTGCTCGTCCCATTCCATGCCGAGGAACGCGGTGACGCGCCGGCCCTCGGTCGACACGTCGGCGACGAGGTCCTCGTACCGGGTCTCGATCGCCGGCAACGGATCCCACTGCCGCACGGCGAGCCAGACGTCCATCAGGTCGGCGTAGTGCCGGGCCAGCCGCTCCAACGTGAGGAAGTTCGCGTTGGTGACGTTCAACGGGAGATTCTGGAAGTAGCAGCTCAGCACGACGTCGCGGGGATCGCGCAGCGCGACGATGACCCGGATCTCGGGGAATACCCGAAGCCAGACGGGCAGCCGCGAGGTCGGCGATGGGTTCTTGTCCACGAGCATTCGGCCGGCGGGACCGGGACCGACCTCGCGGAGCAACGCACTTATATAATCCTTGCGGAGGCGATTGAGCCGGCGGGGCGGCAGCTCGCGCGATGCGAAAAAGCCGGGCTGCAGGACGTCGTGGAACGCGGTGGGTTCGTCGAGGGCCGCGACGCCGGGATGCGCGTCGAGGATTTGTTCCAGCAACGTCGTGCCGCTACGGGGATGGCCGCCGAGAAAGGCCAGGCGCGGGATGGGATCGCGGGAGGATTCCGGAAAATCGCGCGACCACCCCGCAAGGACGTCGCGGGGCAGGGCCCGCGTGAACCGCCGTCCGGATTCCGCGTCGCGATCGTAGGAGCGTAGTAGTCGCTCGGTATCGGTGAGTCCGCGAACGACGGCCTTGGCCTCGTCGAGCCGGCGCATGGCGTCGTCGCAACGCCCGGCGCGGTCGTGGATGGCGGCGAGTTCGTGACGCGCGGCGTGGCGCACGAAGGGATGGCGGGGTTCGATGGAAAGCAGTTCCTCGAGGATCGGCTCGGCGGATTCGGGCCGTCCTTCGCGGCGTTCGAGAACGGCAAGGAGGTAGCGGGCTTGTTCGTCGCGGGGATCGATGGCGAGGCATTCGTCGACGGCGCGGCGGGCACCGGCGAGATCGTTGGAGCGCTCGAGGAGCACGGCGAGCGAAACGCGGGCGTTGATGCCGGCGGGGTTCGCGGCGGCGGCGGCGCGGAAGCACGCGCGGGCGCGGTCGGGTTGGCGCAGCGCCTGGTATTGGTGGCCCACGAGAGCGGCGAGCTCGGCGTTGGCGGGTTCCAGGGCAAGGGCGGAGTTCCAGTAGCGATCGGCCAGTTCGAACTCTCTCGCGCCGGCGGCGGAATTGCCGCGCTCGAACCAGACGACGGCGGCGCGGGGGAATCGGGCGGCAAGTTGGTCGTAGGCGGCGAGTGCCGGGCGGTACTGGTGGGAGAAGAGAAGGCGCCGCGCGTCCTCGAGCGCCGTTGGTGATTCGTTGCGGTGCATGTTGGGATCGTACCTCAAAACAGCGAGATTCGCGCCAAATGGCCGTAAACGGACCCTTGCGCGTTGACTTCAAACGCCATGAAGCACCATCTGTGACTTGTCATTGGATTTTTCCCGCCCGGGGCCGTTGGCCCAAGGTTGTGTCTATGGCAAACCGGGAATGGTTCCGGCTCGAGCAATCCTGCATCCATGGTCCCGCCTTAGTTATCAGAGGCGGGGCCAACTAGATCATGAAAAACAAACATTCCAAATCCCGTATCAACCGTCGTCGCCTCGCGGCCGTCTGCACGGTTCCCGCGGCGGCGCTCATGCTGGGCGTCAGCCAGGCCGCGACGATCGGCCTCCACTTCCAGCCCGACTGGACCGACAACAATTCGCCCGGCTACACCGGATTCCCCGTCACGGCCACCGCCTTCGGCATCGCGCCGTCGAGCTGGCAAAACCTGACGCCCTTGCCGACCGGCTACAACGGGGCGAACCCGGGTCCGTTCGCGCTCGAAGAGACCATCGACACCACGACTTCCGGCAACGGATTGAACCCATTGTCCGCCGGTTCGCTGAAGGTCGAGTGGAGCGCGGTCGCCGGAAACACCAGTGGTTTCGCCGGCAACGATCCCGGCTATGGCGGCAACCATCCGCACGTCGGCGAGCAGGAAGTTTACTACGGGTTTCTCCGCGACGATGTCTTCATCTATACCCATCCGGTCTCCACCCAGGGCTACAAGGTCAAGTTGACCGGGCTCAAGAGTCTTTTCCCGGCGTCGGACTACGTGATCCAGTTGGTGGCCGCGACGGATTCCGGCACCGGCTTCACGAACGCGGTCGTCACGGCGGGTCCCTCGACGCAGGACCTGACTTATACCGCGAGCCGTCCGGACCAAAGCATCATCGGCGGGCTTAGTTCGGTCAGCACGAGCCTGAGCACCGACGTGGTCAGTATCGCGGGGGCGCCCGCCCTGAAGCTCACCGACCCAGTTGTATCGCTGGCAAGCACGATCGCCGGCATCATCATCACCGACGTCCCGTTGATCGAGACCCAGCCGTCCGTGAAAGCGGCGACGGTTAGCTACGGCGACGCGGTGGCGTTGTCGGTGGCCGCGATCGGCGTGGGTCCGCTCAAGTACCAGTGGCGTCTGAACGGGGCGCCGATCGCCGGGGCGACGGGCCCGGGCTATCCCATCGCCACGTTGACGCCCGTGAATTCGGGAACCTACGACGTCGTGGTCTCGAACGTGTACGGCAGCGCCACGAGCAGCGGCGTGCAGGTGACCGGCGGCGTGTTGCTGACGGAGCACTCCGGCGTCGTGCTGGACTCCAAGCCGTCCGGCACGCCGTATCCGGGCGCCAACCACGGGTCCGGATGGCTCGCGTCGAGCACGGATGCCAACTCGGTGAAGCGCACGGGCGTCGGTGTTTTCAGCGCGTCGCATCCGGGTTATATCTCGGTCGACGGCGGGACCAATCTTGATTCCACCACGGGCACGATCTCGTTCTGGGTTCGTTCCGCGGGTCCCGTCATCAGCGAGACGATCAGCACGGGCAACAAGGGCGCTACGATCCTCGACCGCCGCGGGGGCAGCGGGCTGCAGTTGATCCAGAAGGACGACGGAACCCTGCAGGTGTCGCCGGATGGCAGCGGCAACGGCTTCACCAGCTCGGCGTCGGTTTCCGACAACGCCTGGCACCATGTCGCGATCACGTTCGACCAGTCCGAGACGGGATCGGCGGCGATCTACATCGACGGTTCCGTCGACACCACCAACGACAACGGAGCTGCGTGGTCCTGGCCGGTGGGGCAGGCGGCGTGGATCGGATTGGGCCACGACGGTTACTGGCGTCCGTTCGACGGGCAGTTGGACGACTACCGTGTCTACAACCGGGTGTTGACCGCGACCGAGATCGCGTCGATCACGAGCAGCGACGCGGTGGTCGACGCGGCGGCGTTGAAGTTGCGGTATAACTTCGACGCGGCAGCGGGCGACGGCCTCGCGTTGACCTGGCTGAACGGCACGGCGCAGAGTGCGGATGCGTTGACGGGACCCTATACGGACGTGTCCGTGGCGTCGCCGCTCCTGCTCACGCCGTCCGGCACCGCGCGCTTCTTCCGGCTCAAGCCGTAAGCAGTCGTTGCGGCAAGTGGCCGACGTGGCGACACGGCGGATCGAGAACACGGCGGTCGGGGAGATTCCCCGGCCGCCTTTTCGTTTCGTAGCGCACGCTTCCCGCGTGCGGTGCGAGTTCCGCGGCGAGATGTAGCGCGGCCGTCCCGGCTGCGGTAGTCGCGGGCGTCTCGCCTGCGGTGGGTGGCTCACTAGCTTTCCGCGCCGCGCGTTTAGCGATTCATGCATGCACGCTCCACGCAGGCGAGACGCCCGCGTCTACCGCAGGCGGGGACGCCCGCGCTACATCTGCCCGCGCCTGCTGAAGGCGGAGGCGGGCGGGACGCCCTTATTTGTGCAGCCGCGGACGGCCGCCCTACGGCATTCGCATTCCGTCCGGCCTCGGCTTGTCGAAGCTTGGCGCAGGCGGGAACGGCCGCGCTACGATCCGCCGCCTCACGGCGGCGGCCACGAAATGGCCGGCCCGCGCGTCCTTCAACGTCCCGCGCCCGCGTTGATATCGACGCGTACGGCTTCGTCACCGGCGTTGTCGTTGCCGGAATCGTCGGAGGCCGGCACGCCGTGGTCGTCGGTCTCGTCGAGGCCGATGGAATAGACAACGAATCCCGCGGCATCCGAGTGGAAGCGCATGGCTTGTTGGTCGATCGGGTCGATCGGGACCGACGGAAGGAAATCCGGAACCAAGTCGGAGAGCGCCCCGGGAAGCCGGCCGTGCCTCGCGAGGAACCGCTCCACGGCGACCGTGGCCTGCAATGCGGTCCAACGGCAGCGATGCTTTTCTTCCCGCGAAACCAGGAAGGAGATCGATGAGCGGGCCTCCTCGGTGAACCGGGTTTGGGGAACAAATGTCATGGGCAGACGACGCGTTTCGAAGGCCGCGACGAGGCGCT
>JANYDN010000387.1 GCA_025363585.1 Verrucomicrobiota bacterium | reverse complement strand
CCGCCGCCTTCAGCACCTTCTGGGTGCCGACCACATTGGTCCGGTACATCGGGGCGTAGTCGGGCAACCAGAGCGCGTAGCTTGCGGCGACGTGGAACACCCAGTCGCAGCCGCGCATCGCCGCCGCCAGCTTGTCAGATTTGTCGGTGACGTCCCCGTGCACCACTTCGTGCGCGGCTCCCTGGAGACCCCGGACGTCGGCGCCGGGCCTTAGGAGGGCGCGAACCTCGTGGCCTTGGGCGACCAACTCCTGGACAAGGTTGGCGCCGATGAAGCCGCTGGCACCGGTGACGAAGCACTTCATGCGGCGACGCTAGACAAACTCCGATGTCGAAGGAATGCCGCGTTCGGAAGCGCCGAAGCGTGTAGGTCGGGTCCCCGACCCGGCGCCGAAAAAAACAAGCGGCAACATGCAACCCGAGGGGCGGGATCCCACGAGGAACGCCGCGTGGGGGCACGCGGCCTATGGTCTCGTGGTCGAGCGCAGGCGAGACGCCCGCGGCTACCGCAGGCGAGGACGCCCGCGCCACATCACGTCCCGGTCAGCCGTTTCAGCTCGGCTTCGTCGATCACCGTGATGCCGAGCGCCTGCGCCTTCTCGAGCTTCGAGCCGGCGTCGCTGCCCGCGACGACGAAGTGCGTCTTCTTGCTGACGCTCGAACTCACTTTGCCGCCGGCGCCCTCGACCAAGGCCGCCGCTTCCTCTCGCTTCAGCGTCGGCAACGTCCCCGTCAACACCACCGTCTTGCCGGCAAAGGGTCCCGACGCCACCGCGTTTTCCGCACGGTACGTCGTCGACGCGAAATTCAATCCCGCCGCGCGCAATCGTTCGGTCAGCTTCCGATTCGCCGGGTCGCGGAACCAACCTTCCACCGACTTCGCGATCACCTCGCCGATGTCGCCGACCAAAACCAGCCGCTCGACCGTCGCATCGGCGAGTTCGTCGAGCGACGGAAACGCCCGCGCGAGCGCCTTCGCGACGCCCGCACCGACGTGGAGGATCCCGAGTCCGAAAAGCAGTCGCCACAACTCGCGGCTCCGGCTGGCCGTGAGGCCGTCGAGGAAGTTTTGTGCTGACTTCTCGCCCATGCGTTCGAGTCCGAGGAGTTCGTCGGGTTTGAGGCGATACAGGTCGGCGATATCGAGGACGAGGCCGGCACCGACCAGTTGGGCCACGAGCACTTCGCCGCCGCCCTCGATATCCATCGCGCCGCGCGCGCACCAGTGCTCGAGCCGGCCGCGGATGCGCGCGGGACAATCGGCATTGGAGCAACGCCACACGACGCCTTCGCCGTCCGCGGTCCCTTCCTTCGCGACGCCCGAGCCACATTCGGGACAGGCGCGCGGGAACTGGAACTCGGTTTCGGTGCCGGTCCGGCGTTCGGGCAACACGCGGACGACCGCGGGAATCACCTCGCCCGCCTTCTCGACGACAACGATGTCGCCGACGCGGATGTCCTTGCGTCGGATCTCGTCCTCGTTGTGCAGCGTGGCTCGGCTGACCGTGCTGCCGGAAACGAACACCGGTTCGAGCTCCGCGACGGGCGTTAGCGCGCCGGTGCGACCGACCTGTATCGTGATCGAGCGCAACCGCGTCTCGGCCTGTTCGGGCGCGTACTTGTACGCCACCGCCCAGCGCGGCGCCTTCGACGTCACGCCGAGTTGGGCCCGCAACGCGATCGGGTCGAGTTTCACCACGGCGCCGTCCGTGTCGTAACCGAACCCGCGCCGCGCCGTGTCCAACGCATCGATCGATCCCAGGATCTCGTCGGTAGAGCCTGCCGTCCAAACCCGCTCGGGAACCGGAAGCCCGAACGATTCCAACCACGGCAAAAGACCGGATTGCGTGGACGGCGGTTCGGCACCGATGACTTCGCCCAAGCCATACACGACGACCGCAAGGCGTCGCGAGGCCGTGACTTTGGGATCGAGTTGTTTCAGCGAACCCGCGGTGGCATTGCGTGGATTCACGAAGGGTTCCTCGCCCGCCGCGGCGCGTTCCTCGTTCATTTTCCGGAACGCCGCGGTCGGCATGTACACCTCGCCTCGAAGCTCGAGGATTTCGGGAACGCCGGACGCCAATCGCAACGGCAGGTTTCGCACGGTGCGGAGATTCGCGGTGATGTCGTCGCCGCGCGTGCCATCGCCGCGCGTCGCGCCCTGTACGAACACGCCGCGCTCGTACCGCAACGACACCGCGATGCCGTCGATCTTCGGCTCGATCGTCCAGGACAACGCCGTTTCAGGAAGCGCCTTCTGAACGCGCGCCGCGAACTCGCGGACCTCTTCGGCGGAATACGCGTTCTCTAGGCTCATCATCGGCACGCGATGAATCACCGGCGCGAAGCCGTCCATCGGCGCGCCCCCGACGCGTTGCGAGGGGGAATCCGGCGTGACGAGATCGGGACGGAACGTCTCGAGGTCGATCAATTCGCGGAGACGCCGGTCGTATTCGCCGTCGCTGATCGTGGGCTTCGCGAGGATGTAGTACGCGTGGTCGTGCCGACGGAGATCCTCGGCGAGTTGCGCGTGGCGTTTTCTGGCGTCAGCGGACGTCATGGCGGCGAGAATGCGGCGCGACGCCGCGGGACGCACGCGCGGAACGAGCCCGTTACGGTTCCCGCGGCGGCGGACCGAAACCCGGACCTCCGCGCGGTCCACCGGGGCCACCGGGCCGGCCGACGTTCGGACGCGTCCCGGTCTTCTCCGCGGCGAGTTGCGCGACGACCTCGCGTTCGCGGGCACTGATCCAATCGGGCAACGGCGGCGCCGCGAATCCGGGACCCACCAATCCGCCGGGACCGCCCAGCCGCGGCCCGTGCCCCGCGGCGTTGGTTTCGCCAAGACCGATGCGAAGGAAACCGGCGCGCGCCATCGGTGATTCGCGTTCGACGGAAGCGCCGATCGCTTCGGCCACGCGGTGCGCGTCGGCAAGGAACACCGACGCCGAAAGAGCGTTGGTCACCAGTCGCGTCAACTCGCCGCGGTAAATCACGGCGAACTTGGGCTGCGCAAGGAACCGTTCGAGGAATCGCACGTTCGGCGCGTTCGGGTGCAACGCGTCGAAGTCCATTTGTCGCGATGCCGGACCCGCGCCCGGATGGCCGCCGAACGCCTCGTTGAGATCCCACGGAATGAAGCGGACGCGTCCGTCGGTCGCGACGCGCAGGTAGTGGTTGTGTCCAGTGCCGAGCAACGAGTCCATGTTGGCGAGCCACGCGTTGACCGCCACGAACCGCGACAGCTCCGCGATGTCGACGAACCGGTCGAGGCGTTCGGCGAACTCCGCGTCGGTGCCGCGATCGACGAGTCGCGCGAACTCGACCAAGCGTCGTTGCTCCGGTTCCTTGCCCGCGCGCTTCACGCCGAAGCGTTCCTCGTACACCGACCATTCCTCGCCGAAGTACCGCGGCCCCGGCATGCGCTCGGGCTTCGCCAACACGCCGTCCTTGTTGCCGAAACGCGACTCGAGGAATCGGCCGTCCACGGGCTCCACCGCCGTGTACAGGCCCGTGTAGACGTCGTCGGCAATGCCCGGCACGACGAGGTGCATCCGCACGAACGCGGTGCGCGGGGCGGCGACGCCGGCACGGGCGAACGCCGCGTACGCGAGCGCCTCGTGCATCTGCGACGGATCGTTCGCGTTGTTGGCCAACGCCAGCGCGGCGAATCCCGCGAACGTCCGTCCAGGCGCGTCGCGGTTGAAATCGATTTTGAAGGGCCGCTTCAACCCGCGGCGCGACATCATGAAGGAGCTGTTGCCCTTGAACCGGACGGCGACGTTGGTGAGCACGATGCCCGCGCATTCGAAGCGCGCCATGGACCACGGGTATTCGCGCTTCGCGGGTGGCGCCGGAGGGCGGCCGCCGGGAGGGCCGAACCCGCGTTCCGGCTCCTCGGGTTCCATCGATCGCCAAGCGTCGGCGGACATCGTGATCCGCGCGTCCCGGACGTTGGTGAGGCCAAAGAACTGTTCCGGCGTGGCGGGAGGAGCGGCATGCAACAGCCCGACGAGAAGCAACGACGCAAGCCACGCGCGCCCGAGGACGGCTCGCATGTTCAACCCACGAGCTCGCGGATCGGCTGCACGCCGTTCTCGACGAGGAACTGCGGGCGTCCCGTGAGAT
>JANYDN010000362.1 GCA_025363585.1 Verrucomicrobiota bacterium | reverse complement strand
TACGTCCGACGGCAGGGACGCACGCGGGAAGACGCCGAGGATCTCGTGCAGGGATTCTTCGCGGACCTCCTGGCGGGCGACGATCTCGGTGGGCTCTCGGCGGAACGGGGCCGGTTCCGGGCGTTCCTCCTGGCGTCGATGAAGCATTTCCTCGCCAACGACCATCGCGACGCGAACCGGCAAAAGCGCGGCGGTGGTATCGAGCATCTCTCGATGGACTGGACCGTCGCGGACGATCGTTTTCGCCTGGAGCTGGCGGATCCGGCGGCAACGCCCGATGCGGTGTTCGATCGCGCGTGGGCGCTGGCATTGCTCGAGCGTGTGGTGTTGCGGTTGGACGAGGAGATGAGCGCCGATGGGAAAGCGTCGTTGTTCGCCGCGGGCCGTGGATTTCTGGCGATGGATCGCGACGTGGTGCCGTACGCGGAGGCGGCGCGGGGATTGGGAATGGAAGAAGGCGCGCTGCGGGTTGCGGTTCACCGCATGCGCAAACGCTACCGACAACTTTTGCGCGACGAAATCGGACAGACGCTGGCGGACCCAACGTGCGTGGACGAGGAACTGCGGTCGTTGCAGGCGGCGTTGGCAACCTGACAGGGGTGCGACGCCGGAGGCGTCCGAGACTGTAGCCGGCGGTGGAACACCGCCGGCCGCTGGTTCCACAATATCATTCACCCCGGCAGGGGTGGCACCCATTCGGCCGAAGTTTTGCGCGGCGAACGCGCATCGTTCAGGTTTTTCCATGCCCTCGACCTACACGTCCCTCCTCCATCACCTCGTCTTTTCCACCAAGTACCGCGAACCGTTGATCGACACGGAGTGGCGATCGCGTTTTCATGCCTACCTTGCGGGCACCGTCAAAGGACTCGGCGCCGTCCCGATGGAGGTCGGCGGCGTGTCCGACCACGTCCACCTGCTTGTCGGAATGGGTGCCACCCCTGCCGGGGTGGACCGTGCCGTGGGATCGGCAGCCGGCGGTGTTCCACCGCCGGCTACATTCTGGGACGCCTCCGGCGTCGCGCACCGACGGGCAATTTGAAGGCAGCGGGACCTCGCGTCAGAACGTCAACTTCATGAACCAAGGTTATCCTCGGTGCCACGAATCGACGGGCAAACCGCCGGACGATGCCGACGTGCGTGGGTCCAACCGGCTCCCGCGCCTACGACACCAACAACAGCGCCCGGCGGTCGCCTTTTTCCTGGATCCACCATTCGCGGAGCGCCTTGAGGATGCGGTCCTCGAGGTCGCGGCAACCGTTGGTCCAGTGCTTGCGCCCGAGCAATTGCTTCACCGCGCCGCGCAATCCGCGGAACTCGACCCGCTCCGGGTCGGCCTCGAGTTCCTTGCGCAGCGTTGTGTGCAGGCGCGGGAAGAAATCGAGTTCGCCCAATTTGCCGGACTCGAACGCCAACTCGCGGAGATCGGCCTGGCGTATCGCGGCCGCGGTCGCCGCCATCGCCGCGGCGGCAGCGGCAGTGTTGCCGCCGGTCGTCACCTCGACGCACAGGCCGAGTCCCTCGAGCACGCGCGCGAGCGCGGTCGCGAATTCGGCGAGCGTGACCTGGGTGCGCTTCAACTCGTCCTTGAAGTAATGCAACACGCCGGCGGCGGCGTGGCGGAGCACCTCGGGGTCCAACCGCGCGGCCTCGCTCCCCGCGATCTCGAAGGTCAGCGCCTCCAAGGAACAGGGAACCGACTCGCCGTCGGGTTGCGTCAGCCAGATGGAATCGCGGTCGAGCTCGATCATGGGGTGGCCCCGCTCTCGGCGGGCAGTTCGAACGACATCTGCCGTTTGTCGGGGGGGCCCAACGACGCCAGCCGTTGGGCTTCCTCGACGAAATCGGTGACCTCCTCGAATTGCCGGTAGATGCTCGCGAACCGGATGTACGCGACGGCATCGAGGGAATGGAGTTCGGTCATGACGCGCGCCCCGACCTCGCGCGCGGGAACCTCGCGGTCGAAACTCGCGGACAGGTTTTCGGCGATGCGTTCGACCGCGTTGGCGATCGCTTCCTCCGGGACCGGCCGCTTCTGGCAGGCGCGCTTGATGCCGGCGACGAGCTTCTCGCGGGAGAACGGTTCGCGTCGGCCGTCGCGTTTGATGATCACCAACAACTCGCGCTCGATCTCCTCGTAGGTCGTGAACCGATGGGAACACGAGAGGCATTCGCGCCGACGCCGGATGGTTGCCCCCTCTTTCGAGGATCGAGAATCGATCACCCGGTCTTCCTGACCGGTACATTTCGGGCACCGCATAGCGTCTGACTCCGGAAAATCCACCCGCTGTGGTCCCGCAATCGCTAGCCCACTACCCGTTGGGGTGTCAATGCCGGGGGCCGGAGTTTTCAGTTTTCAGTGGTCAGTTTTCAGTGGGCGTTGGGTTTGCTTGGCGTCATTCGGAGTTCGGGGCCGCACGGCACGTCCGGAGGGAACGAGTCGTTGGATCTGTCAGCCGAAGGCGCGGATTTGGCCTCCGCGGCAGGAACTGAAAACTGAAAACTGAGCACTGAAAACTTCCCCCTCCCCCCGACGTTTGGCTTTGCCAACTCCCTCCGGCTCCGCACTGTGGCCGCACATGGGAGGTAAATCCCGTTTCCGTTTTCCCGGTGGTGAGCGCGCATTGACGGCCTGCGTCGTGTTCATGGTTGGTTTGGCTTTCGCGTTCGTCGGCATTCACTACTGGATGTCGCAATTCCTGTCGCTCGCCGGATGGCTTCTGCTGGTGCTCGGATTGCCTCTCGCGGCCTCCGGCGTCGGCCTTTGGTTCTGCCGCGGATGGGCGCGATGGACCGCGCTGCCCCTCGTCGTGTTGCTGGCCGTCACGCAGGTCGTCGGTCTCGTCACCAAGGCTCCGACGATGGGCCGCATTGCGCTGCTGGTGGGCTTTCTGGCGATGGCGTGGTCGATCCATCGGGACTTTTCCCCGGCGTCGTTGCGCGAGGCCGGTCTCGTCGGCGGCGACGAGGAGGAAAAGCCGTTGGTCTCGTTGGTCCTGCTCCTTCGCAAGCCGCGGTATCTCGAGGCGGGAATGCTGGCGCGGTATTGCGAGGCCGCGTGGGGCGGTCCGTTCCACGCCCTCCGCGACGACGAGAAACCGAATGTCGCCGCGAGCGACCATCCGTCGGGTTCGGGATGGGTCGGCGGGCGATCACCGTTCCTGTTTGTCGGGTCGAACCACGGCGTGTTTCTGGTCCATAACCACGACCAACCCTATTTCGACGACCCGACGTCGTTGGCGGATTCGTTGGGCGACCTTCGCATCAGGCAAGTCCTGGAGGAAAATCGCGGTTGGCTCGCGGTCGATTTCATGGAGTCGGCGAATCCCGATCCGTCGGCTTTGCCATCCTCGTATTATCCGCACATGGCGCGGTTGGTGGCGGAGCTCGCGGGGCCCGATTGCCAGGCGATCTACCAACCCGACGGCAACCGGTTCAACCACTGGGACGAAAGCCTCGAGGCCCGCCTGCGATCGGGCGATGTCGCGCAGGTGTTCGAGGAGCCGACGCGCCTGCCGGTGGTGGAAGTGGCGGACGACGATCCGCGCATGCTGGCCGCGGTGGAGGAGGCGTCGCGACGCTGGCCGGAATTCGTCGCGGCCCTGGAACGCAAGGAAGGCGAGGCGCATGCCGTCAAGGTCCCGTTGACCCACGGCGATTCCACCGAGCTCATCTGGGTCGATGTCGTCCGCATCGACAACGATCGAATCCACGGACGCATCGGGAACGATCCGGTTGATCTCGGGGACTTGCGATTGGGATCCGGCGTCGACGTGCCGGTGGTAGACGTGCGGGACTGGGTGTACGTCGTCGAGGGACAGCCGCGCGGCATGTTCGGGACGAAGGTGCTGGTGGAAGTCCAACGCGAACGCGCCGCGCAGTCGGAATGACGGGAGCCGCGCGATGGCCGACGCGCAATTGAGACTGCTTCCCGCGGCGCAACCGTTGGTCGAGCGCCTGGGGCCCGCGTGGTTCCGCGCATTGCCCACCGGCCCGGGCGTGTATCGCATGCACGACACCGCGGGCCACCTCGTGTACGTCGGCAAGGCGGTCAACCTGCGCCAACGGCTCTCGAGTTATCGCCGGACCCGCGGACAACCGCGACGGATCGTCCGCCTCATCCATTCCGCGGACCGAATCGAATGGGAATCCTGCGAGAGCGAATCCCACGCGCTGCGGCTCGAGTCGGAATTGATCCGGACGCTCCAACCGCGTTTCAACCGCGCGGGAAAATGGGCTGCGCCGCCGCTGCGCGTGTCGCTGGAGTGGACGGACGACGGCGCAAGGATCCGGTGTATCGCGGACGAGGCCGACGGCGCGCTCGGACCGTTTCCGGCGACGGTTCGCCGCGCGGCCGCGTCGCTGGCACGGCTGCTGTGGCTGGCTTTGCACCGAGATGCGGAGATCACGGGAATGCCGCACGCGTTGTCGTTGCCGCAGGGCGCGGAGGCAGGAGTCGGGTTGCCGGCGGACGGCCCGTGGCGGGAGTGGGTGGCGGACTATTTCGGGCGCGGCGATCTCGCCGTGGCGTGGGAATTGGCGGAACGGCTGGAGGCACGCCGCGACGCGTTCGCGCGCGGATACGTTCGCGTGGAATGGGAATCGGTGGCGGCGTTCGCGCGCCGACATCCCGCGCGTGGAATCGCGGCGGGATGACGGGCCGCGACGAAACGTTGGTCTTCGTGGGTGACGGCGGCCCTGCCGTCATCTCCCGCGGATTGTCGTTTTCTTAGATAGGAAACACTCGGCTCCGCGGGTGGCGGTGACGGCAGGGCCCCCGTTAGCCACGGTTTCCGTCTACGAGAACAGGTCGAGTTGCGGGGGCGGCGCGAGTTGGAGCAGGCGCTCGCGTTCGGAACGTTTGCGGCCCGCGCGTTTGGCGGGCGCCGGCGTCCCGCTTCCCACGACTTGATGCAGGTTGAGCTCGGCTTCCTCGAGGATGCGCAGGATTTCCTTCGAACGTTCGATCACTGGCTTGGGCACGCCCGCGAGTCGCGCCACCTGGATGCCGTAGCTCTTGTCGGTGCCGCCGGGAACGACCTTCCGCAGGAAGATGATCTGGTCGTTCCATTCGCGCACCGCCACGTGGTGGTTGCGCACGCGTGGCAAGCGGATCGCGGATGCGGACGCCGACGCGTTGGGCGATTCCACCGAATCCGGATTCGACCCGAGTTCCGTCAACTCGTGGTAATGCGTCGCGAACAGCGTCTTGGCGCCGACCTGGTGGTGCAGGTGCTCGACGATGCTCCA
This sequence comes from Verrucomicrobiota bacterium, assembly GCA_025363585.1. Lineage (GTDB taxonomy): Bacteria > Verrucomicrobiota > Verrucomicrobiia > Limisphaerales > UBA9464 > UBA6176. The sequence goes on along the minus strand of JANYDN010000362.1, from coordinate 38,638 downwards.
AGCCAGGCTGAGTCCGTCGAACGTGCTCGTGCCGCGCCCGATCTCGTCGAGGATGACGAGCGAGCGGCGGGTGGCGTTGTTCAGGATGTTGGCGGTCTCGCTCATCTCCACCATGAACGTGCTCTGCCCGCGCGCAAGGTCGTCGCTGGCGCCGATGCGCGTGAAGATGCGGTCGACGAGATCGACGCGGGCGGACGACGCGGGAACGAACGCGCCGGTGTGCGCGAGCAACGCGAGCAACGCGACCTGCCGGATGTAGGTGCTTTTGCCGGCCATGTTCGGGCCGGTGATCAGCATGATCTGGCAACCGTCGCTGGAAAGGAGGGTGTCGTTGGGAACGAAACGCTCGTCGACCAAGACCTGCTCCAGCACGGGATGGCGCCCATCGCGGATCTCCACGATGCCCTCGTCGCGGACGTCGGGACGGACGTGTCCGTGGAGGCGAGCAATCTCCGCGAACCCCGCGAGGACGTCGAGTTGGGCGAGCGCCGACGCGGTTTCCTGGATGGGGCGCAATTCGGCGAGGACTTCCTCGCGGACCTTGAGGAACAGGTCGTACTCGAGCTTCGAGCCGCGTTCCTCGGCACCGAGGATTTTTTGCTCCATCGACTTCAACTCGGGCGTGATGAAGCGCTCGCCACTGGCGACGGTTTGTTTGCGGATGTATTCGGGCGGGACCTTGGACAGGTGGGTCCGGGTGACCTCGAGGTAATAGCCGAAGACGGAATTGAACCCGATCTTCAGGTTCGGGATTCCGGAGCGCGCGGATTCCTCCTGCTGCATTTTCGCGAGCCAATCCTTGCCGCCGCGCGCGGCGGAGCGGAGTTCGTCGAGCTCGGGACTGAAGGCGTCGCGGATGATGCCGCCTTCCTTCACGGCCATCGGGGGTTCGTCGACGATCGCGCGCCCGAGCAACTCGGCGAGCGACGGAAGCTCGTGGATCGCGGCCGTCAGCCGCGCGATCAAGCCGGCCGCATCGGGCGCGGGCGGATCGGCCACGATCGATTCGCCGAGCGAGGCCTGGGCGTCCGGCGGCAACGCGTCGGCGAGGGGCGCGAGGACGGCGCGGATCCCGGGCAGTTGGAGGAGCGCGACGCGGAGGGCGGCGAGGTCACGGCCGTTGCCGGAACCGAGGCTCAGCCGGCCCAACGTGCGTTCGAGATCGCGCACTTCCTGCAAACGCGCGCGGAACGCCCCCAGCGACCCGGGATCCGCGAGCCAAGCCGCCACCGCGTCCTGTCGCGCGCGGATGGCGTCCGCGGACGACAGCGGCTGGGTGATCCAGTCGCGGACCCGGCGCGCGCCCATCGGCGTGACGGCGCGGTTCATCGCGGCGAAGAGGGTGGTGTTGCGCGGCCCGCCGGCGTGGAGCGGTTCGAGCAACTCGAGGTTGCGGACGGACGTGGCGTCGAGGACGAGGAAATCCGAGACGCGGTAGAACCCGAGACGCGTGAGGTGCGTCGCGTCGCGGCGGAGATGGTGCGTGAGATAATGCAGCACGCCGCCGGCCGCACCGGCCGCGGCATTGCGCCCGCGCAAGCCGTAGCCGTCGAGCGTCGCGACCTTGAAATGCTCGCGGAGCGTGAACACGGCCGTTTCGGGGAGAAAGGTCCAGTCGTCGTACCCAACCAGGATGCCGCCCGTGAGCAGCGTGCCCGCGGGCCCGGTCTGCGGCGGCTCGGCGTCGGGTTCCGGATCCGTCGCGTCGCGCCCGACCAGCAGGTCGTGGAGCGTGCGGTCGGTGGCGGGGAACACGAGTTCCGCGGGACGCAGCCGTTCCAACTCGGCGACCAGCGTCTTGCGTTCGTCCGTCTCGGTGACGCGGAAGTCGCCGGTGGTCAGGTCGACGACCGCGAGGGCGAACACGTTTCCGGAGCGCGCGGCGGCGGCGAGGAAGTTGTTGCGGTCGGCGCTCAGCAACCGGTCGTCGAAATGGGTGCCGGGCGAAAGGATGGCGGTGACGTCGCGCTGGACGAGTTTGCCGGGCTTGGCCTCCTCGATCTGGTCGCAGACGGCGACCTTCCGGCCGGCCTTGAGCAGGCGGCCGATATAGCCGTTGGCGGCGTGGTACGGGATGCCGCACATGGGGATCCCGTTCCGTTGGGTGAGCGCGACGTTGAGGATCTGCGCGCCCTGCTGGGCGTCCTCGAAAAAGAGTTCGTAGAAATCGCCGAGCCGGAAGAGCAGGAGGGCGTCGCGTGGCAGTTCCGACTTGATGCGGCGGTACTGCGCCATCATGGGCGAGAGTTGGACGTCGGGACCGGCCATTGCGTGGCGGGACGGTAGCGGGGGAAGTATTCAGTAACCAGTATTCAGTAATCAGTAATCAGTCGTCAGTCGTCAGTCGTCAGTCGTCAGTCGTCAGGTCCTTGCGAACGACGCGACGGGAGTCCAAACGCTGGCGACTGACGACTGACCACTGAATACTGGCTACTAGCCTCTCGCCAACGGCGCGGAGGCCCCGTAGCGTTCGGCGCGATTCAAGGGCGCAAACCATGCCGTACGACGACACCGAGTTCGTGGACCACGAGTTTCCAACAACGCATCCCGGCGCGACCGGCGGCGTCGTGCGTCCCGGCACGGGGACCGGCGGGCGGGCGCCGACGCGGGAGGAACTCGACTCGCAACTCACGGCGACCCAGCAGCAGTTGGCGAAACTGCACGAGGCGCACGAGCAACTCGAGCGCGCCAAATCCGAGCTCGAGGAGATGCGCCGGCGCCGCGCCGAGTTCCAGACGGGACGCGGCGAGATGCGCGACGAGTTGACCCGTGGGATCGCCCTGCTCGAAAAGGCGGAGTTCGACGCGCGTCGCGACGCCGAGCAAATGTCGCGGTCGCTCGAGGGACTCCGCACCGCGCTCGAGGACATCGGCGTGATCCGCGACGAGGAATGGACCGAGGGCAACTGGAACCAGGAAATCGGCAAGGCCCTCGCCGTCGTCGAGAACGGGCGCATGGAATGGAATTCGGCGCGCCTCAAGTGGACGGTATTGGGCGGTGGACCGGGAACCGATCCCAAGCCTGGTGGTCCCGGATCCGTGACGGGCTTCGGATCGCTTCCGTTCCGGCAATTGTGCCGCGTCGGTCTTGCCTTCACCTGGCCATTGGTCCTGCTCGGGATCGCGGGCATCGTTGCGATCGTCGTGGCCCTTGCGCGCCATTGAGGGGGATTCCCGATGCGTTGGCCCGGAAAGAAATCGGATCCGATCGCCACCCGGGCCCGCGGCCTCGACGCGGAGATCGCGCGGTTGGAGAAGGAGATCGCGCGGTTGAACTCGCAGCCGCCCGCCCCCGCCGCCGTGCCCGGAAAAAACGGGGCGCGCGTGGCGCGTCCGACCCGGCAGCCGGGATTGTCGCCGGTGGATGGGGAAGCGCCGGCACCGCGCCCGTTGCCCGAGCCGGTGACGGCGCCGGTGGTGACCGAGGACGCGCGTTACAACGCCCAAGGCGTCCGAAAATTCGATGTCTTGGCGATGTGGCATCGCATCCAGAACCATTTCCGGGGACCGACGGCCAACAACCCGCGGATGGTGCAGTTCCTCGCGGCGGGAAGCGTGCATGGCCTGCGACCGTTGCGTTACGAGAAGCGCGTGGCGAGGAACCGGTTCATCGGGCTCTTCGTGTTGTTGCTGGTCGTCCTGTTCGGTTTGGCCCGGGTTTTCCTGCTTCGATAGCCATCGGCGGGACGCGCGCGCCACGGCCGCCGTTGACGCTCGGTCGGGCCGGCCATAGGGTCGTCATCGACATGATTGCCGGAAAAATCGGCGCCAGCGCGCCCACGCAGCCGACCTTCCGCGTCGGCGACGAACGCCTCATCCGCCTGACGGATGCGGCGGGCCGGAAGGTTTCCGGGCTCCTCCAGAAGCAGGGCCGGCCGGCCGGCGTATTGCGGGTCGCGGTGGTGGGTGGCGGTTGCTCCGGACTCCAGTACAAGATGGATCTTCAGGATGCCCCCCAGAACCGCGACATCCTCGTCGAGAGCTGCGGGGTCCGCGTGGTGGTCGATCCGAAGAGCGCGCTTTACGTGACGGGATCGGAGTTGGATTTCATCGATGCCCTGCAGGAAGGCGGCTTCAAGGTGAAGAACCCGAACGCGGCGACCAGTTGTTCGTGCGGCGAAAGCTTCAGCGCCTGAAAACACGGCGCCCGTCCGATTCGGTGGCGGGCTTCCCCGATTTGTCGTGAGCGATTCCCCATCCCTGGCGGCCGACTGTTTCGCGCTCCTCGAAGTCCCGCGCCGGCCCTGGGTCGACACCGACGCGTTGAAGGGCGGGTTTCTCGCCCGTTCGACGACGGTGCATCCGGATCGCTTCCATGGCGCCGACGAGGCAACGCGTGCCGCCGCGGGAAACGCGTATTCGGAACTCAACACGGCTTACCAGACGTTGCGCGAACCGCGGGAGCGGTTGCTGCACCTTATCGAGCTGGAAACCGGTTCGAAGCCCCGCGACATCCAGCGGATTCCCCCGGGCACGATGGATTTGTTCGTGGAAGTCGGGCAGGCGTGCCGGGAAGGGGACGAGTTCCTGAAGGAGAAGGCGACGGCGGTCTCGCCGATGTTGAAGCTGCGGCTGTTGCAGGCGGGACTGGAATGGATGGATCGATTCCAGGCGTTGCAGGCGCGGGTGAACGGGCGACGGGACGAGCTCGACGCCGAGATGAAGTCGATGAACGCGGCTTGGGAAAACGCGCCCGCGCCGGGCGATCCGAGTCGGCTGGGTGCGTTGCCGATCGAGCGATTGGAGACGGTGTACCGGTCGATGAGCTACATCTCGCGCTGGACCGGGCAGATCCAGGAGCGGGTGGTGCGGTTGGCGGAGTAGGGTGGGCCGAAAGGAGGCTCCACGGGTTGCCGAGGTCCACCGCGTCACCGCGGCGGCCACGGGGAGCCGAAGCCGTGGCCGCCGTCGTGAGACGGTGGACCGAAGCCAGCCCTCGAGATCTCGATCGGCACCCGAGCCCGACTTTGTGGAGGCGAGAAGCCCGTGTTGCGCCGGCTAGGCTCGGGCGGGGACGCCCTCGTTTGTGCAGCCGGGGACGGCCGCCCCACGTCTTGTCTTGGCTCCATCCACCGGGTCACCGCGGCGGCCACGATGAAGGGGCGGCCACGGGGAGCGGCAATCAGTTCGCCGCGGCCCGGTGCTCGAGGCGAAGGATCTTCGTGTCCTTGTTGTTTCCCCATTCCTTGCCGTACTCGATGACGTAGAGACATCCGTCGGGACCCAGCTCCATGTCCATCGGGCGCTTGATCTCGGTGTTGGGCATGAAGCGCTTCATCATCGGCTTCCCGTCGGGCCTCTTGGCGATGTCCTCGTGCTCGTCGAGTTTGACCGCGATGATCCAGTTCCGCGACCACTCGTAGATGAACAGCGTGTGGTCGAACTCCTTCGGGAGCTTGGTCGCGGACGGATTCTTCGGATCGAAATAGTAGACCGGGCCGGCCATCGCGGTGCGGCCGCCGGAGCCGACCTCGGGGAAGCGTGTGGACGGCGAGGGCGGGTAATAGATGAAGGCCGGCATCGCGGGTGGCAGTTCCTGCAGGCCCGTGTTGTTCGGCGAGCGGTTCACCGGATGCGCGGCGTCCCAGAAATCGCCCGTCGGCTCGAAGGCGGGCGGCTTCGGGGGCAACGCCGGAAGATTGTTCGTCTCGCCCTTCTTGATCAGTTCCTCGCGCTTCTTCTTCGCATCGTTGTAGGCGTTCGACGCGGCCTGCGCCACGGCGCGCGGATTGAAATCAATCCGGCGGTACGGCTTGTTGTCGGCGACGAACAACGGCCATCCGAAGAAGCCCGGCTTGCGCGCCTGGTTGATTTCGTCGAAGCCCGACGGACCGCGCTTCGGATCCGGCCCACCCGCGTCGGGCCCGACCTCGCCCCAGTAGAGGAATCCGTTGCGTTGGTCGACGGCGATGCGGAATGGGTTGCGATTGCCCATCACGTAGATCTCGGGACGGGTGTTGGCGGTGCCCTCGGGGAAGAGGTTGCCCTTCGGGATCGTGTAGCCGCCGTCCGCCTTGGGCGTCACGCGGAGGATTTTCCCGACCAACGAATTCGGGTTCGCCGCGGAACGCTGCGCGTCCCACGGATAACGTCCAGGCCGCTCGTCGCTCGGGCTGAAGCCGTCGGAGTCGAACGGGTTGCTGTTGTCGCCGATGGATACGTAGAGGTTGCCGTCCTTGTCGAAGGTCAACGAACCGCCGACGTGGCAGCACTGCTCGCGCTGCACTTCCATCTCGATGATCGTCCTCTCGCTCGCGAGGTCGAGGGACTCGTCCTTGAGCGTGAAGCGCGCGACGCGGATCTTGCCGGCCTTTCCCTTGCCGTCGTTGTAGGTGTCGGTGAGCGAGCGGTTGATGTAGACCCAGCCGTTCTCGAGGAACTTGGGATCGAGCGTGATGCCGAGCATGCCTTCCTCGAGGCCCGTGAAGACGGGGATTTTGGCGATGACGACGGTCTTCTTGGTGTCGGGCTTCCAGAGTTTGACGACGCCTGCGCGCTCGGCCCAGAAGACACGGCCGTCCTTGGCGACGGCGAGTTCCATGGGATCGACGATGGTATCGGTCGCCTCGCCGTTCACGACCGCGTCCTCGTCGAGGACGACCTTTTGGAATTCGGATTCCGGTGGGAACCAGGCGTCGCCCGACGGCGTGCCGGCGGTGCCGGTCGTGGGCGATTGGGTCTGCTGGGCGAGCGCGGAAACGCACGCGAGCAGGGCCGCGCAGGCGGCGGGCAGGGGGAACTTCATGGCCCCAGTGGACGACGGCCGACGCTTCGTAATCAAACGAGTTTTTACCGGCAGGGGTTTCAAGTTTTCAGTTTCAAGTTTCAAGTCCGGAGGCGGGGCCAAGTTGATGTGCCCAAAGATCGTGGCGGCGGTCGTGAGACCGCGGACCTCGGCAACGCAACCTTCCCGCGGGCGGCGAGTTTGGTTTCGCGTCGAGGAGGGAAGCGGAAGCGGTTGCCTTGCGCCAGCGAACTTGGCGAGGTCCGCGGTCTCACGACCGCCGCCACGCTCTCTCCGCCTTCAGACTTGGAAACTTCCGGCTGGTCGCGAAAGCAACCGTACGAGATCCACGGTCTCACGACCGCAGCCACGATTCGGTAGGGTCCCTTGAAACTTGAAACTGAAAACTTGAAACCGGGCTTCGAAAACTTTGTTTGGCATTTTCGTACGCAGGCGTATCAATTGTCCGCAACCGCTTAGCGCCATGTCCGCCGCCATTCCCCATCTGCCCGTCCTTCGCCTCGGCCGCGTCTACGAATCCCTCGAGAAAACCGAGGTTCGCGACCACCGGTCCGGCGAGGTCCTCGCCGTCGTCTCCAACGTCAACGGCGGCATCCTCAAGCGCGACCTTTCCAAAATCGCCTCGGGCCGCGAGGCGCTCGGACGCTTCACCGTCGCGCAACTCGTCGCCCTTTCCGCCAAGGCCGGCGAGCTTTTCCTCAACGGCACGTTGCCGCTCGGCGATCGTGGCCACACCCAGTCGCCCGCCGAATACATCTCCACCCTGAGCCGTACCAGCGGACTCCCGCACGTGATGGTCCGCCGCAACATGGCGAAGATCCACTACGCGCTCACCCACCTCGACGAGATCCTAAACGGCCTCTCCCGCGGACTCGATTTCGGGATCATCGACCGCGGATTCGGCGAGCAGTTCGGCACCAAGCTTTCCTTCTGTCCCACCGCGCCTGCACTCGGCCTCGTGATGCCGAGCAATTCGCCCGCGGTGAATTCCCTGTGGCTCCCGGCCATCGCGCTCAAGACGCCGGTCGTCATCAAGCCGGGCAAGGAGGAACCATGGACCCCGTTCCGCCTCATCCAGGCGTTCCTCGCCGCCGGAATTCCCGCCGAGGCGTTCGGCTTCTACGCCACCGACCACGAGGGCGCCGCGACGATCCTCAACACCTGCGGGCGCGCGCTGATCTTCGGCGACAAATCCACCACCGCGCAGTACGCCGGCAATCCCGCGATCCAAATCCACGGCCCCGGTTGGTCGAAGTTCATCGTCGGCGAGGATTGCATCGACCAGTGGCCCGATTTCATCGACGTCATCGCGGGCGCGATTTCCGACAACGGCGGCCGCTCCTGCATCAACGCATCGGCGATCGTCGTCCCGCGCCACGCGGCCGAGATCGCCGCCGCGCTCGCGAAAAAGCTGGGGCCGATCGCGCCGACGTTGCCCGACGACGACAACGCGCGGCTCTCGGGATTCGCGAACCCGAAAATGGCGGACTTCATCGACGGACAAATCGAGGAAGGACTGAAGACGCCGGGCGCCGAGGATGTCACCGCGCGTTACCGCGGTGGCTCGCGCAAGGCGGTCCTCGACGGCGGCACGTACATGCGGCCGACGATCGTGCTCTGCAACGACTTCTCGCACCCATTGGCGAACCGGGAATTCCTCTGTCCGTACGCGAGCGTCGTCACCGTGCCGCAGGCCGAGGTGCTGTCGAAGATCGGCTACACGCTGGCGTGCTCGGCGATCACGAGGGATCCGGAATTCATCAGGCGACTGGAGGCTTTCCCGGAGATCGACCGGTTGAACATCGGCCCGGTATCGACGATGAAGATCTCGTGGGACCAACCGCACGAGGGGAACATGTTCGAGTTCCTTTGGAAGCGCCGCAGCATCGAGCGCGCGTGGTAAAGTGGAGGGCGTGGCCGCCGTCACCGTGGCCGCCGTCGTGAGACGGTGGATTGGGCCTCGAAGCTCCAACCACCCACGTCAGGTCCACGGTCTCACGACCGCGGCCACAACTCGACGGCGGCCACAACACGTCCGCGGCTACAACCACGAAAAAGGCGGGCCCCATGGGCCCGCCTCGGTTGGTAGCATCGCGCGTTAAGCGATCACACGGAGGGAAATCGTTCGAGGGACCGGATCAGGTTCCGAGCGCCTTCTTGGCTTCTTCCGGCACTTCCACCGTGGTCGATCCCACGTTCTTGATCTCGTAGGTGGTGGTGCGGTTGACCTCGGTGTCCTCGCCGTTGCGGGACATGGTGGACGACACCTTGAGCTGTACCTTGGTGATCTGTCCTTCCTTGAGCCAGTACTTCACCGAGCCCTTGGCGTTCTTGGCCTCGGGTGCCTGGCCGCCGGGACGACCGCGGCCCATGGTCGCGAATTCCTTGGCGCCTTCATCGGTCAGGTCGCCGCTGATCACGCCGTCGGCCGATTTCAATTCCTTGGTCTTCTCGGCCACGCGGGCGGCCTCTTCGGCCGGCAGGCGCGTGCGAAGCAACTGGCCGCCGCGGTTCCGGCCGCCGCCCTGTCCGCCGCCGCTGGCCGCGGCCTGGAGTTCCTCGGAGGTCTTCCAGCCGTCGTCCGTCTTGACCACGCCCTTTTTGCCCTTGAGCACGGCGGTCGTGGTGGTGCCGTCGCGTTCGGACGAAATCACGGCGAACCCGTCTTTCGTCGTCTTGCCGGTGATCACCGGCGGCGTGAAATTGCCGCCGCTGAACTCACTGGTGGTGGTCCACGTGTAACTCGGCGCTTCCGCGAGTTTCTTGGCGGCCGAGGCGACGTCTTCCTTGGCATCGGCAAGGCAGGGAAGAAGGGTGCAGGTGGAGAGAAGCAGGGTGGCGACGAAACGTTTCATGTCAGGAGGGGATTGCGGTGTACAAGCCGGGAGACCGCGGTCGGACGGCGATGGTTACACCCTGGGTTTCGACCCATCCCGCGGGATGGATCACTTCCCACCTTCCCCGCCCGAGATTTTGGTCGCTACACGAACCTCGAACACGGCGAGGCAAACGGTTGCACGGGAAGGGTCGTTCAATACCCACGTGCCCTCGCGAATCTTCCCCCGTGGACTTCCCGATAGTCGCAGCGGGTGCCGCGTCTCCAGATTCCCCGCGTGTTCTTCCAGACCGCCGTTGCCATCGGCGCGCGCCTCCGCAAGCCGCGCCAGCCGAAAGGTTCCCTCGCTCCCCGGGCAGACACCCCGCATCAGTTCGATCGCGACCCGACCCATCGTGTGCCGCGGGTTGATCTCGACCAACGGTTTCAAACGGGAGGCTCCCCGGGAGTCGCGATACACGAAGGCATCGATGCCCGCCGGCCCACGGTAACCCTCGCCGGCCAGGCGCCTTCCCACGAACGCCGCGAAGTCCTTGAGGAATGCCAGCGCGCTCGGTGGCATGAGGCCTTGCCCGCGGAGAAGTTCCATCGCGGCCCGTGGCGGACCGTGTGGCGACGGCGACACGCGGTTGCCGACGTATTGGCCGCGCGCGTCGACTTCCAATCCGGCGAATCCCAGCAAGCGCGCTCCCGAATCCTCGATCTCGAGTTGCAGCGAAAAATCCGCGAGTCGTTCCAGCCACGGCTCGACCACCAGCGTTCGTCCCGACGCGCATGCCTTTTCCATCCAGCGGCGTTGGGCCGGCAGCAGCTCGGGTTCCCAGAGTCGGATCGCGTTCGCGCCCGCCAGCCCGAGCGATTCCTTGACGACCACCCGGTGGTGTCCGCCCGCGCGGATCTCTTTCACCAACGCCGTCGCTTCGGTGGCCGAACGCGCGACGCGTCCGACGGTGTCGGTCGTGCAAAGCCAAGGGCTCGGGCCGTGCGATTCCAGGAATTCGCCGAGCCATTCCGCACCGGTCGCTTTCGAGTGAAGCCGGGCCATCGCGATCGGATCGCGTTGCGTCGGGTTGGGACCGCCGTCGTCCGAGTTCGGCGCCAACGGGCCGAGCAACGCCACGGAGTCCGGCGCCCATCCCCACGGACGAATTCGCGAGATCTTTCGCCCGGGCAACGAGCACGCGGGGTCGATTCTTCCACCGCGCAGTTCGACGAATTCCGGCAGCGCGAATCCGGCGGCCACGACCGACGCCATCCATTGGTTCGACGGCGTCCGTTCCACGAGCACCACGTCGTCGCGCCGCGCGAGGAATGCCGGCAGAACCTCGAGATCCCGCGCGATCTCCGTCTGGTGGCGCACCGGGGCGAACGAGCGACCGCGCGCGAGGTACCCCTCGCCGAACGGATTGAACGTCCACACCGTCGGCGCGCGGCCCTTCGACTGCACGTGGAAGCGCAGGCGTTCCACGAAATCCGGCTCGAGCCCGGCCGCGATCCGCGCCTCGGCGTCGAGTTCGGGCCCGCGGGCGCGCGCGGGCGACAGCGGGAATTTCAACTGCCGGCACAACGCGTCCCAATCGCTCGACGCCGGATCCTTCCAGCGACGGAACCACTTCAACCCGTGCGCGACGTGCGCGATCTCGTCGCGGTGGATCCGCCCGAGGAGCGCCGCGGTCTCGCCGTCGCCGACGGTGGCGAAGCGCGCGGCGAAATGGCGCGAGTGGTCGAGGTTGGCCTGCTCGAAGGTGAGGCTGAGTCCGGCGACGAAATCGATCGGGTGTTCCATGGGCGCGACCGCGCGCCAGAAATACCCGCTGACGCCGAGTTCGCCGAAGCCGATGCCACAGGCGCGCATGCGTTCGAGATAGAGGCGGGTGTGTTCCTGCTCGTCGCGAAGCGTGCGGAGGACACCGGCGCGGAATGCCGGCGGCGCGTCGGGAAATCGCAGCAACACCAGCGCCATCAATTCGGTCGCGAGCAACTCGTGGTTCGCGAAGAAGTGGAGCAACCGGCCGCGTCCGGTTTCCGTGCCGAGCTCGCGGTCGCCCAGGAACGACTGTTTGCCGGCGCTGGTCGGCTTGAAGCGAAGCACTCCCGGGCGTCCCGGTTCGGACGGCGCGACGATCGCTTTCCCGGGCCGCTCGTCGGTGACCTCGCCGGGGTCCAGGAGTTTCTCCTCCAGCGAATCGGAGAAGAGCACGCGCTCGGCGAAGTCACGCAGTTCCACTGCCCCGATTTCGGCCTTCGAACGTGAAACTTGAAACCTGAAACTTCCGCCTTCGCGCGCCCCTTGAAACCTGAAACTTGAAACTCCATCGCAGGCGAGACGCCCGCGGATACCGCAGCCGGGACGGCCGCGCTACGGCCGCGGCCTTGAAACTTCAAACTTGAAACTTGCACCGCGCCGCCTGCTTCGGCCTTGAAACTTGAAACTGAAAACTTGAAACCGCGCCTCGCGCGCGCCTTACCACGGCAAGCTGAACGTCTTCACGAAGCTGTAGCCCTTGATGGCCTCGACGACGCCTTCCTTGATCCCGAGCCCGCTGTCCTTGATGCCTCCGAACGGGCTGTTCTCCACGCGGAATCCCGGCACCTCGTTGATGTTCACCGTGCCGCAGCGCAGCGTGCGGATCGCTTTCATCGCGCTGTCGAGATTCGTCGTCACCACGCCGGAGCTCAATCCGTACGCGGTGGAGTTGGCGAGTTCGAGGGCATCGTCGAGATCGCGCACCACCATCACGGGCGCGAGTGGCCCGAAGCTCTCCGCGACCACCATCCGGCAATCGCGCGGCACGTCGACGATCACCGTCGGTTCCATGATCGCGCCGCGGCGGTTGCCGCCCGCGATCACCCGCGCGCCCGCGGCCACCGCTTCCCCGACGACGGCTTCCAGATACACGGCGGACGCCTCGTCGATGACCGTGCCCACGCGCGTCGCCTCGTCGAGCGGGTCGCCGCAGACGTACTCGCGCGTGCGTTCGGCAAGGCGTCGCGTGAACTCCGGCGCGATGCCCGCCTGCACGAGGATGCGTTTCACCGCGGTGCAACGTTGGCCGGAGTTCCGATAGCTGCCTTCCGCCGCCAGCGTCACCGCGAGATCGAGGTCCGCGTCGTCGAGGATGATCAGCGGGTCGTTGCCGCCGAGTTCGAGGACGAGCTTCTTGTAGCCGGCGGTCGCCGCGATGCGTTTGCCGACGGGCACGGATCCCGTGAACGCGACCACCTCCACGTCGGGATGTTTCACGAGCAGTTCGGCGACCTCGGCGGTCGGCCCGAGCAACACGCTGAGCATCGGTCCGGGAAGTCCGGCCTCGTGGAGCAGCGCGGCGAACTTGAGCGCGACCAGCGGCGTTTTTTCCGACGGCTTCAATACCAGAGGCGTGCCGGCGGCGATCGCCGGGCCGACCTTGTGCGCGACTTGGTTCAACGGGTGGTTGAAGGGCGTGATCGCGGCCGCGCAACGCAAGGGTTCGCGCGTCGTGAAGATCTTCCGCGCCTTGCCCTGCGCGGAGATGTCGCACGAGAAGATCTGCCCGTCGTCCCGCAGCGTCTCCATCGCCGCGAAGCGCAGGACGTCGATGGTGCGCCCGACCTCGTAGCGTCCCTCGCAGAGCGCGAGCCCGGCCTCGGAGGCGATGGTGCGCGCGAACTCCTCGCGGCGCGCCTCGAGGGCCAGGCGGGTCTTCCCGAGGATTTCCGAGCGTTGGTAACGCGTCGGCGTGGCGCGGAACGCCGTGGCGGCGGCGATCGCTGCCGCGGTGTCGGCACGAGTCGCCTGGACGACGGTGCCCACGAGTTCTCCGGAATAGGGACTGCGGACCTCGAGCAACGGACCGTGGGCCACCGGGCTGCCGGCGACGAGGGAAGCGAGAGCGATCATGGGCGTGGTTTGGCTAACACTGACGCGGGAGCGGGCCAATCCCCTTTCCGGGGATTCGGGTCGCGCTTGCGCACGGACCGATCGTGTTCACCTACGGGGTTGTATCGCGGCGGGTGGGGACGTAAAGATCACCCACCATGCTGAGGCAACTTGTGTCGCCGGATTTCCCGCCGTTTGGGAAGCTCCAGCTCGACCTGCCGGAGGTGCCGAACCGTCCGAAAGAGGTGGCGGAAACCCACCTGCTGGTGGGAACGAACGGCACCGGCAAGACGCGGGTGCTATCGGCACTGGCGGCAGTACTGGGCAACGGGGGACCTTTGAAATGGCGGTTGGGACCATCCAGCCAACAACAGTTCCCGTTTGAGGTTACTGTCACGGAGGCTGCCGGGCCGGTCACTTATCGTTTGCTCATGACCAATGGGGATTTCAACACCGACATTCGGCTTAGCAAGATTCCGGCATTTGCTTTTTCCGGTACCGCATTCGTCGATGACGTCGGTCTAGCGGGAATCCAGGAAATCCCCGCACCTCCGCATGGATTGCGACTCGTATTCTCAAACCCATTCGGTCACCAGGGATCAGGGCAGATAGCCCAATTGTCGGTTGCGATCGTCCAAAACCTGCTCAATCTGAAAGTTCAGGCGGCGCTCGAATCCAAGCAGTCTAACCGCAGCCGGGCACTGGCGATCATCGCGGCGATCGAACGGGCCGTCGGTGAAATCACCGGCGTCAAAGACTTCGGCTTCGATGCCGATGCCTATCCTTCGGTGACGCTTCGGACACGGTGGCAGGGACGAAGCCTTCCGTTCAGTTCCCTTCCAGACGGACTTCGTTCGCTGATCGGCTGGTTGGTTGGCGCGGTGGTTTTGCTGGATCGGGTATTGGAAGGCAAAGAAGACCCGACGACCGCCCGGGCCATCTTTCTTCTCGATGAAATCGAAACCCACCTCCATCCGGCTTGGCAACGTCGCGTGCTGCCTGCGTTCCAGCGCATGCTGCCCAACGCACAGATCATCTGTGCGACCCATTCGCCTTTCGTGATCTCGTCGGTGAACCGCGGGTGGATCCATCGATTTGATTTGGCGGATGACGGGACGGTCTCGGTTCGGGCGCCAGAGCTGGCGAGCGAGGGCGATAGCTACGCATCGGTGCTCGAGGACATCATGGGGGTCAAGGAACTGTTCGATCCGGAGACCGAAGCGTTGTTGGCCGAGTTTCGTTCCCGACGCGACGCCGCGTATCGGGGCGAGCCCGCGGCAGAGCAAGCCGCGCGCGATCTCGCGCCGAAAATCGCCCGACGCGGACCCGAACTCGAGATTCTCATGGGACGTGAATTGCGGCAGATGGGTCGGCAACTCTCCCAGCCCGTCGCCGTGCCATGAGGAAGTTCTCGCGGGGTCATTGCCCCGAAGTTTTGTCCGTCGATCAGGCTGTTTGGACCGAACGTTGGCTGGCCCGCCGAGCGGAAGATTTCGGCGCGAAGTTCTCGTGGCCGCAGCGCGATGGGATGGCCCTCAATCAGCACTTGCTGCCGGGGCTCAAAGCCCAGACTGGAGACCATTGTTCGTACTGCGATGGATATCCGGTGAGTCCGCCGGGCACCGAGACCATCGATCATTTCCGCCCCAAGATCAGTCATCCAGCCGAGGCGTTCCTGTGGTCGAACCTGTATTTCGCGTGCAACCACTGCCAGACCCGCCGCGAGCAGTACGACGAACAATTGCTGCGACCCGACTCGGTGGACTTTGAATTTGATCGGTACTTCCGTTGGGACTTTACCACCGGGGAAATTCTCGTGAACCAGCGTGCTGATGTTGCCGACCAAGCCCGAGCGGAAATCACGATCCAACTTTTCCGACTCAACACCGGGCATCCCGGACTCCGTCGACGGGAGTCCACGCGGCGGGCTGCGATGCAGGCCGAACCGCTCGACGACTTTGCCTATCGCGGCTTCGTGGGCGCGTAGGAATCCTCGCCGGCATCGGTCCCGGGAAAATCCTCTCGCCTTGGCGGCCGGTTCGCCAAGACCTTCGCCCCGGTGAAACGTCCCCTGGATCCCGGCGTGCTCGTGGTTTTCGAAGGCATCGATGGCGTCGGCAAGAGCACGCAGATCGGCGCCGTCGCCGGGGCGTTGCGCGGTCTTGGCATCGAGGTCGTCGCCAGCAAGGAACCCACGGACGGGCCCTTCGGCAAACGCCTCCGCGCTTCCGCCACCACCGGACGGCTCGATCCCGCGGCGGAGTTGGAATTGTTCGTCGCCGACCGACGCGAACACGTCGCCAACCTCATCCTGCCGTCGCTGGCACGCGGGGCGGTCGTGATCCTCGACCGCTATTATTTCTCCAACGCCGCGTACCAAGGCGCGCGCGGGCTTTCGTGGGAATCGATCCTTGCGGCGAACGAGGAATTCGCGCCGGAACCCGACCTCCTCGTGTGGCTCGATCTGCCGCCGGAACGGTCGTTGGAACGCATACGGACCCGTGGCGACGTCGCGAACGAATTCGAGCGCGCCCACCTGCTCGAGGCGTCCCGCGCCATCTTCGGATCGATCCGCAAACCCTACCTGCGCCGCATGGACGCGACGCAATCCGTCGGGTCGATCCGCGACGTGGTGGTGGACGAGGTGATGCGTCTCCGCGCGGCGCGTGACGGGAACGCGACGCGGGGTTGACGCTCGGGAAACGTCGCGTGGCGCGGAAAAAAGGGGTTGCGTGCGCGACGGCATCCGCCTACTTGTGAAGCCGTCAGAGGTCTGACCGGCCCCGAGGTTTTCATTTCCGGGTGCTCGGCTTCCCCAAGTCTCAGTTCCTGCGGCCTTGTAGTTAGGTTTCTTGCCGCTGTTGGGATCAGACCCTTCCGACATACACCACAGTTCGCATCGCAATGAGCAACGAAAACGTGGCCCCGGCGTCATCCCAAGGTGGATCCGACAACGGCGGCCCAACGGGTAATTCCAATTCCGGCGCCCCGTCGGAACGTCAACAAGACCGGCCCCAACAACAAAACCGCGACCCAGGCAGTCCGCAGGACCCACCGCGCCAATTTGGCGGCGGCGGTGGCGGCGGTGGAGGAGGTGGAGGCGGCGGTGGCGGCCATCGGTATGGCGGGCACAACCAGCACCGCCAGAACCGACACGGTGGCCATAACCAGCACCGTGGGGGTGGCGGTGGAAATCGCAACCAAGGCGGCGGCAATCGCAACCAAGGCGGTGGTGGTGGAGGTGGAGGTGGAGGTGGAGGCCAGTACAACCAGGGTGGCCAATACAACCAAGGCAACCCGCAGGGCGGTGGCCAGCAGGGAGGCCAGTCCAACCAAGGAGGACAAGGAGGACAACAAGGCCAAGGCGGCCAGGGTGCCCAACCGCAGATCCAGGCCGACCCCGTCATGCATGAGGGTTACCTCGAGGTTTCCGAAAAGGGCTTCGGGTTCCTTCGTTCCGGCAAGGCGAATTTCGCTCCCAAGCCGACGGACGTTTTCCTGACGCCCGATTCCATCAAGCGGCTCGCGTTGCGCGAGGGGTGCCACATCAAGTGCACCGTCAATCCGCCGCACCGCGGCAACAGCCCGCAACTCCGCGAGGTGCTCGAGGTCAATGCCCGCGCCTACCAGGAATACCTGCACGCGCTCCGCTTCGAGAACCTCACCACCATCGATCCCATCGAGAAGTTCTCGCTCGAGACGGCGCCCGACCTATTCGAGACGCGGATCATCGACATCGTCACGCCGATCGGCAAAGGCACGCGCGGCCTTATCGTCGCGCCGCCCCGCACGGGCAAGACGACGGTGTTGAAGCAGATCTGCAATGCCATCACGACCAACCATCCCGAGGTGCACTGCCTCGTGCTGCTGATCGACGAGCGTCCCGAGGAAGTCACCGACTTCCAGCGCTCCGTGAAGGCCGAGGTCGTCGCCTCCAGCAACGACCAGGACCTCGAGACGCACGTGCGACTCAGCCGTTTCATGATCGAGCGCTGCAAGCGCATGGTCGAGGCCGGCAAGGACGTCTTCGTGTTGCTCGACTCCCTCACGCGCGTCGCCCGCGCCTACAACAGCGTGCACGGCGGATCCGGCCGGACGATGACCGGCGGCGTCGATGCCCGGGCCCTCGAGATCCCGCGCAAGATGTTTGCCGCCGCCCGCAAGGTGGAGGAGGGCGGCTCGCTCACGATCCTCGCGACGGCGTTGATCGACACCGGTTCGCGAATGGACGAGCTGATTTTCCAGGAGTTCAAGGGCACCGGCAACATGGAGCTCATCCTTGACCGCAAGCTCTCCGAACGCCGCCTGTTCCCGGCCATCGACATCCCGAAGTCGGGCACGCGGAAGGAAGAGAAACTCTTCCCGCCGAAGAATCTCGAGGCCATCCGCAAGCTCCGCCGCATGATGACCGATCTCCAGCCCGTCGAGGCCATGGAGACGCTTCTCGGCGCGCTGCGGAAGTACAAGACGAACGACGAGTTGCTCTCGAAGCTCGCGTGATGGATGGGCTTGATAGGTGGCCGCCGCGGTAACGCGGTGGACCTCACCCTCACCCGGGATTTTCAAAACGGCGTTCCCTTGATTTGGGGACGCCGTTTTTCATTTCGAGCGGACCGTGTCCATTGCCGCGCGGACCGCCGTAACCAACGCCTTCACGCGCATCGCGAGCGGGAAATCCGACGGTGCCTCGATCGTGTAGCCGATGCGCGCTTTGTTCCTGTGGATCCAGAACGCCTCGGGCCACTGTGGCCGCGACAGCGGGTCCAACCGGGGGCGGATGATCCCGTGCGCGTGCGTCTCGCGCCCGTCGATCGTCGCCGACGCGTCGATCGGGCAGACGGCGCGCACGGCCTCGATCATCGCGTCGGCCAGGGACGGGAGTCCGTCGGGATTCAATTCGTAGAGATAGAATCCGGACGCTTCCCAATCCTCGTGCAGCAGGACGGCGAGATCGAGGGTCGGGAGCCCGCGCAGCCACGCGATGTGCGCGCGTACTTCGCGCGTCGTCGGGTCGCGGTAGTCGCGGTTGAGATCCACGCCATCGGAGTTTTCGCGCGTTGAATTCCGAAAGCCGGTCGGGTTCAAACACGGGCACAGCCAGACGTTCGCGTCCCGCGGGAAGGCATCGGTTCGCACCAGTTCCAGCACGGCCAGCGGCCCGGCCGGTTCGTCGCCGTGGATGCCCGCGGAGATATAGAAACCCGGTCCGTCACGACCGTCGCGCGCCGGCCTGTGAAGGAACGGGAGCCGCGCGTCGGGCCCCGCGTCGGCATCGGTGCGCGTCCATCCACGCGTCGCGGCCTCGGCAATGATCGACGCGAGAACGGCATCGATGTCGATGCGTTCGCCGTGATAGCCGTCGTGGTTGATCCCAAGTCGATTCACGCGGGGGAACGTTTCAAGGTTCTGGGCCGGCGTACAAGCGGCGCGGTGGCAGCGCGGGCTGTAGCGCGGGCGTCTCGCCTGCGGTAGTCGCGGGCGTCTCGCCTGCGCAAACGAGGGCGGCCCCGCCCGATTCCCCACGCTGTTCTCTCCGTGCCCTGGAATGCCGCGCGAAGCGTCTGCCTGACAAGGACCCCGCCGCGGCTTGCCCCGATGACCACATGGGGACGCTGGTGCCGGCGGGACGCCGGCGGATACCGCAGGCGGGGACGCCCGCGCTACAGCGGGGACCTCCGCGCTACGTCCGGTAGGCCCCCGATTCCACGATCGATTCCGCTACGCCCGGCGGCACGAGTGACGCGATCGTCCGCCCGTCACGGACGCGTTCCCGCAACTCGGAGGACGACACCGACAACGGCCACCCGCGCAGCGTCCGCAGGCGATAGGGCGTGGGCAATGCCGCGGGCTCGCTGCCGGGACGCGGGATCACCACGAACGTCACCTTCGACGCCAATTCCCCGGCCTCGCGCCATTGCGGCAGCGTCTCCACGTGGTCGGCCCCGATCAGCCAGAACAACTCCGCCACCGGCCATCGCGTCCCGAACTCGCGCACCGTGTCGATGCTGTAGCTCGTGCCGGTCCGCCGGATCTCGAGGTCGTCGACGTCGGCGTTCGTCCAGCCGGCCAGCGCGATCCGCAGCCATCGCAGCCGAAGTTCGGCGCCCGCCGGGATTGCGTCGGGCTTGAACGGCGATCGCGCCGCGGGAATGAATGCGATCCGGTCGAGCGCGAGTTCCTCCATCGCCGCCCGGGCGACGAGAAGGTGGCCGAGATGCACCGGATCGAACGATCCGCCGTAGAGCCCAAGGCGTCGCGGTTGGTCGCGACCGGTCGATTGGAGGCGGATGTTCACGGCGATTTCCCGGCGTCGGTTGGATGCGGGGTCTTCAACAACACGGGTGGGATTTTTCGAATCGTTCGTCGGTGGCCGCGACGTAGGCGCGCGCCTGGCGTTGGCGTTCCACGTCGTCGCGGACTTCGGCGACGTCGATCAACACGCGGTCGACCGCGCACTCCGGGGGCCGCGCCGCCACGCGATCGACGGCATCCTGTCCGGACCAATTCCGGAGCAAGGCCAGTGCGATCGCCGCTGCACCGAGGGGCGCGGCGCCCGCTTGTGGATTCGCGATCGCGTCGGGAAGCCACGCCGGTTCCGACTCGCGGAGATCGGGCGGGCGCGTGCCGGCCAGGATGCGGATCCATTCGACGACGCCCATGGCCAGCAACACCAAGGCGAGCGCGATGAAGGTGCCGGTGACGCCGAGGTCGAGGGCGTTGTTGAAGCGGAGCGCGCGGTTCGCCGAGATGGCTTTCGTCGCCTTCGCGATGTCGGCCTCCGACTTCGCCGCGTCCCGCGCCAGCGCGAGCGCGGGAAGTTTTCCGTCGTAATCTCGGACGGCCGCGAGAAACCCGAGCTTCGGGTTCGCGTCGAACATCTTCTGGTAACCGGCCGTCAACGTGACCACGAGCAACCACGCGAGCGGCACGAGCGTGACGAGCGCGATGGCCGGGCTGCGCCGGGATCCCCGCGCATCGGCGCGGCGCGCGGTCTTCAGGAGGATCGTCGTGGCGAGGATCAGCGCGATCGCGGCGAGGAGTTGGTTGGCAATGCCGAACAACGGCCACAGGGAATTGATGCCGCCGAGCGGGTCGCGCACGCCCTGCACGAGGAACCATCCCCAGCCCCCGACCACCAGCGCGCTCGCGAGGACGTTGGCCGGCAGGAAACGCGTGTCGCCGAGTTTCGGATGAACATGCCCGAGGAAATCCTGCAGCAGGTAACGCCCGACCCGCGTCCCGGCGTCAAGCGTCGTCAGGATGAACAACGCCTCGAACATGATCGCGAAGTGGTACCAGAGCCCGAGTCCCTTGCCCCCGACGACCTGCTTGAAGATCTGCGCCATGCCCACCGCGAGCGTCGCGGCCCCGCCCGTGCGGCCGTAGAGCGTCGTCTCGTGCACCTCGGCGGCGAGCGCCTCCATCGTGCCGGGCGCGAGGTTGAATCCGGCGGTTTGGATTTTGGCGATGGTGTCGGCCGCGACCGCGGCGGCATCGGGACCGGCGCCCTTGACGTTCATGGCGAGGTACACGCCGGGCTCGAGCGTGCAGGCGGCGACGAGCGCCATGATGGCGACCATCGACTCGAGCAGCATCGCGCCGTAACCGACGCGCCGTGCGTGGCGTTCGCGCGTGATGATCTTCGGCGTGATGCCGCTGGCGACGAGCGCGTGGAATCCCGAGATGGCGCCGCAAGCGATGGTGATGAAGCAGAACGGGAACAGTTTCCCGCCGACCACGAGGCCCTTCCCGGCGATCGCACCGTCCACCAGCGCCGGCATGCGGAGATCGGGAAGCACGAGCACGACGCCCAACGCGAGCGCCAGGATGGTGCCGAGCTTCATGAAGGTGCTGAGGTAATCGCGCGGCGCGAGCAACAGCCACACCGGAAGGACGCTGGCTAGCAACCCGTAGCCGATGAGCATCCACGAGAGCGTCTCGGCGCCGAACGTGAACTGCCGCGCCAATCCGGCATGTTCGTGCACGTACTGCCCGCCCCACACCGAACCCAGCAACAACGCGACGCCTACGACGGACGCCTCGAGCGTGCGGCCCGGCCGGATGAAGCGGAGGTAACCGCCCATGAGCATCGCGATGGGAATCGTCGCGCCGACCGTGAACACGCCCCACGGGCTGTCGGCGAGTGCCTTCACGACGATCAAGCCCAGAACAGCGAGCAGGATGATCATGATGGCGAGGATCGCGGTGAGCGCGATGACGCCGGCGAGCGGATGGAGTTCGTCCTTCACCATTTGTCCGAGCGATTTTCCGTTGCGTCGCATCGACGCGAACAGAATGACGAAATCCTGGACCGCGCCGCCGAGCACGACCCCGATCAGGATCCACAGGGCCCCGGGGAGGTAACCGAACTGCGCGGCGAGCACGGGTCCGACGAGCGGGCCCGGGCCACTGATCGCGGCGAAGTGGTGGCCGAAGACGATCCAAGGGTTGGTGCGGACGAAATCGCTGCCGTCCTCGTGGACCTCGCAGGGAGTGGCCCGCCGGTCCTCGAGGGCGAGCACGCGTGCGGCGATCCATTTGGAATAAAAGCGGTAGCCGATGGCGTAGGTGCAGACGGCGGCGACGACGAGGTAGGCGGAGCTGACCGGATCGCCGCGGCGGGTGGCGAGGATCGCGTAGCACCATGCGCCGGCACCGGAGACCAGCAGCCAGACGAGGGCACGAAGCGCTTTCGGCATCGGGCGATTCTATAGGGGTCGCGCGTTCGGGCGAAGCGGGAAGTCCGCGTGGCGAGCCGTAGAGCGGGCGTCCCGCCTGCGCAAACGAGGGCGTCCCCGCCCGATCCCTTCCGACTCTCGACTTGTCGACGGGAAGTCCGCGCGAAGCGCCTTTGGACTGCGGTGGGAAGGAGCGGAGCGACGCCACACCGCTTTCCTCGCAAACTCTGGCTTCACGAAAGCGGTGTGGCGCCATCCGATGGCTTCCCACCGTAGTCCAAAGGCGCTTCGCGCGGCATTTCCCGGGCACGGAGAGAACAGCGTGAGGAATCGGGCGGGGACGCCCTCGTTTGCGCAGGCGAGGACGCCCGCGACTACGCCGCCGCTACGATCCGATCACGTCGATCGACAACACCTCGCCGGGCTCGCACTCGACCACCACTTCAAACGGACGGCAGCACACCTCGCAGTCGGTGGTGAAGCGTTGGTCGGGGAGGCTGGTGTCGATCGTGAGATCGAAGGCTTGGCCGCAAAACGGGCACTGGATGGTTTCGGAAGTTTCCATGCTTCGGGCCCGTCAATCGTCGGTGAGTTTGATCCCATGCTGGAGCCGCGTCATGTCCTCCCGGTCCTGGGCGTTGGCCATGAGCGTGAAAAACTGGGCTCCGCTCTTCGGATATTTCCACCGCCATTTTTCCACGTGGCTGTCGGCAAACGCCAGGCAGGCCGCCTGTCCGTGCCGGTTCGCCGGGATGTCGAACCAATATCCGTCGTACGCGGTCGACGGGACCGGCGTGCCGAACACCGAATCCAGGATCGCGTCCTCGTGCACGTCGATGAACGTGAACAGCGACGACGGACCGGGCGGGCCGATCAGCGTGAGCTTTTTGTAGTCCGGCACGTGGGCGACGTCGCAGTTGATCGACTGGCTCAGATTATAGCTTCGGGTGCGGATCTTCGTCGTGGGCGTGCCGTCGTCCCGCTTGATTTTGCCGGGATCCGCCGGGCAATGGTAGGTGGACGCCGTCCCGATGTAGGGCCAGATCACGCCGGCCTGCAGATTCGATGTCGTCAGGTCGAACGGTGCCAATCCCGGGCACCACGAGTCGTGGCGCTCGATCGGGCGTCCGGTTGAGACGTCGTAGACGTAATTGTTCGGGGGCAACACGTCGTCGTGGTCCGTCGCGTACCCCTGGAGGGCGATGCCAAGTTGGTGAAGGTTATTCCGGCAACTCGTGGTGAGCGCTTCCTTTTTCGCGCGGCCCAACACGGGGAGCAGCATCCCCGCGAGGATCGCGATCACCGCGATCACCACGAGCAATTCGACGAGCGTGAACGCTCCGGATCGCAGGTGTGAATGACCGCGGGAAACCACGGCTGGATGATCCATCATTGCCGACCGGGCGCAATGCCCGGGACGGGAGATTTGAGTTTCAAGACTCAAGTTTGAACCGGCGTGGCCGCGGTCGTGAGACCGTGGACCCCGGCAAGTTCGAGCGCGCATGCTTCTTCAACCTGAGACTTGAAGCTGGCCTCGCCCCGTCCGCGGTCTCACGACCGCGGCCACGGCGTCGGCCCACTTGAAACTGAAAACTTGAAACTCCCCGCCCCTTACCTCGGGTTTGGCTCCGGAATCGCCACCCGTATCCGCTCCAATACATCCGGCGATTTCACCCGTTTCCCGCCCGTCGCCAGGATCATGAAATTGTCGGCCGCCATTTCCTCCGGATGGATCGTGTATCCCGTGTTGTGCCCGACCCTGTCGAAGATGGCGCGCGCTTCCCCGAACGAAACCAAACGGCCGGCCGGACCCCCGGGAACCGTGTGCCCGCCGTCCGGCGTGCGCTGCACCACGAGAAGTTCGGACGCGATGTGATCGAAGAACTCGCTTCCGTCCGAGAGATCGGACAGCGCGAATGTCGCCGGGAAATAAATCACCGGAACGAGCCACGCGTTGGTTCCGTCGATCGCCACCTGGATCGCATGGCGGTCGACGGGCGCGTCCGGATTCGTGAGCCGGCGTTCGCGCAGTGATTCCGGCAGGCGGACTTCGCCGCACGGTTCGAATCCAATGGCCGCGTACACGCGGTCGCGCATTCCCGGATTCGCGCGCGAGGCGACGTGGAAAAGTTCGTGCGCGAACGTCGACGCCAGTTTGGAGGCGTCGTTCCCGAATTCCACCGTCGGGAAAACCACGGCGTCCCCGCGCGTGTACGGCATGTTGCCCTCGCCGGCGCCGGAGGTGTGGACCAAGTGGATCACCGGGGGCAGGGGAAGGCGAAGGCGTTTCAATGCCGGGCGAATCGTCGTGAACGCGGCCTCCAGTTTCGCGCGCTGCGCCGGCGTCCATTCGCGAACGGTTCCCTGCATGAACGACACGTACTGCGCGGCGGTGACGGGCCCGTTCGTCTTCAGTCGGGCGGCGATTTCAAACGATCCGATCCGCGTGACCAAATCGTCCCGAATGCCGAGGTGTTGCCGACCTTCGGCCACGGTGTCGAACGCGATGTCCTGCGCGAGCGTCCGGGCCGCGAACGCGAGGAGGCTGAGGACGATGCCGAATCGACGGGCCGGGGTTCGCATGGGCCAGATTGTGTAGGAATCCAACGGCGAGCCAAGCCGGCAGTCGGTTCCCGGACGGGTTGGGAATTGAACCGAAATCAACGGCTCAATTATTTCCGCCGCCTTTGGGCAGTTACTCTCTCCCCGACTTTTCGTGTATTTCGTGTGGTTCGTGGTTCCAAATTCCACGGCCTTTCAAGGCATGCTTAGAGGTGAATTGGGGTGACCACGAAACACGCGAAACACACGAAAAGTCGAGCAGGGCGGCACGAAACGGTTCGAGGTGTCCACTCGCCGAGACCTCGGTTGTAGCGAGGGCGTCCCCGCCTGCGTTGGTTCCGGTTTCGGTGGAAATGAATTCTTGAAGGTCGATCTCAGGCGTGGACGCCCGCGCTACACGTCGCGGCCGGTCGCGTCGCGGATCCGTTGCTTCCACGCGTCCGGGGACAGCTCGACCGGCTTCGCACGGCAGGTTTTCTCGAAGCCGGGGAAATTCCAGAGGTTCGAAAAATCGCGGCATTGCTGCGGCTTCGCGGGATTGATCCGGCACTCGTTGCCATCGAGGAACGCGCAGGAACCATCGGCTTGGTCGAGCAACGACAGGCCGTTCCGCGCCGCGTTCAACCGCGTGTGCCGCTGGATGAACTCGTCCTCGCCGATCCCGAGATGCGCCGCGATCCGCGCGATCTCTCCGTCGGTCACCTTCACCTGTCCCGGCCATCGGCAACACGCCGTGCAACGGTCGCATTCCCAGAAGATCGGCATGGCCATCAGTCGCCCGCGGCGACGTCGGTGATCCCGGGAATCACGCGACCCGGCGGCGCCTTCGCGAAGTTCGCCTCGCGCAGGTAGACCGGCGCCAGCGAACCCGCGTCGACGTCGCGCGAACCGTCGGCCGCGATGCGCGCGATCCATCCGGCATCGGGTTGTCGCGGCCACGCGCCGGCACCCACCGACGCCGCGTCGACTCCCGCGGCGCGTTCGCCGGCCGCGATGCGGAGCGCGAGCGCGTCGCGTCCGATCAAGGCCGGCGCGGTCGCGAGAGTGCCGTCGATCGCCGTCGCCACCGCGAACTCGTGTCGTTGGGAATCGGCCGCGAGCAGCCAGTTTCCGGGTGATTCCTCCGCCAACGCGCGTGCCAAAGCCTCGAAACTTCCCACCGCCGCCACCCGGCATCCCGTGGCCAGATGCCAGCCTTGCGCTGCGCCGATCGCGATGCGGATGCCGGTGAAGCTTCCGGGCCCGATTCCCACCGCGACGCGACCAACGTCGCTTTTGGCAATGCCCGCCTTCGCGAAAACGGCCCCGATCATCGCGAGCGTCCGCGTCGCGCGCCCGCCGTCCTGGAACTCGACCGCGAGCACGCGCGTGCCCTCGGCCAATGCCACGGACCTCCGTTCGCCCGAGAATTCAAATGCCAGCGTCGTCATCGGTGATGTCCCGCGTGTCTTCGTCGACCGTCTCGAACCGCAGCCGCCGGATGCCCGCGGCCGCACCGTCGCCGCACCAGCGTTCGATCCATTCGACCACGGCGATGCCGTCGGGCGCGGAGAGATATTCCTCGAGGCCTGCACCCCGGACGTCGTCGGGTCCGTTCAAACGGTAGAGATCGAGGTGGAACAACCGGCAGCGTCCGCCGGGATATTCGTTGAGCAGCGCGAACGTGGGCGAATGCGCGCGTCCGGTGCAACCGAGCCCGCGCGCGAACCCGCGCACGAATGCCGTTTTTCCCGCGCCCAAATCGCCGCTCAGGCCGAACACGGACCCCGGGCTCGCGACGCGCCCGAGGCGTTCGCCGAGCGCTTCCGTTTCCGCCGCCGATGCCGTGCGATGGCGCGTCATTGCGGTCCGTGGAAATGCTCGTATCCGCCGCGGGGCATCGGTCTCGGGCCCCGCTCGCCGACGAGGATGACGCCGGGCGTTGCGGTGGTTTTCCCGATGCAGCAGAGGCGGGTTTCCGGGAACGCGGCCTTCCAACCGTCCAGCACCCGCACCGCGTCGGACGGCGGGACGGCGAAGAGAAGTTCAAAATCCTCGCCGTCGGTCAACGCCGCGAGCAGTGCGGGTTTCGCGAGGTCGCCGGCCCGCGCGAGTTCGCGCGCGGCACGGCTGACGGGCACCGACGCGGCGCGTATCTCGGCGCCCAGTCCGCCGCTCGCCGCGAGCAGGTGGGGAAGATCGCCCGCCAACCCGTCGCTGAGATCGATCATCGCGTGGACGTCGACGTTCGCCGCGAGCCAGCGGGCCTCGGCGAGGCGCGGCTCGAATTCGAGATGCCTTCCCGCGATCGAGCCGCCGAGTTCGCCCGAGACGAACAGCGCGTCGCCCGCGCGCGCCCCCGAGCGCCGGACGGCACGGTCCCGCGGGACGCGTCCGATCATCGCGACGTTGACGAGGATGCGGTCGGGATTGGTGGTGGTCTCGCCGCCGACGATCGCGACCTGGTGCCGCGCGGCGGTTTTGCCAAGGCCGGCGTAAAGTGCCTCGCACCACGCGGCGTCGTGGTTTTTGGGCAACGCGAGCGTGATCACGGCGGCGATCGGTTCGCCGGCCATCGCGGCGATGTCGCTCAGGCAACGCGCGATGGCCTTGTGCCCGACGCGTCCGGGATCGGCGTCGCGGGAGAAGTGGATCCCCTCGACGATGGCATCGGTCTTGAAAAGCGTGTGGTGGCCGGGATCGCCGAGATCGAGGACGGCGCAATCGTCGCCCGCGCCCTCGACGACGAAATCGTTGGAAGGCAGGAGCGGTTTGAGGCGGGCGATGAGATCGAACTCGTGCATCGGACGGCATTCAGGTTGGCGTGGAAAGGGACGCCCGCCAAGCGTAGCCGCGGGCGTCCCCGCCTGCGCAGACGAGGGCGTCCCGCCCGAGCGCGTCTTCTCGCGATGCCTCGGCGGCAATTCCGCGCGTATCGTCCGGAGTGCGAGCCCCCCCCAACGCGGGAAGCGCCAGCGCCGCGCCGCCGCTGTTGAGGAAGAAGGCAGTGAATGTGAGGAAAGCGGTGTGGCGCCTTCCGAAGGCTTCCCACCGCAGTTCCCGCGACGGCGGGACGCTTTGCGCGACGGGAACGCGCGGGCTGGGACGCGTGAAGTGGGTAAAGTTGGCACGTGCGAGGGCTGGTCGCGGTCCACCGTCTCACGACGGCGGCCACGGCGTTCGCCTCTTGCCATGAAAAACCCACGGAAAACCCGTTGACGCGGGCGAAAGGGCATCGCTATTTTCCGCGGCCTGATCGTTCCAGAGTAGCTCAATGGTAGAGCAATCGGCTGTTAACCGATGGGTTGAAGGTTCGAGCCCTTCCTCTGGAGCCAATCCCCAAGTCTGGGTGGATCACGAACGCGCTGTTGGATTTCCTTCCAACGATAGAATCCGCCGCAATCCGTCTCGGGACACACGGACTTCGTCCTTGGAAACTCCCCAAAATGCGCTTCGGCTCTCCTCTGGCCGTGGACTGACGATGAAGCTGGATGCGGCAACTCTCAAGATCGTCAGGCGGTTGGAATGGGAGTTTCATCGCCGCGCCTTTGGCGACGAGATGGCCCGTGTGAATTTTCTCGGAAAGGCAGAGCGGCGTGCCTATCTCGCTCGGTTGCGCAAAAGAACCGAAGATCGCCGCCTCGCTTCCAAACGGAGATCTTCGCAATCGGCTTTGGCCGAGATTCCGCACCAAATCCGACTCGGCAGATGAAGTGTGACTTTGGAATTCACTGCCAGATCTGAGGAACAACTGGCCGAATCTCTCAACCTGTCGTCTGCCTCCCCAAAAAAGAAGCGGTGCCGCGACCTCGATCGGCCGCGACACCGCTCGTGATATTGCCGTCCGGTTACGGCACCCGCGCCCGGAAGAACTCGACATCCGCGCCGCTCGGCGGAACCACGACGTTGGTCGAGCTCCCGGTCAACGTCACCGGCGCCCGCAACGTCCACGTCGCCTTCGGATCGAGCACGACGGACGACTCGATCCGGTAGGACACGCCGGGAGTGCCGAACAGCTTGATGCCGCGCGACGCGCCGTCCGCGACGCTGGCCTCGAGATACGGTTGCCCTCCGACGATCACGACCCTGCCGCCGGTGACGCTTCGGCTCGTCACGCTCGTGCCGTCCGTCTTCAACCCGACCAACAACGAAAGATCGAGTGGTTGGAGCGCGGAATCGGTGCCGGGAACCGCGCGGAAACGGAGGTCGGCGATCGCTCGGTCGCCCGTCAGGAACGAGCCGGGGATCGTCGTGAAGTCGACCTGGTAGTGGCCCGTGGCCCCGGGATGGAGCGTCGCGGTCGAGAGCTCGGCGGCCAACGGAACGACGCTGAGTTGGTCGAGCCGCGGGTTCGGCACGTCGAGCGCGAAGCTCACGCCGGCCAGATGGATCGGCGAATTCAACCGCACCGGAACCGCCGCGAACGTCCCGCGGGCGACGTTGGTGTTGCCCAGCGACACCGCGAAGTCGCCCTCGGTGTCGAGCACGATGACCCGGAACTCGCGGTGTGCCGTGAGCACCGGGTTGCCGTTGTCGCTCGCCACGAGCGTCATGACGTTCGTCGTGCCGCCCTGCAACCGGCTCGGGGTCCACCTGAACACACCCGTCACCGGATCCACGCTGGCGCCGGTGGGCGCGCCCGGATCGAGCCGGAACGACAACGTCTGTGGCGGCAGGTCCGCGTCCGACGCGCCCGCCGTGAACGACACGAGCTGGTCCTCGCCCACGACGATGTCCGCGATCGGGTCGAGTTGGGGCGCCACGTTCACCTCGCGCACGACCACGGTGACCTTCGCCGTGTCGGAGAAGCTGGGCGTGCCGTTGTCCTGGACTCGCACCGTGAAGACGTTCGTGCTCGGGCCGTTGCCCTCGCCCGTCGGCCACGCCAGCCGGCCCGTGGCCGCGTTGATCTGGAGTCCCGGCGGCGCGTCGGGACCCACGCTCCACGCGAGCGTCTGCGGCGGCACCTCGCCGTCGATCGCCACGAGCGGCAGGTCGAGCGTGGTCCCCTCGTCGATGGTGGCCACGGCGGGCACCACGATGCGCGGCGGCGTGTTGGTGCGGCTCACCGTGGTGGTCGCGTCCGGCACGGCTGGCGCCGGCTCGCGGTTGCCGACGATGTCGAAGGCCACGCTGTAGAACGCGTACGACGCGCCGGATTTCCCCTTGTAGACGCCGCCGCGCGACGTGGTGGATTGGATCCACGGCACGAAGGCGCCGTTGTTTTCGGAAACGAAGATGTCGAAGCCCGCGAGTCCGCTGCCGCCGGGTTCATCGCCGCCGTCCCACAGCACCGGGATCGTGCCGAAACTATTTTCCGGCAACGGGTACACTTGGCTTGTCGGCGCCGTGGTGTCCGCCTTCGAGCGTTCCGCGTAGTACAGCGTGTAGATGCCCGTGCTCGCGTGGTCCAGCAAGTGCAGGTTCCACTCGTTGCGCGGGCGTTGGCTGCCGCCGACGAACGTTCGATCGGTCACCCAGACGTTGGTGCCGAGGCCCACGACGCTTCCGTCGCCGCGTTCGACCCTCGTCAACTCGAGGACGCCGTTCGACGGTTCGGGCACGAGCAGGTATCCCCATCCGTCGGGCATCGTCGCGGTCAGCTGCACCTGCGGGTTCGCGACCGTCGGGGTGCCGTCGGTCTGTGCCTGCTGCACGGTCTGCACGTTGTTCGTGGTGCCGTCGCTCAGGTAGAGCGTGTCCGGGAAGTTGTTGTTGTCCAACTTGTCGTTCACCAGGAAGTCCGGCCGTCCGTCCTCGAATTGCCGGTCGGCCTGCACGAGGTGGATCATCTCGTGGATGGTCACCGCGTCGATGAGCGACAGGTTGGTTTTCCCGAGGCTGTCGACGTGTTCGAACGTGGCTTTGTAATCCACGAAAAGTCCCTGGAGCGTGGACGTCAGCAACCAGCGCCCGATCGCGCGCGTGCCGGGTTTGATTGACCCGAAAGTCGCGGTGAGCGACGGGTCGACGTCCAGGCCCTCGACCTGGGTGCCGATGATCTTGAACTGGATCGCGAGGCCTTTCTCGTTGTCCACGATCTGCGGTTGGCTCGACACGATCCGCACGTTCTTGGCCTCGCCGTGTCCCTTGTTGGAAACCATCACGGCCAGGTTGAACGGAACGGTCGGCTCGATGATGTCGTGCGTGAACGGATCGTCGCTGAAGACGTCGCGCTCGTGGAAGTACTGCACCACGAGGAGCGGGTCGGGACGCACCGTGATGGGCACGGGAACGAGCGGCACGCCGACCTTCTTGCCGGCGACGGTGTAACTGAGGAATCCGCCGACGCCGTAGACGGTGTCCTGTTCGGGCGCCGCGTCGCGGGTGGGAACGAGGATGAACGACGCCGAGCCGGAACTGTTGGCGGCGATGATGCCGGTGCCGTCGACGGCGTTGATCCCGTTCAACACGGGCGGGCGCACGCCGAAGAGGTCGGTGACCGCGTGGCCGTCGGCGTCGTAGACCTCGACGCTGACGTTGACGTCCTCGATGTCGTTGACCGCGTCGAGGTCGATGAGCTCGAGCGTCGCGTTGAAGGCGTTGCGCGTGAGGATGAGGTCCTGGTCGAGGCGGATCTTCACGCGGGCGCAGATGCCGGCCTCGTCGGCGGGCAGCGCGGCGCGGCGGGAGGCGTTGGCCTTCGGGGCCGTCGTGGCGGCGGACGCGACCGTGGCCGGCGCGGAAGCGAGCTTCGCGAGACCGTAGCGGCTCGCGACGATGTGGACGGCCTCGGAGAACGGGTCGCGCGCGGGCACGGCCGCGAGGGCCGCGTTGCCGCCGGCCGAGACGTGCGTCGCGAGGGCCTGGCGGATGATCTCGCGCCGGGCGAACTCCGGATGCGCCTCGAACAGTTTGACGAACATCGCCTGCGTGAAGTCCTCCATCTGGCGCTGCACGTCTTCGCCGATGTCGTCGAACCTCGGCGGGTTGCTGCCCGGGCAATCCTTGGGCACGAGCTCCTGGCTGAATTTCGGCGTGGCCTTGTAGCCGTTGTGGGCGAACTCGGCCCCGACCTCGGCGACGATCGGCGTGCGGCAGACCTTCACGACGTTGGCGCCGCCGGAGCATCCGCTGTAGGAGGCCTCGATGCCGCCCTTGATGGCGGCGAAGAACTTGGCCTTCTCCTCGACCTTCACGCCCGCGGTGGTGACCTTGATCCCGCCGCCGAGTTCGCAGGAGCCCGTCAACTGGCCGCCCGCGGAGACCGACGCGCAGTATTTCGGGTCGCTGAAATGGCAGCCGGTCTGGACCTGCACGCTGCCCTTGAGGCTGACCTGCGGGGTGAGGAAGCAACCGCCGATCGCGCTCCCTTCGAACTTCGTCCCGGCCGCATCGTAGTCGATTTTGAGATCACCGCCGACGATCGGGACGCGGATGCTCACGGCGCCTTCCATGTCGGCGTTCGCGTCGATCTTGAGACCGCTGCCCTTGTCGTCGCAGCAAGTGCAAATCTTCGCGGCGCCCTTGAGATTGAGCTCGGCCTTGCCCTCGAACGACTTGAGGGCCGCGTTGGCCGCGCCTTCGGCAAATTTGCCGAGCAGGCTGCTGACGCCGACCTCGAAGCACGACGCCTTGAAGGTTTTCGTATCGCAATCGCAGACCGGGTCTTCCTGGAACGTGCGTTTGCTGACGAACGGATAGGGTCCCGAGCCCGGTCCCGAGAGCGCGCCGCCGCCCATGTAGCCGTACCCACCTCCGCCACCGCCACCGCCTCCACCCCCGCCACCCCCGCCACCCCCGCCGCAGTTTTTGGACGCGTTGCGGAATGTGATCGGGGTGACGTAGGTCTTCACCTTGCCGCACTTCAACTCGTGGATGCCGCGACCCGCCGCGCCGCAAGGCGCCCCGGGCGTGGCGGCAAGTCCCGCCGAACGCGTGTTCCGCGCGCCCGGCGTCGTGCCGGCCCGACGGATGATCAGCGGGATGACGTACGCGCTGTTCGCCGGGAGCGTGCCCAACTGGTCGATCAACGGCGTGAACGTGAAGTCGGGATGCCCGTCGAACTCGAGCCGGAAATTCTGCGCCGCGATCAACCCGTGGTTCGAGATCGCAAGGTCGACCTGCATCTCGTCGCCGACCATTTCATCGAGGTCGATCGAGCTCGGGTCGATGATCACCACCGGCGCCGGCACCACGGTCTCGAAAATCGTCTCGATCACGATGTGCGTCCGGTCCTCGATCTCCGTCGGGACCACGGTCCAGATGTATTCCACCAACTGGCGCGACAAGAACGCCGACACCTGGTTGGTCGTGCCGGCGATCACCTTCACGGCGTCGGCCGCGGGCTGGTGTTGGTCGGCGCTGGATTCGACGATGTAGTTGCCCTCGGGGATTCCCGCGGCGTGGAATTGGCCGGAGGCGTCCACCGGACCGGTCGCGATCGCCTCCTTCGTCACCGCGTCGCGCACGGTCACGACCGCGTTGGTCACGCGGGGAGCGCCCTCGCCGTAATAGGTGAACTCGTCCTCGCATTTCACCAGCAGGTCGGTCAGCGCGTCCGATTTGGTGATGAAGTGGAACGGCACGGCGAGGCCGCTTCCCGTGTCGTCGATCGCGATCGCCCCGTCGTAGGGCCCTAGGTCGAGGTCGGTCGCGGGCGAGAGGAGCAACGTGACGTGGTTCGTCTGGCCGGGTGCCATCGGCGGGAAAGTGTCCGCGGTCGCCACGCTGAGCCACGGCGCGTCGGGCAACGCGATGCGGACCGGTCCCGACGTCGCGCCGCCGACGTTCACGAAGTCGAACGCCACGCTGGTCTGCCCGCCCCGCACCATGCCGGCGTCGAGCGACGGCGGGATCGCGACGAGTTGCGCGTGGGGCAACGCGAGGTTGAACGAGACGCCGAACTGCGCCTGCGGGCCCTCGGACGAGGTGATCAGGATCCCGAACGTTCCCGACGTGAAGGTGTTCTCCTTGACCGTCACCAGTACCGTCGCGTGGTTCGTTCCGAAGCCGCCGAGCGACGTCGAATCCAGCGTGACCTTCACGTCGAGGTTCGGCGGTTGCGCGATGACGGACGCGGCGAGCCCGTGGAGCGGGATGTCGCTGAGATTGAGCAGCGGGACGGTCGCGGACTTGATATCGCCCGGCACGAGCGCGAACGACGCACCGCCGGAAGGAGCGAAGCCGAGGATGCTGAAGTGGTCCTGCACCGGGGCCGACGGCACGCCCGGGTGCGTGGCGCCGACGTCATAGATGCCCGCCTCGCCCGGCAGCGGCGTGAAGACGGTCGTGAATTTCCCGGCGTCGTCGGTCACCACGCGGATCACCCGCTGGAACCCGCGCACGCCGAGTTGGATCGCCACCTGCACGTGGGCCGCCGGCGTTCCGTCGGTGCGCTTCGCGCTGCCATGGAGAGGGACCGGTTGGCCCGCGACCGCCGAATGGACGTCCGCGATGACCGTCGCCGAATAGGCGGCCTTCACCACGATCGCGGTCGACGCGGTCAGCGTGTTGTTGTCCTCGCGGACCTCGTTGATGGCCTCGCCCGCGTCGGTGACCGCGGAGAGCCAGTACGTGCCGACGCCCTGCGGCAGCTTGAACTGGAGCGTCTGCTCGAAGAATTGCCCCGGCGCGAGCGGGTCGGGGTAGGTGTACTGCCCGATCAAAGTCCCGCCGCCGGCGACCGGATCCGTGTTCAGGAAAATCCGCGTCGTGAACGCCCCGTCCGTCGACGTCACGCCGTGGTTCTCGACGCGGTACGAGGTGCCCGCGAGCGATTCGGTTTCGCCGCCGGTCGGCGCCGTGATGCGGGTCACGACGAGGTCGGGAAGATCGACGTCCGACACCACCAGGTTCGCGCTGCCGAGCGTGAAGCCCGGGGCCGTCGCCATGAAGATCACCGGCTTGTTGCCGTCCTTCACGTGGTCGTCGATCGACGTGATGCCGAACGCTGCCGAGGCTTGGCCCGCCGGGATCGTCACCGTCGGGGGCACCGTGGCCTCGCCTATGTTGCTGCTCGCGAGCGTCACCAGCAGCGGGTCGGTCGTGGGCGTGTTGCGCGTCACGGTCCCGGCGGCGGCGTTCGCGATTCCCTCGCGCACGAGGTCGCGGTCAAGCGTCAGCGCGAGGGTCGGGCCGTCGTCGTCGAGCACCGACAGTTCGACGCCCTCGCCTTCGCCCACGATGGCGAGCGATCCGGACTCGCGGATGAAGACGCGGAGTCCGACCGGGCGCGTTCCGTTCACGAGTTTGTCGTCGATCGCCGCGATCGGGAAACTGAAGTTCGTGCGACCGGCGGCGATGCTGATCACCTGCGGCACCACGATCAGGTCGGGCCGCGAATTCCGGAGTTCCAAAACCACGGGGCGAATGGCCGACCCGAAGCGCGTCACGGTCCCGACCGTGGCCTGCGGCCCGCCCGCCTCGCTGATGTTCGTCGAGGCCACCGTCAGCCGGATCGCCGGCAGGTCGTCGTCGAAGACGGACAACTTCGCGGGTACCTGCGCGAACCCGGCAGCAGCCGCCGTGATCGTGATGTCCGCGGTTCCCTCGATGTGGTTGTTGTCGGTCGCGATTCCGGCGATCACGAGGCTTGCCTGGCCGGCAGGAATCGAAAGGTCGCCGGGAAGGGCGAGGCGAACCGGATCGGTGCCGCTGATGAAGAACGGCAACGAAAGGTCCACGGGACCGTCGCGCGACACCGTGATCGCCACGGTCTGTCCCTCGTGGATCTGGTTCGTCGAGAGCGCGACCGTCAGTTTTGGCAGGTCCGTGTTGCGGATCGTGAACACGGCCGACGCACCGAAATGATTGGCCGCGCGTGCATCCAATTGGCCGATCTGGTCCGGGTCGACCACGTGGTCCGCGACCGTGGGAAAATCCACGGTCGC
Organism: Verrucomicrobiota bacterium; assembly: GCA_025363585.1. Lineage (GTDB taxonomy): Bacteria > Verrucomicrobiota > Verrucomicrobiia > Limisphaerales > UBA9464 > UBA6176. The sequence continues at coordinate 3,148 of JANYDN010000362.1, read as the reverse complement.
GACGGACGCGCCCGCGGGGATGACGATCTGGGCCGGCGCCGAGAGCGAATCCGGCAGCGAGTTGAGGAGCGTGACCGTGAGCGGCAGGGAGGGATCGCTGTTGCGCACGAGGAGCGCATGGATGACGTCGCCTTCCTTCACGTCGTTGGGATCGAGGATGAGCGTCAATGCGGCCGGCAACACCGTGGCATTCGTCGCGCCGGTGATGTTGTTGGTCTCGTTCGACTCGACGATCTCGAGGCCGGTGTCGACCGCGAGGTGGAAGGTCGGGCTTCCCGCGGAAAGGGTTTCGGGAAGCGTGAAGACCTGGGTGCGGACGAGCGAGTCGCCAGCGGCGAGCGAGTTCGTGAAGCGGAAGGTCACGAGCGGCGTGAGCTTGCCGGGCGCGTTCGAGATCGAGAGTTGTTCGTCCCACGCGCCCACCGCGGCAAACGTGCCGCGATTCGTGATCGCCCACACGAACTGCAGGTCCGTGCCCGCGACCCCGGTCGGCGGCACGACGAGTGAATCGACGGCGAGGTCGGGAAGCGGCGGCAATTTCCCGGACAGCGCCTTGCTCGCCGTGTTGTTGCCTTCGTTTGCCTCCGACTGCGCGTCGCCTGCGTCGGCGACCACGACGATGAAATAAGGTCCCGTCGCGAAATCCGCCGACAGCGGCAGTCGCGCCGGCGTGCTCCGGTTGTAACTCGCGCCCGCGGCAAGCGTCGTCGAGGGAAGCGTCGCGAGCAGCGCGGCACCGGACAGCGAACCGGCGGTCCGCGCGAGGTACACTTGGTCGTTCCATTGCGCGAGGGTCGGCGCGCTGCCGGAATTCCTAACGGTCCACGTCACCGTCACCGTCTCGCCGAAAACCGCGTTCGCCGGAGAACCGAGCGATTGGACGACGAGATCCGCCGCGTTGATCGCGACGGCCGGGGATGCGAACCGCCGGTTGTTGGCGCGCGTGGTCTCGACCACCTGCGCCTCCGAATCCGCGAGCACGCCCACGAAGCGCGCGCCCGTGACGCCGCCGGGAAGAATGACCTGCTGCGTGAGCACGACGGAGGTGTGGGGCGGCAGGATGCCGTTGAACGGAGCGGACCCAATCACCGTCGTGTTGTTGCCATTGGCGTCGGTCGCCAGCAGGAAATCATTCTGCCATGGGCCCGCTGCGAACGCGGCGCCTTGGTTGGTGATCGCGAAAACGACCTGGATGCCCTGGCCCATCTGCGCCAATGCCGGCGCGGTCACGGAGGTCACCGCAAGGTCGGCGCCGGAAACGTCGAGCGTCCGGGAATACACGTCGCCCGGCGTCTCGCCGCCCGTTCCGTTTTGGTTTTGGTCCATCGCGTTGCCCGCGACGTCGAGGATTCCCGGTCCCACCTTGATCGTGTAGGAACCCACCGCGAGCGGCGTCGCGAGCGGGAACCGCCAGGTGGCGTCGCCCGTCTTTTGCGGCGCGCCCACCGTCGGCACCGACGCCCCGACGACGACCAGATCGTTCGCCGCGATGCTGTCCGGGTTGATCGGCGCGTCGAAGGTCACGTCGATGAAGTCCACGCGGTTCGTCGCGGGAGAGGCGGGCAACACGGAAACGACGCGCGGGCCGGCGTGGTCGATCGCGAAGGTGTTGGTGGTCGGAAGTCCCGCGATGAAGGCGTTGCCACCGAGGTCGAGGATGTTCGGGCCGACGACGACCGAATAGACGCCGTCCTGGGTCATCGTCGGCAGGTCCACGAAATAGCTACGGCTGTCGCCCACCGGCGTGATCGTGGCGCCGGACGTTTGCACGGGCCCCGAGGGGCTGGTGACCTTGATGTCGTCGGCCGCGAACGTCGCCGGCTGGATCGGCACGCTGAACCGCACGGTCAGTCGCGAGACGTTTGAATTCACGATCCCGCCGGGCAGGACGCGCGCGACGTAAAGTCCCGACTGGCCGCATCGGCCGCGGTTTCCGGATTGGTAGATCGCGAGGATTTCCTCGGGTCGCATCGCGCGGCCGTGGATGCCGGCTTCGTCGACCGCTCCCGCGAAATAGTTCCCGCAGCAGGCCTCGTTGCCGATGCGAATGACATTGTAGGGCTGGTAATTCGGCTCCGACGCGACGCTCGCGACGGGCTGTCCATCGACGAACAAGCGGACCGTATGCCCGTCGCACGTCCCGGCCACGTGGTACCAGCGATCCAACTCCGCGACGCTCCCGCTCGACAGCGTGGCGCCGCAGCCACCGGGCGGCCGGTAGTCGATGCCCCATTGCCCGTCCTGCAACACGATGCCCCAGTCGAGGCAACCGCCGGCGGCGCCGATCACCATGTGCTGTCCCGCCGGTGCCGTCGCCGCGTTGACCCAGGCGTCGACGCTCCATTGCGAGCCCGGCGTCCAAGTGCCGAGGTCCACGTAGGAAGATCCGTCCAGCACGAAGGCTTTCCCAACGATGCCGTTCGTGAACGTGACGTTGCCCTTCAGGGTGCCGTGGTGGTTCGCCGTCGCGTCGTCGGCGTTGCCCTCGCCCGTCCACCAACCCAGAAAGCCGTTCGCGAGGCACGGATCCGCCGTGACGGAGAGCGTGACGGTCGTGTCGTTCTGGTCGAGCGACCAATTCAATCCCGCCGGCAACGGCGGCAGCGTGGTGTCCGAAAAACTTCCGAGGCGCGGATTCCCCATCGCGACCACGAACGATTGCCCGTCCGCCGGGACGAATCCGGGCGCGAGCGCGACGACGAGTTCGCCGCCGAGGTTCAACGCGCCTCCCGCCGCCGCGATCGAGGCCCCGGGAACGACCAGTCTGAGCGTGGAGTCGGCGGTCAGCGTCCCGTTTTGCGAGACGTTGAACACGCCGTTGGAGACCGTGAGCGTCCCCGAATCGAGGAGGGGATAGATGCCGAAGCCACTGGTGCCCGGACCCGAGGTCTTCGCGATCTCGCCGCCGTTCCGGAAAATCCCGCCCCCGCCGCCGCAGCAATAGTCCGCGAGGATGTCGTCCCCCGCGAATTCCCAGCGGCCGAGATTCTCTACAAGGGAGGAACTCGACTCGCTCAGCGCGGTCGACAAAACCACGACGCCACGATTGGTGATGGCCGCGGGATTCGAATCGTCGCCGGATGAAAGAAACCTGCCGCCGGGCCCGACGATTTCCATCCGGCCGTTCGGATCGATCGTCGGCCTGCCG
>JANYDN010000346.1 GCA_025363585.1 Verrucomicrobiota bacterium | reverse complement strand
TTGGGCCGCGGCTTTGTCCCAATAGGATCGGGGTAACTTTGGCTGGTTCTCGATGTATCATGGGTTGAACCGTTTATGGACGACACCCTCGACTCCCCTTTGGATAACACACGCAATGGGCAAGGCAAGCCCCGTGACCCGGCGGCGGATTGCCAATGTCCGGCCCATGGAGCGGTCCACGGATCGCCATACGGCAACGACACCACCGGGGGGCCGGCGGCGGCGCCCGGCGGTCCCGATCCGCGGCCTCCCCGTCGTGCGCGCCGCCGATTGGATGGCTTCCGGCCCAATCCAAAGGCCCGCCTGCTGGACCAATGTCGGGAGGTACTCCGGTTTCACGGAAGGGAGATTTGGGAGGGGCTGCGGCGGCGGTGAGGGCTGGGTATTTCTCACGCCAAGGCAGGCCAAGAAAGGCCAAGGGGACTTTTTACCACGGAGCACACGGAGCACACGGAATCGAAATCCTTTTCGTTCTGGGTAGTCCGTGGTCATGGGGTCGCGAAACTGCTCCCTGCTCCCTGCGCCTTGCTCCCTTTTTGCCGACAAAGCGGTGTGGCGGCGCTGACGCTTCTTCCCACCGCAGTCCGAAGGCGCTTCGCGCGGAGACCGAGGCTGTCCAAGAAGGGTGCTTCCAAGTCATCGCGGGCCGACGTGCAGTTCCATCAAGGCGCTCCAGACGCCGTCTTTTTCGGCACGGCATTTGAGTGTGGCGGGAATCGCCGACGCGATCGGCGCGGCGTAGGGCACGGCCGACGGAGTGGGTTTTCCGCTGCCGGGGAGGCGTGGGTCGGTGCCGTCCAAGGTATAATATAGGTTGGCGGCCGGCGCGACGAGGGTCACGCGGGCGGGGGCTCCCGCGGTCGTGGATGCGACTTCGGCGACCGGGGCCGGGATCGCGGGATAGAGTCCAGCGGCCTTGAGTTGGCCCAGAAGCGTCGTGGTCCGGACGGGGAAATAACGGGTCGTGAGCCGGCGTTGTTCGGCGATCCAATCCTGGTCCCGGTTATAGGGAGGGTCGCGCCGATATCCGCCCCAGCGCGCGGACTCGGCCACGATGGCGAGATCGATCTCGCGGGCACGCGACATCCAGCGCGCGGCGACGGCGTCGGGCGTCAGGGCGCCGTCGCCGAAGCAATGCTTCTGGACGCGGTCGGCGAACAGCAACCGGAACTCCGCGTTCTCCCGGAGCCCGTGGGCCAATGCGAATGGCACCTCGTAGGGATGGTTCACGATGTCCTCGCGCACGCCCTGGAATATCTGTTCCCCGTCCCAGACATAATAGCGGAACGGACCCGCGGGCACGCGCGGGCGCACGGCGTACCAGTTCTTGTTCTCGCCCCAATCGCGGTTGCCCGCGTAGTAATTCAACAGCAGGTAATCGGCGTATTCGGCGAGGTCCAACCGCGATCCGAGTTGCTCGTATCGCGCCGGCGCCGCCAACCCGCGCGCCGATCGCATCGCGCGGAAGGCGTCGCCCGTCCCGCCCTTCACCTCGAATTCATTGATGACGTCGTAATCTTCCTTCGCGCCTCCGGTATAGGACGAGGCGAAGCTACCGTCCGGCCGTTCGGCGATGTCGTAGATGCCCCAATACAACCCGTCGAGATAGAGGTGCACCGGGCGGCTGTGCGGCGACAACCAACCCATCGCGCGCTGGGAATCCTTCATCCACGCGTCGCGGATGCGTTGGCCGCGCGCGGCGACATTCGAGTCCCAATGGATCCACGAGTTGTTGTAATCCGAGCGCAACACCAGCGTGTCGAATTTCTCCACGCGCGAGTCCGGGAAGATCTTGGCCCGGAGTTTCGGGGCGCCGTATTCCTTCTTGAACAACAGGCGGAAGGAATGCTTCGGCGATTTGTCGGGCCGCCGGTTGTAGTTGCCCTGCACGCGCGCGCCGCAGTCGATCTGGAATCCGGGGCCGCCCAAGGGATCGATCCATTCCACGGAAACCGGTCGTTCCCAATCGATGCCCTTGCGGAGCGAGTTGAGATAGATGCCTTTGTCCGCGCCGAAAAAGTGGGCCCGCGCGAACACCATCGAGACGCTCGGCAGGGACCGCAACGCCGGCACCATGCGGTCGCGATAGACCGGGTCGTCCGTGATCCGGCGGTCCATTCCGTACGAGGACGCTTCCCCGCCCCACGCGCTTTGGCCGGCGGGAAACCCCTTGGGATCCGGGCCTTGGCGGATGATATCCGACGGGAACAAATAACTATGCGTCTCGACGGGCGAGACGCGCGTGGTTCCGGAGAATGCGGCCGACCTGAGGATGGTGGTGTTGGTGATCCGGAGCGGTGCGGTATAAGGCGTGCCGATGGTGGCGGTGGGTTCCCGTCCATCGGTGGTATAACGGATGACGGGGGCTTCGGATGTCAACGTGACCGTGATCGGGGCGGAGTAGAGGCCGCGGCGGACGTCGAAGGCGACGGCGGACGTGGGCGTTGGGGATGGCGTTTGTGGCGGCGATGCTTTCTCCGCTTGGACAAACCCGGCGAAGGCCAACCCGAGGCAAAACACCGCGCGCCGGATCAAGGCGAGTCCGAACGAAAGCGCTGGGCGTTTGGGCGGGCGGTGCATCGCGGAACTAGTACGCCGTACCGGACACGAAAGCCCGGGACTTTGTTACAGCGGCGCGCGATAAATAATAGGGGACTAGGAATGGGAATGCCGATCGCGTTCATGGACCCCAATGTTTGTCCTACTCGCTTCAAAGCGGTGTGGCGCCCTCCGAGGGCTTTCCACCGCACTCCAAGGCGCTTCGCGCGGGAGGCGCGCGTGCCGTGGCGGCGGTCGTGAGACCGTGGAGCGCGCGGGACGCGCCGTGGAATGCTCCACCGTCTCACGACGGCGGCCACGGGGCTGGCCCTCCTCGCTTCAAAGCGGTGTGGCGCCCTCCGAGGGCTTCCCACCGCACTCCAAGGCGCTTCGCGCGGGGGTTGCTCGGGGCGTGGCGGCCGCGGTGACGCGGTGGACCGGACCAGAGCCAGGCTCGATCCACCGTCTCACGACGGCGGCTACCTAGGCGACGAACTTCCACCGTCTCACGACGGCGGCCACGTCAATTCGGCGGCCACGTCCCGTCGGCTTAGAGGGGCTCGATGCGGATGGCGCGGAACGCCACGGGATCGTTGTGTCCGGCGAAGCCGAAATGGCCGGAGATGCGGTCCTTGCCGGGATGCGCCGAGTTCGCCATGAACTCCTTCACGGTCGAGACGTCGCCGTCGAGGATCACGGTGCCGTTCAATTCCACCTTGATCCGCGAGCCCTTGATCGTGACTTCCTCGAAGTTCCACTCGCCGATCGGCCGCTGGTAGCCGCGCGCGGCGGCGATCATGCCGTACACCGATCCGTGCGTCTGGCGCGGGTCGATCTTGGAGTTGGTCGCCTTCTCGTAGTTGTCGTCGAGCACCTGGAGCTCGCACATGCCGTCGTACGCGGTGTCGCCCTTGCCCGGATAGCGGATGGCGAGTCCGTTGTTGCCGCCCGGGGGCAGCTTGAACTCGAGGCGGGCCTTGAAGTCGGCGAATTCCTGCTCGGTATAGATCGTGCCGCCCTTGTGCTCCTTGCAAAGGATCGCGCCTTCCTGGACCTGGTAGTTGTCGGTCGGACCGGCCCAGCCCGCGAAATCGCGGCCGTTGAACACGGACTTGTATCCGGCGCTCTCGCCGTGGGTCGAAAGGATGCGGTTGGCCTCCTCGGTGCCGATCTCGCGGATGAAGATGTTGCGCCACCGGATCTCGCCGCCGTGGGTCTGGAGTTGGACGGGGCCGCGGGCGGGGATGGGGGTCTTGCGGTCGTAATAATTCTCGAGGAGCGCGTGGTCGACGACCTGTTTGCCGTTGAGCCAGACCGAGACGCGGGCACCGGTCATCACGATGCGGAACTGGTTCCACTCGCCGAACGGGCGGTCGGCCATCACCGACGGATCCTTGCCGGGCGCGCCCGCGGTGTTGTTCCAAAGTCCGCCCGAGCCCTTGGCACGGCCGAGATTCTGGGGATCGGCCTCGGTATGATCCCAGATCTGGACTTGGGGAACGCCGCGGAGATAGATGCCGGAATCGGCGATCGGGACGGTCTTGTATTCGACGAGCAACTCGAAGTCGCCGTAGTCCTTCTCGGTGGTGGCGTAGGCGCCGAAGCCGTCGTTGACCAACTCGCCGCCCTCGGCACGCCAGTGCGGTTTCCCGTCCTTGCCCGGCTGCGTCATGGTCGCGGTCCACTTGGCGACTTGCGCCGCGCGGTCGGACTCCGGCATCGCGAGCAGCTTGCGATGGTCGAAGGTATCGCCGCCGCGGAAGCCCTGGAGATCCCGGCCGTTGAACAGGGAGACGAAGCCCTTGGGCGGGGAATTCTGGGCGAGGGCGAGGGAAGAACAACCGGTCGCCGCGAGGAGCGACAGCCCGGCACCGGCGACCATCGCGAAGGCGCGACGGGAAAAGGTGGGATTCATAGAAGCGCGCCCGCTGTAGACGTTCCGCTGGTTCCGGTCAACTGGGGACCCGGATTCTACCCAATCCGGGGGGCTCGTTGGGTCGAAGGCATTGTTTCACGCCAAGGGGGACGAAGGGGGCAAAGGTCTGGGCTGAAAGCTTGCAGAATCAATCTCACGCCAAGACGCCAAGGGGACGGAGAATGCGGGTCGATTGAACGGGCCGCAAAGTTGAACGGTACTTTGCGGCTTTGAAGGACGGGGCTGCTTGAGGCTGGGAAAGCGGTGTGGCGTCCCATTCGCTCCTTCCCACCGCATCCCGCGACCGCGGGACGCTCGGCGCGGGGACATTTGCTTCGCTGGGTCTGGTTCGATCGCATCCCCTTCCGGCTCCATGGCGCCTTGGTCGGCCTTGGTTCCCCTTGGCGTGAAAACTTCCCACCGAATCGTTCCCGGTTCGCGGGCCGGCCGGCCGCGTCACCACGATTCCGCGAAGTCCCGGAAAAATCCTAGCCCGGTTGGCACCGGATTTGCCAAGGTCCGGAACCATGCGCTGGTTTGGAAGAAGCACATTCGTTTGGCTATGGGCCGTCCTGCTGTCCCTGTCGCTCCGCGCGGCCGAGTACAAGCTCATCGACGGCTCCAGCCTGACCGGCGAGATCATCTCGGCCGACAAGGATGGTTTCCTCATGAAGCTCGAGGGCGGCGGCTATTCGCCGAAGACCGACTGGGGCAAGCTCACCGACGAATCGCTCGTCGAGATGGCCAAAAACCCCAAGGCCCACAAATTCGTCGAGCCGTACGTCATCCAACCCGACGAGGAAATCGTCCAGAAGACGCCGAAGGAACTGAAGTTGTCGGAGCCGGCGCGCGTTTCCCGACCCGAGGTCAAGAAGTCGATGGCGGCCGCCATCCTTTCGCCGGGCGGCCTGTTCTTCCTCGGGCTCATCTATCTCGCGAACATCTTCTTCGCCTTCCAGGTCGCCCGCTTCCGCTGGCGCAAGCCCGCGTTGGTCTGCGGCCTCGCCGCGGTGTTGCCGATCGTCGGGCCGCTCGTTTTCCTCGCGATGCCGAAGTGGCAGCCGCCCGTCGAGATCGACGCCACGGCCGTGGCCATGGCGGCCACCACGCTCACGGTGGCGGATTCCGGACCGTCGCTGGTCCAACAGATGGGGCTGCGGGCCGGTGGCGGCGCCGGGACGCCCACGGCCGGTTCGGGCGAGATCCCGCGCACGTTTGGTCGCGGTGACTTCAACTTCAACCGCCGCTTCTTCGAGACCCAGTTCCCCGACTTCCTGCCGGGCGCGGCGGACAGCGCCACCGCGGGACTCGTCATGGATATCCAGACGGCGGCCGGACACGTCGTGGCCGACAAGATCAACCGCATGAACGCCAATGAGGTGATCGTGCGCGTGCCCGGCAGGGACGAGTCGCCGATCGATTACGGCACGATCGTCCAGATCACGCTGCGCCACGCCTGATCATCCAGTTTTCGTCCGTCCCTCATCGAGCATCCCCAACGATGAAATACCGCGCGATTCTGCTCTTCGGGGCACCCGGCGCCGGCAAGGGCACGCAGGGCAAGATCCTCGGGCAGGTCCCGAATTTCGTGCACTTCTCGTGCGGCGACGCCTTCCGCAATCTCCGCGTCGATTCCCCGCTCGGCCGGATTTTCGTCGAGTACGCGTCCAAGGGACAACTGGTGCCCGACGATCCGACGATCGAGCTCTGGCATAATTCCATCCATGGCATGGCGGGCACCGGACGCTTCAATCCGGAAGCCGACACCATGATCCTCGACGGCATCCCGCGGAATCCGAACCAGGTCCGCATCATGTCGGACCTCGTCGACGTGAAGGCGATCTTCAACCTGTACTGCCCGCAGGAAGAAAAGCTGGTCGGACGCCTCCAGCGCCGGGCGTTGAAGGAAAACCGTCTCGACGATGCCAACGTCGAGGTGATCAAGGCGCGGCTCGAGACCTACCGGCGCGACACGCGCGCGGTGCTCGAGTGCTATCCCGAGCACCTCGTCCACCAGATCGATTCCACGCAGGAACCGATGTTCGTGTTGCTGGACATCCTCAAGATCCTGGCGCGCATCCCGAAGCCGGCGATCAGCGACGGCGCGACGACGTTCATCCGTCGCGCGGACGTGCGGGTTTGAGTCGGGCCAGCAAACCCAACCCGGGTGGGTGACGGCGGCCCTGCCGTCACCCACGGAGGCGAGTGCTGGGGATGGCCGCTCTATAGGCCGCGAGCGAGTGTCCACACCTCGATCTCTTCGGCGCCGCGCGATTTCAGCACCCGCGCCACGGCATCGGTCGTCGCGCCGGTGGTGAACACGTCGTCCACCACGATCCAACGGGTTCCCGATAGATCCGCCGTCGAAACGGCATCGAAGGCACGCCGCACGTTCGCCGCGCGTTCTCGCCGGGACAACCGGGTTTGGGTCGTGGTCGCGTCGCTGCGTCGCACGAGGTCCTCGCGCAACGACAATCCAAGCCCCTTCCCGAGCAATGCCCCCAGTCGCGTCGCCTGGTTGAATTCCCGTTCGCGTCGCTTCGCCGGATGCAACGGCACCGGCACGATCCCCGACCATGGTCGACCGGCGAAACCGGGCACCGCCCGTTCCCGGATCCACCGCTCGAACAACGGCTCGAACCAAAATGCCCGGTGGTATTTGTAGCGATGCACCAGTTCGCGCCCCGCCCCGGACGCCACGATGGCGGCCCGCGCCCGCGCGAATGAGAAATCGCCCTCCACGCAATTCGGACACTCGAACGACTGGTCCAGTTGGCCCTCGAACGGAAGGCCGCATCGACCGCAGGTCGGGCGCTCGATCCAACGCACGGATTGCTCGCACTCGCCGCAAACGAACCCTTCGGCGGGACCCGCGGCGTTCGATCCGCAGAGTTGGCACCGTTCCGGGTAGAACAGTCGAAGCAGGTTGTCAGCGATCCGTCGGGCGGGTGCGGGAATCATGGTCGGGCGGGCGGGTCCGAACATGCACCCAGATCCCCAGCCCCGCCAGCAGGGCAAACGCCACCCATCCGTCGTATAGTTTTTCCGTTCCCCACCAGCGCGTGTCGGCGCCGGGCGCGTCCGTGGTCAGCCACCCGTAAGCGCGGAGCCAAAAGATCCAACCCGCGTGCAGTCCCATCGGGGCCATCAATCCCCCGGTGCGGTCGCGGAGAATGGCGAGCGTCCAACCCGCCACGAAGAGGCTCGCGAGTCCCGGCACCACCAACCGCGGATCGACGAAGCCATGGAACATGAGGCCGAGGATCCGGAACCCGGAACCGGCATCGATCACCACCGGCGACTCCGGACGCGCGAAAAAATGGACGATCGCGTAGACCGCGCTGGTCACGCCGGCGGCCGTCGCGAAACCCGCGCGACGACGGATCGCGCTGAAGACCGCGCCGCGGAAAAGAAGTTCCTCGAGCAACGCGACACCGACCGCGACCGCGGCGAAGCCGAGCAGTTTCCCAATCCATTTCCCGGCGTCTCCGGGTGGATTCAAAACCCGGGCGCCGCCGGCCAGCGCGACCACGGTGAAGATTCCCAACGCGACGAAGCCGAGTCCGAATCCCCCGAGCCAACGTCGGCGTTCGATCGCGTCCCATCGCCAACCAATCTCCTCCCAACCTCGAAATCTGAACGCGCGGACCAAGGGCCAGAGCAACAACAACGCGAGTCCAATGAGGCAGCGGTTGACGTAGCGATGGAACGGTTGCGAGGCGAGGCCGACGCCGACGCCGTGCTCGCGCGCCATCCATTGCGCGGATTTCCAGAGCCAAGGCGCGAGCGAGGCCGCGCCGAGAAACACCGCGGCGAGGTAGACCGCCAGCGCGCCCACCGGGTTCACGCCCGCCGCGCCGCCGTCCTTCGCGGGATCATGCACGCCGGTAGATCGGCTTCTTCACGACCTCGGCCGCGAAGCGTTTCCCGCGGATCTCGATCTCGATGCGCGTCCCAGGGACCGCGGCGGCCGTCGGCACGTACGCGATCCCGATGCCCACGCCGAGCGACGGGCTTTGCGTTCCGCTCACGACCTTCCCGCACGCCGCGCCATCGATCCACGCCGGGTAGCCCGGACGCGGCGGCGCGGACTTGTCGACCATCCGGAACGCGGCCGAACGACGGGTCGTGCCCGTGGTTTTCTGCGCGAGGAGGACGTCGCGGCCCACGAACGGTCCTTTTTCGAACGCCACGAAAAAGCCGAGCCCTGCCTCGATCGGCGACGTCTCCTCGTCGAGTTCGTGCCCGTAAAGCGGGTAGCACATCTCGGTGCGGAGCGTGTCGCGCGCGCCCAGTCCGCAGGGTTGGAGGCAACCGACGTGCCCGAGCGCGAGCGCGCGATCCCAGATCGCGGCGATCCAACCCGCGGGCGCGATGACCTCGAATCCGTCCTCGCCCGTGTACCCGGTGCGAGCCACCCAGACTTCCTCGCCATCGAAGCGCCACGCGGCGATTTCGTTCTTCTTGAGATCGGTGACCGCGGCCACGGCGGTGCCGGCGTGCGATCCGCCCGGGAAAAGTTTTCCGATGAACTCGACGACGCGCGGGCCTTGGATCGCGACGGCGCCGAAATGGTCCGAGGCGTCCTCGAAGTCCACGGTGGCGCCGACACCCGAATCCGCGTGCCGCCGATGCAACCATGCGACGTCGGCCGTGATCCGCGACGCGTTGATCATGAGAAGGAACGTCTCGGGCGCGAGGCGGTAGACGTAGAGGTCGTCCACGACGCCGCCCGACGGGAGGCACATGAGGGAGTACTGGGCTTGGCCGGGCGCGAGTTTGCGGACGTCGTTGGTCAGCGTGCCGTTGAGGAAAGCCTCCGCGCCCGGACCCTTCACCCAAGCCTCGCCCATGTGCGAGATGTCGAAGATGCCCGCCGATTTCCGGACGCAGAGGTGTTCGTCGACGATGGACGAATACTGGACCGGCATGTCCCAGCCGCCGAACTCGACGAGCCGCGCGCCCAGGCGTTTGTGGGCGGCGTGCAACGGGGTTTTCTTGAGCAACACGGATGCTTCCATGACCGGCGGACTCTCGGTGGAATCCCGCTTCCGCGCGAGCCCGAACCCGCCTGAACGCCGTCCTTGAAAACCAGAAACTTCAAACCACCCAACGCAGGCGAGACGCCCGCGGCTACCGCAGGCGAGGACGCCCGCGCCACGTTGGCCCGGCGCACTGAACACTGAACACTGAACACTGAACACTGGTTACCGACTCCCACTGAATACTTCCCCCCCGTCCCCGCGTTCCCTACCTTCGCGCGCCATGTTCGATTCGCTGAGTTCGCGACTGCAAAACGTCTTCCGCAACCTCCGGGGTGTCGGGAAGATCTCCGAATCCAACGTGGGCGACGCGCTCCGCGACGTCCGGTTGGCCCTGCTCGAGGCCGACGTCAACTTCAAGGTCGCGAAGGATTTCATCGAGGCCGTCAAGGCGCGCGCCATCGGCGAGCAGGTGATCCAGTCCGTCAGTCCCGGGCAGCAGATGGTGAAGATCATCCACGACGAGCTCGTGACCCTGCTCGGTTCGCGGAACGCCGGACTGGAACTCACGGGGAACCCGGCCTGCATCCTGATGTGCGGTCTCCACGGCTCCGGCAAGACCACCTCGAGTTCGAAGCTCGCCCGCCTGCTGCAAAAGAACGGTCGCCAACCCCTGCTCGTGGCCGCCGATGTCTATCGTCCCGCCGCGATGGAGCAACTCAAGGTGCTCGGCGACAAGATCGGCGTGCCGGTGTTCGTGCGGCCGGGCGAGACCGACGTGTTGAAAATCGCGCGCGAAGCCCTGGCGTTCGCGCCGTCCGTCGCCGCCAACACGATCATTTTCGACACGGCGGGCCGCTTGCAGATCGACGAACCGCTCGTGCAGGAACTCGTCCGGCTCCGCGATCTTGTCCGTCCCTCGGAGATCCTGCTCGTCCTCGACGCCGCGACCGGCCAGGAGGCCGTAAACGTCGCGTCGCATTTCGACAAGGCCCTCGGCGTCACCGGCGCGATCCTCACCAAGCTCGACGGCGACGCCCGTGGCGGCGCGGCGCTTTCGTTCAAGTCGGTCGTCGGCAAGCCCATCAAGTTCATGGGCACCGGCGAGAAGGCCGAGGACTTCGAACCCTTCCATCCCGAGCGCATGACCCAGCGCATCCTCGGCATGGGCGACGTCGTGACGCTCGTCGAGAAGGCGAGCGAGGCCATCGACCAGAAGACCGCGATGGAACTCGAGGAGAAGATGCGCAAGGGCGTCTTCACCCTCCAGGATTTCCTGTCGCAGTTGCGCGAGATGAAGAAGCTCGGGCCGATGGAGGACCTCGTGAAACTCCTGCCCGGTGGTTCCGAAATGGTGAAGGGCGCGGACCTCACGAAGAGCGAGCGCGAGTTCAGGAGGATGGAAGGCATCCTTTGCGCCATGACGCCGAAGGAGCGGGAGCATCCCGAGGTCCTCAACGCCAAGCGCCGCGTGCGCATCGCGAAGGGCAGCGGCGTGAACGTCGCGGAGGTGAACAACCTGCTGAAGCGTTTCGAGGAGATGCGCGAGATGATGCGCAAGATGGGGAAGTTCCAGAAGATGCTGGGCAAGTTCGGCGGCAAAATACCCGCCGGCGGATTTCCCGGCATGGGTGGCTTCGGCCGGTAGTCCGCCGACCCGCGTCGGCACCTCCTCCGCAACGTGGGTGGGTGACGGCGGCCCTGCCGGCACTCCGGAACCCATTGGGCTTTTCCGAACGAGTTCCGAAACCGGACCAACCTCGCTCGCCGCGCGCCGAAGACGGCAGGGCCGCCGTCATCCACCCTGGTTTCTCAGTGCGAGTGGGGCTTGCCGGTCCCGCACATCCCGCACGAGGTGGGAACGCCGCTGCACGACGGGCCGTCGGACGCCGCGCCGCCGCCGCCCGCGACGCTCGACGCGAACGTCGAGAACTTCTTCTCCAGGCGAGTCGATCCGCATTTCGGGCACGGCGTCCCCTTCCATTGGGACGACCGCACCAACACCTCGCTGTCTTCACCGCACTTCCCGCAGTGGAACTCGTAGATCGGCATGCCTCGACGATAGCGAACCACGGAACCGGGCCGAGGAATTTTTGACCACGGAACACACGGAGCACACGGAGGAGAGACGAGCTGGTTGCGGTCTGCGTGTCCTCCGTGCTGACTCCATGCCACGGATCAACACATTGACCACGGAAATCACTGAAATCACGGAACAGAAACCCTCGGTTCGCCTTCCGTGATTGCCGTGAATTCCGCGGTCGAAATACTTCGGGTTCCCCATGGCAACCCCTCGGCGATCACCAACCACGGAGACGGGCCGAGGAATTTTTGACCACGGAGCACACGGAACACACGGAGGAGAGACGAGCCAGTTGCGGTCTGCGTGTCCTCCGTGCTGACTCCATGCCACGGATCAACACATTGACCACGGAAATCACTGAAATCACGGAACAGAAACCCTCGGTTCGCCTTCCGTGATT
>JANYDN010000275.1 GCA_025363585.1 Verrucomicrobiota bacterium | reverse complement strand
GGCGGCGCGGGTGGCGGCCATGATGCGTTCGAAGAGCATCGCGTTGAACGGCACGTAGGCGAGGTATGACCCAAGGCCGGTGAGGGTCATCCACCAGAAACCGCTGATGGCATGCGCGCGGAAGAGCAGGGTGGAAGCGCCGAGAAGGAGGAGGCCGGCGGTCATGATGCCGAAGGCGGCGCGGAGCGCGGAACGGTTGCGGTGGACCGCATTGAGGAACGCCATGGCGACGATCACGCCCGCGGTGACGAGCGTCTCGGCCTGGCTGATGATGACCTTGTGGTCCGCGTATTTGTAGCCGAGTTCGTCGAAGATCTCGACCTGGTAGTTGTCGCGGAAGTCGCGGTAGGCGGTGAGGAAAAAGTAAGCGATGCAGAGCAGGATCATCCCGGGGCCGAAGCGGCGGAGGAACGCGATCCGCTGGCTTCCGGACATGGGCGTGCGCGGGGCGCGGGTGGCGATGTCGGCTGCAGAAGGTTTGGGCAATTGCTGGAGGAGCCAGACGCCGCCGAGGAAGATCGGGAGGAAATGGAGCCCGGCGACGAAAGGCATCCAGAATTCCGGGACCTTGCCGAGCGTGGCGGCGACGAAACCGCCGACGAGCGGGACGTGGTTCCATTGGTCCGCGACGGATCCGGCCATCAGGGCGCGTCCGAAATCCTTGGTGACGCCACTGGCGACGATGAACGAGCAGGCGAGTCCCGCCATGAGGATCTCGGACGAGCGCCGGCCCTCAAGGTACCAGACGACGAGGCCCCACACCATGCCGAGCGGAAGCCCATTGAAGAAGAGTGCGCCGACTTTGAGCGGATCGGGAAGGACTGCGAAAAGGAGGAGGGCGAATTCGGCGGCAAGGACGAGTCCGACCAGCGTTTTGGCGCGCCGGGCGGGCGTGATCTCGGAGCAGAATTTGATGCCGACGTATTTGGAAAGCGCGTAGCCGACAATCTGGCCGATGACGAGGGCGGTCTTGAGACCGACGCTGGTCCCGAGGAAATGCAGTCCCTCGAATTTCGCGGCGGCGAACGGTTTCCGGAACGCGTACATCGCGAAGTAGGTCGAGAACGCGGCAACGACGGCCACGCACACGAAAAGGAACTGCGGGGCCGTCTCGAGCCAACGGGCGAACGGTCCGCGTGGGCGCGTGGAATCCGGGGCGGGCATGGCGGGCGTCACGCGGGAAGTGTGCGGGAAATCGGGAAGGGATCGTCGAAAAAAGAAAGCGGGCGCCGGGGTGACACACGGTTTCACCGCCGGCGCCCGCCGTCCCCCGCCCCCACACGGGGGAGGGGAAAATGGGCCCGTGGAACCGGCCCGCGACGCGGGCCGGTCCACGGGAATCAGCCTACTTCTTCAGTCGGAGGAAGAGCTGGGTGCCGGTCGTGGGAACGGTCGCCGAATTGGCGCCCGCACCCGCGACGGCGCCGTAGGTTCCGGTCAACGTGGAGCTGCCCTCGAGCGTGAAGCCCGTGCCGGTCCACGTGACGTTGACGTTTCCGGTCCCGAGCGTGGCGCTCAGTTTGGCGGGGACATCGACGACGCCGAGGTCGTCGAGGGACTTGCCGGCGGCGCCGCCGAGGGCGATCGCCGCGACGTCACCGGCCGACAGGGCGCGGGACCAGACGGCGAAGTCGTCCATGACGAACTCGATCTGGGCGCTGCCGCCGTCGGTGTAAACGCCGGTTCCATCCTGGCCGATGTTGAACGCCAGCGGGATGTCGTCGGTGTTGATGTTGCCGGCGGTCGTGATCGGGTTCGAGGAATCCAGATTGCCGTCGACATAGGTGTTCACCGAGCCGCCGCGGACGACGGTGACGATGAGGTTGTGCCACGAGCCGTTGCCGACCTGGCCGCTGGGCGTCTTGCTGAACTTGTCGCTGCCGGCGCCCGGACCGGTGAGGTTGACGCGGTAGGCATTGCCGCCCTGGGAGAAGATGCCCCAGCCGCGGTTGTTGCTCGACGCCCAGTTCTTGTTGGAGAAGTAGGGTTGGTCGTCGGCCTGGTCGTTTTGCGTGACCCAGAACGACACGGTGAAGGCGGTGGTGTCGGAGAACTTCAGCGACGCGGGGTAGCCGAGCGTGACGTAGTTGTTCACGCTGCCGTCCTTGAGCGTCTTGATGCGGACACCCTTGCCGAACAGGGCGTTCTCGAAGGTCGGCGCGCCGACCGCGGAACCGTCCGCGTGGTTGACGGAAGCGTCCTTGTAGTCGCCGTCGAACTTGAGGTGGACGTCGAGGTTGTCATTCACCGCGATCGAGGTCGGCGGCGCGGTGACGGAGACATGCGCGATCTTGCTGGTGGCCTTGCCGCCGGCGTTGGTGATCTCGACGGTGTAGTCGCCGCCGTCGGTGAGCGCGGACTTGGCGACGGAGAACGTGGCGCCGTTGGCGTTCTGGATCGGGTTGCCGTCCTTCTTCCATTGGTAGCCCAAGCCGATGCCGCTGGCGTCGACCTTGAGCGTGAACGCGAGCCCGACGAACGCCGACGTGGAGGCGACGGGGTCGATGTTGATCTTCGGGGCGTCGACGACCGTGATGCTGTAGATGCCGAGGTTGTCGATGCCGAAGTACCAGCTGCCGGTGCCGGCCTGGGCGAAGCGGAAGCGGACCTTCTTTTGGTTCGCGGCGGCGGGGAGCGGGTAGAACTCGACGCGCTTGGATTCGATCGGATCGTCGTTCACGCGGGCCTGGATGAAGGGCGCGAGGCTGGCGTCGATGTGGGCGCCGATGAACGCGCCGTATTTGTGCCCGATTTCCTCGCCGCTGACGGGATCGGTGAGGCTGGCGGTGTCGCCGTTGTCGGCGGTGAACGTGGCGACGGCGTCGACGTTGCCCTGGGCGTCATGGACGATGTCGGGGCCGTCAAGGAAGTAGGCGATCGGGAGCCAAGTGGTCCCGCCGTCGACCGAGTATTCGGTGGCGCCGATGCTGTCCTGGTTTTGTTCGTAGATGCTGTTGAAGGCAACGTAGATGCTGGTCTTGCCCGTCAGGTCATAATCCTTCGTGAAGAGATATTGGACCTGGCTGCCGCCGCGGTTGTCGGATTCGGCATAGCAGAACTTGCCCTGGACGAGATCGGTGACGCGCGCGCCGTTGACGTAGTTCTCGCCGGCCTGCAGGCGGATGCCGGAATCCCAGTGCGTGTTTGCCAGTACGGTGTCGCGGGAGATGACCACCCAGTCGAGGTACGTGTCGGAATTCGGGTCGAGAAGGTCGAAGCTGCCGGTCGAGCCCGTGGTGAAGTTGACGCGGGTCCAGCCAGTGGGAATTTCGCCCTCGGCGGTGGACTCGAAGTCCTCGAAGAACAACGGGGCGGGAAGCTTGAGATTCGAGTACTTCGAAATCGTGAACGTCCAGTCGTTGGTCTTCAGCGTGGAGGGCGCGCCGTCGTCGCCGTACACGAGCCGCGCCGCGTGGACCGACAGCGGGTCGGCGAGGACGGACGGCGTGAAGGTGACCGTGGTGGTGTTTCCGGCGCGCGTCACGGCCGCGGGGACGACCGTGCCGTCGATCGAGAGCTTGACGCTCGCGGTGTCGGCCTTGCGGGGCGACCCGTCGGTGATCTTCAGCGTGATGGGAGCCGAGGGCGAGACCGCGGTCGCGCCTTTGCCCGGCGCCGCGAAGGAGACGTAGGGCACGACCGGGCTCGTGACCTTGCGGAAGGCCTGGAGACCGCCGGCGTCGTTGATGAGCACCTGACCGGTGGTGGGATCGGTGTTGTCGGCCGAGAACCAAGACACGTTCGCGCCGCCGCCGCCCTGCTCGTAGGTCAAGCGGAACGAATACAGGCCCGCTTGGGAAACGGTGAACTTGAACGCCGTGTCGCCGGTGCCGCGGCCACCGTCGTAGGCGCCAAGCACCACGGAGTTCAACACGTCGCGCGCGTCCGGACCGGCGCTGACCTGGAAGCCGTCGTCGCTGTTCACGACCATCGTGTAGGTGCCGACCGCGAGCTTGAGCCAAGTGGTTGCCTCGAGCGCGATGTTGTCGGTCTGGACCTCGATGCCCGGGATACCCGGGATCAAGCCGTTGGCGCCGCCGCCGCCCTTTTCATACGCGATCGTCACGGGTTCCGTGTAGATGCCGTTCGCGTCGAACGTGAACGCCGTCGTGTCGATGTCGTTGGTGTACGCCACGCCGGTTTTCGGGTCGATGATGAGCCCGGCGAGTTGTAGTTCCGTGCGCGCGTTCGAATTCGCCAGGTCACCGGACCCGGTGTTCGCCTGCGCGACACGGACGTTGAAGCCGGGCGACGACGCGGCGGCGGCGGAGTTGGGAAGGGCCCAGGCTGCCGGCAGTGCCGTCTGTGCCTGTGACTGCAACAGGCCTTGGCACGCGGCCGCGAGGGCCACGGCGTACCTGAATGATTTGGATTTGTTCATGAGTGTTTGCCTACTTGTGATGTCTCTGGGGGAAATCGTGATGGAAGGGGCGATCGCGCACGGCGGGATGCGCCCCGGATGGTTATTTGCCGGCGGCCTGTTGTTCGAGGAAGGCCTTGGCGGCCTGGTCCCCGGCGGCGGCGGCGTCCATGATTTTTTTCCGGACGGCGAGGGCGGCGCGGGTGGAAGCCTCGCGTTGCTCCGGTGTCAGGTCGGGTTGGCGGGAAAGTTTTTCGAGGAGTTCGACCGCCTGGCCCTGGGAGTCGCCCTGCACGGCGGCCGAAGCCGCTGCCGCCGCGGCCTTGGTGCCGGCATCGGCGCCTTGGAACGCCCCGTCGAGGGTCTTCGGGATCTGGTCGGCCGCGATCGGGGCCGGTGATTCGTCCTTGTGGCATCCGGCGGTGCCGGCGGCCAAGGCGAGCACGCAAAGGCCGCGTGCCGCCGTCCTGAATTCGGGGATTCGCATGAAACGTCGGTGCTCGGGCTTCAAAACGCGGGCTGCTCCAGCGGGACATCGCCGGTGTACCAGCGGTAGTCGACGCCCTTTTTCACGTCGTTGAACCGGATCGAGGACACGTTCCCCGGGATCCAGAGCGTATCGCAGCGCTTGTTGTGGCGATACCATTCCCACAGGAAATTCACGCCGGGGTAAAGGGCGGGGATCGAACCGAGCCGCCATTGGGTCAGGATCTCGGTCTGGCCCGGGAAGAGGCCGAGCGAATCATCGCTGCCCTCCATGCGTTGTTCGGCGGAATCCTGGGCGAAGATCGTCGTCTGGGGGCTGGGAAAGTCCGTGATCTTGCGCGGGCCGCTGCCGTTGGGCGGTTCCGTGACGAACTTCGAGATGCCGACCGCGGAGTCCAGCCACCACTCGTTCGGATAGGCGAGGCCGTTTTCACGCCATTGGTCCACGATCTTGGCCCCGGGACACCGCATGATGTGCCGCGTGCCGCCGAAATACTTGATGTACGCGATGGCCCAGTAGGCGAGGGGGTCGTTGGCGTCGAGAATGACGTCGGACTTCGGGTTTTTGGTCCACTGGCCATTGTTCGGGACGGAACCGCCGATGTTGTGGAAGGTGTCCTTGAAGTCCGTCGCATACATCGTGGTGCCGATGCTGATCTGGCGGAGATTGCTGGTGCATTTGGCCTGCTGCGCCTTGGATTTGGCCTTCGAGAGGGCCGGAAGCAGCATGCCCGCGAGGATGGCGATGATGGCAATGACCACCAGAAGTTCGATCAGGGTGAACCCCGAACGGAATCTTCGTGAAGAAGCCGTTGCGGTTTGCGTCACACGTTGGGACTGCGTTTTCATGTCGCGGGACAAATTTGCACGCGGTCGGTCTCCGATGGACGTCCGGGCGGTTACGAGTCCGTGAACTCCGACCGGCGTGAGGACGAAACTTTTAATCACTTACCCTAGAATTAATTGCATGAGCACGGGGTCGGAATCCCCCAATCGGAGCAACGGAGCTTCCTTGGGTTTGGCACGTCGAAAGTACTCGGCGGGCCTGCGTCCATTGGGTGCGGAGGAGTGGTCGGCGTGGATCGAGCACGACGGCGAGGGGTGGTATGTCCCGCTCGGGACGCGGGATGAGGTGGCCGCCAACAAGCAGGCCGAGGACCTCCGTCGACAGGCCCGCCAGCAGGGGTGGACCCGCTTGGGCACCCGGATTCCACGCGAGATCACCTTCACGATTTTTTGGCTCGAGGCGCCGCTGGCGTGCACGTACTCGACCGTGTTCACCCTGCCGACCGGCGGTTCCATTGCCGCCGCGGCGGGGGGGCGCGGGCTCAGGGTCCGGGCCGCGATCGTCGAGTCCGACGTCGTGATCCGGCGGGCGTTGGTCCATTGGATGGAGTCCATCCCGGGCTGCACGCTGACCGGATTCGGCAGCCTGCAGGAGCTGACCGAGGCGCCGCGGCGGGCGGCGAACGTGGACGTTGTCTTCGTGAGCCGGCTCGAGGCGCCGTCGGTCGCCGAGCCCTTGCCCGGGGCCCGGCAGAGCCGCGAGGCGCCGGGCCCGCTGGTGTTTTCGTATGGGATTTATCCGACGAGCGACCACATTTTCCAGACCTTCAGCGGCGTCGAGGCGGGCTATCTCCTGCGTCGCCGGCCGTTGGCCCAGTTGTGCGAGCCGCTCGAGGGCGCGTTTGCCAGCGGACGGTTGCTTCCCGACGAGACGCCGCGGGCGGTCCGTCGCTATTGCCAGAGCCTGTTCAGCCCCGGGGCCGCCGGCGTGGACGCGTCGGTCCGGAGTTCGTTGACCGTGCGTGAGCGCCAGATCCTCGCGTGTCTCCAGCGCGGTTTGCACGACAAGGAGATCGCGATGGAACTCGGGATCAGCCCGCTCACGGTCCACACCCATCTCAAGCACATCTTCGAGAAACTCGGCGCCCACACGCGGACCGAGGCGGTGGTTAAATATCTGGAGAAGTAGGCGGGTCAGGATTTTTTACAAAAGGCAACGAAGGCAACGAAGGCAACGAAGGCAACGAAGGCAACGAAGGCAAGGAAGGTGGGTGGCGGCGGCCCGCCGCCACTGCGTGACGGGTTGCCGCAGCAGTTTCGGATTTCCACGGCATTCACACCTCGGTGAGTGGTTTCGAGGGCCAGCATGCGCCACTCGACTCGCAACAGTGGCGGGAGAGCCGCCGCCACCCCCCTTTGTTTCCTTCGTTACCTTTTGTAAAAAATTCCGGAGCGAGTCGCGCCCGGAACCGGGGATGGGCAAGCGGACTGGGTCCGACGCACGTTCGCGCGTGCTCCCGACCCTTCCCTCCTCATCCCGAGTCGTCGTAGTCGGCGGCGGCATCGCGGGCACCAGCGTCGCCCACCATCTCGTCGAAGCCGGTTGGCCCGACGTCCTCGTGCTGGAGCAGAACCAGGTTTCCGGCGGCACGACGTTCCACGCCGCCGGCATGGTGTCGTGCCTCCGCGTTTCGTCCGCGATGATGCGGATAAACCAGGAATCGGCGCGCCTCTACGCCGGACTCTCCAAGGCCAGCGGACACGACGTCGGATGGCGCGAGGTCGGCAGCCTGATGCTCGCCCGCGGGCCGGTGCGCATGACGCAATACCGCCGGACCGTCGCGATGGCGCGCCATCTGGGCGTGGAATGCCACGAGATCGACGCGCGCGAATGCGGCGCGAAGTTCCCGGGAATCCGGACGGACGATCTCGTCGGTGGATTCTGGCTCCCGCACGACGGTCGTTGCCTGCCCGCCGAAGTGCCCAGGGCGCTGCGACGCTTGGCCGAGGCCGGCGGGGCGCGCGTCGTCGAGGGCGTCCGGGTCACCGGGTTGCGCGTGCGCGACGGACGGGTGCATGGCGTCGAGACCACGTCCGGGCCGGTCGAGGCGGAACACGTGGTCCTGTGCGGCGGGATGTGGACCCGTCAACTTGGCCTGGCGGCGGGGGTGAACATCCCGTTGCATCCGGTCGAGCATCACTACGTCGTCAGCAACGCGTTCGACGGATTCCACGGAGGCTTGCCGTGCACGCGCGACATGGACGGCTCGATCTATTTCCGCGGCGAGGAAGTCGAGGGCGGCGGCGCGGTGATGCTGGGCGCGTTCCAGCGCACGACGAAGATCTGGGACGTGGAGCGCGTGCCGGACGACTTCTCGTTCCGGTTGCTCGGCGAGGATTGGGAGAAGTTCGCGCAACCGCTGGCGGCGGGGTTGCATCGAATTCCGGCGTTGAAGAAATCGGGTTTCGCGCGGTTCGTGAACGGGCCGGAAAGCTTCACGCCGGACAACCAATGGTTGATGGGAGAGACGCCGGAGATCGACGGGCTTTGGGTTTTGGCCGGGTTCAACTCGGGAGGCATCGCGAGCGCTGGCGGCGCGGGCAAGGCGCTGGCGCAATGGATGGTCGGCGACGGCATGCCGTTCGATCTCGGCAGCGTCGACATCCGGCGATTCGGTCCTTGGGCGAACCGTCGAGAATTCCTGCGCGAACGCGTCACCGAGGCGCTCGGCCTACACTACGAGATGGCGTGGCCGAACCGCGAGTACACGACGGCGCGCGGCCAGCGAAAGAGTGGGTTGCATGGCGTCCTCGAGTCGGCGGGCGCCTGCTTCGGGTTGAAAGGCGGATGGGAACGCCCGAACTGGTTTGCCAGCGACGCTCCCGGTTGCGCGCGGCGTCCCGAGACCGAGCATGCGTTCGGCCGGCAGAATTGGTTCGGGAACCACGCGGCCGAACACCGCGCCGCCCGCGAACGCGTCGCGTTGTTCGACCAATCGGGCTTCGCCAAACTCTCCGTGTCGGGACCCGGTGCGCTCGCGTTGCTGCAACGCTGCTGCGCGAACAACGTCGACGTGACGCCGGGCCGCACGGTGTACACGCCGATGCTCAATCGCCATGGAGGATACGAGGCCGACCTCACCGTGATCCGGACGAAGGCCGAAGAATTCCTCGTGATCACCGGCAGCACCCAGGGCACGCGGGACGCGCACTGGCTGCGGCGGCATCGGGTTTCCGGCGGCGACGTGCGGTGCGCGGATCTCACCGACGCGAACGGCGTGCTCGGCGTGATGGGGCCGCGGTCGCGCGAATTGCTGGCGCGGGTGGCGACGGAGACCGACACGGGCGGACCGGCGCGGTTGGACAACGCGGCGTTTCCGTTCGGGACGGCGCGGACCCTCTTGATCGCCGGCGTGCAAGTTTTGGCGGTACGGCTCACGTATGTCGGCGAGTTGGGATGGGAACTGCACGCCGCGAACTCCGAAATGCCGGCGGTGCACGCGGCGTTGTGGGAGGCGGGTGGCGATCTCGGCATCGCGAACGCCGGGCATTACGCGATCAATTCATTGCGGATCGAGAAGGGATACCGGGCGTTCGGAGCCGAGTTGTCGCCGGACGAATCGCCGTTGGAAGCGGGGCTTGGATTCACGGTGGCGTGGGACAAGGCGGGCGGGTTCGAGGGACGCGACGCCTTGGCCGCCCGCCGCGCAGGGTCTTTGGCAAAACGTCTCGGCCTGTTCGTGCT
>JANYDN010000024.1 GCA_025363585.1 Verrucomicrobiota bacterium | reverse complement strand
GCCGCGGCCCAGACCTCGACGTCCGCGATCAATTGCTTCTCGTCGAGGAGTCCGGATTCCAGACCATCGTCGAGATCGTGGCTGTAGTAGGTGATCTCGTCGGCGAGGTTGGCGATCTGCGCCTCCATCGAGGGTTGGAGTCGGACGAAGTCGGCGCGGCCGGAAGGAACGGCGAATCCCGCCTCGTGTTTGGCGAGACCCTCGCGCACTTCCCAACTGAGATTCAGCCCCGCGAACCGCGGGTATTTGCGCTCGAGCACGTCGACGACGCGGAGGCTTTGGCGGTTGTGGTCGAACCCGCCGTGCTCGCGCATGAGGCGATCGAGCATGAACTCGCCCTTGTGCCCGAAGGGCGAGTGACCGAGGTCGTGCGCCAGCGCGATGGTCTCCACGAGGTCCTCGTTCAGGCAAAGGGCGCGCGCGATGTTCCGCGAGATCGCCGCGACTTCCATGGTGTGGGTCAGGCGCGTGCGGAGATGGTCGCCGCTGCCGTTGAGGAAGACCTGGGTCTTGTACTCGAGACGACGGAACGCGCGGCTGTGGATCACGCGGTCACGGTCGCGCTGGAACTGCGTGCGCCACGTGGGCGGGTCCTCGGGATGGACGCGGCCGCGCGTGGTCGCGCTGGTCTGCGCGTGGGGCGCGAGCAGGCGGGTCTCGCGTTCCTCCAGTTCGAGTCGCGTCACCGGCATGCGCGACTATGCCGTCGTCCTGCCAAGCGGACTCAAGCGCTCAGTTTGGACCACGGAATCCCGCGACGAACATTTAACCACGGAGCACACGGAGCACACGGAAGTCGCGCTGGCCGCGGAACCTATAATTTTACCACGGAAATCACGGAAATCACGGAACGGGAAGGCAGGCAGGCACGATACGAACCGTTTGATGCGTTAAACGCGGTTGAACCAAAAACTCCGGACCATTTCCGTGATTTCCGTGATTTCCGTGGTCAAAAATCTTTGTGGGTCGTCGCCTGCCCCCGTTCCGTGTGCTCCGTGTGCTCCGTGGTGGAAATTCCCCGGTCATCCGTGGTTGAAAGGCGCTGGCGCGTTCCGTGGTCGCGTTCCACGTTGCGGACAAGGACACCACATGGACGTCTATTCCCATCCCACCTTCGACATGGCGGCCCGGCAATTCGACCGGGTCGCCGACCACCTCGGGATCCCCGTCGACGAACGCGACCGCCTGAAATACCCGAAACGCGCGCTGACCGTCGCGGTCCCGCTGCGGCGCGACGATGGCTCGATCACGGTGTTCCCAGGATATCGCGTCCAGCATCACCTGTCGCTCGGCCCGACGAAGGGCGGCATCCGCTACCATCCCGACGTGCGCCTCGGCGAGGTGGCGGCGCTGGCCATGTGGATGAGCTGGAAGTGCGCGTTGATGGGACTGCCGTACGGGGGCGCGAAGGGCGGCGTCGCGGTCGATCCCGGCGCGTTGTCCACGGGCGAGCTCGAGCGCCTGACGCGGAGGTTCACGCAGGAACTGATCCCTTTCATCGGGCCGCAAATCGACATTCCCGCGCCGGATCTCGGGACCAACGAACAGACGATGGCGTGGATGATGGACACCTATTCGACGCACGTGGGGCATTGCGTGCCCGGCGTGGTGACGGGGAAACCGCTGGTGCTCGGCGGCTCGTTGGGACGCAGGGAAGCGACGGGACGCGGCGTCGGCTACCTGATCGGCCGCGTGTTCGAGACGCTGGGCATCGAGCAATCGGGAGCGACGGCGGCGATCCAGGGGTTTGGCAACGTGGGTTCGCACGCGGCCTACTCGCTGGCGCGGCACGGGGTGAAAGTCATCGCCGCGAGCGACGTGAACGGCGGGGTGCACAACGCGTCGGGACTCGACCTCCGGGCGCTGGACGCGCACGTGGCGGCCACGCGGACGGTGGCGGGCTTCGCGCTGGCGGATCCGATCGACAACGCGTCGTTGCTGGAACTGCCCTGCGACGTCCTCGTTCCCGCGGCGATGGAACGCCAGATCACGGGAGCGAACGCGGGCCGGCTACGCTGCCGCGTGCTGGCGGAGGCGGCGAACGGCCCGGTGACTCCGGACGCGGACACCATCCTGGAGAACCGCGCGGACGTGTTCGTGATCCCGGACATCCTGTGCAACGCGGGCGGCGTGGTGGTGAGTTACTTCGAGTGGGTGCAGGACCTGCAGAGCTTTTTCTGGAACGAGTCGGAAGTGACCGATCGGTTGTTCCGGATGCTGGAAAGCGCGTTCCAGCAAACGCTGCAGGCATCGCGCAAACAGAACATCCCGATGCGGACGGCGGCGATGTCGCTCGGCGTGAAACGCGTGTGGGACGCGAAGCGTGCGCGCGGGTTGTTTCCGTGACACAAGGTGACGGCAGGGCCGCCGTCACCCACGCACGCCACGGTGTTCTGGCTTCGCGCCGGCACCCACCCAAGCCCGGGCTCACTTCCTGCGCTGCGCGCGTTTCTTCGCCTCGAGCAGGCGCTCGGCGGCGGTGCCCGACGGAGCGGGTGTCCCCGACGAAGTTCCCGGCGCGGACGGAATCGTTCCCGAATCGCCCGCGGTTCCGGATCCGGACGCCGGCGGCGGCGCGGGCGTTTGCTTCGGTCGGAACAAATCCTCGGAAAGCTTCCGAGGGATCACCACCACGGGCTCCGCGTCGGCGCCGTACGATTGGTTGGAGCGGACCTCTTTCTTGCGGGCGAGCAACGCCGCCATGGATTCCTCCGATTCCACGGCCTTCCGTGCGTCGCCGAACCCAAGCCTGCGTTTGATCGCGACGAACCATCGTCCCCATTCCTCGCGGTCGAAATCGACGCGGCGAACGCCGACGTCGAGGACGAACAGGCAGACGAGGATGCGCAGCATCCACTCCCAAAGATCGCGCGGCTGGAAAGTCTTCAGGCGGCCGAGCCGGAACGGATTGTCGACGTCCGGATCGAGAACCTTCCCGCCGCCGAGTTCCGCGAGCCGGCGGAGCAGCGGGAGGTTGGGTTCGCTGGCGTTGAACTCGGGCGAATAATTGACGCTTGCGCCGAGCACCTGCGATCCGCGCACGGCGCCCTGGTCGTCGAGATCCTGGAGGTTCATCAGGTAGGCACCGACCTCCTTGGTGTCGAACTTGGCCTCGTAATGCCCGGGACCGGTCTGCTCGAGGACGACGTCCTGGCGCACGCCGCGCGGGCTGACGACGGACGTGCGGAGGCGCAGGAAATTCCGGAAGTTCCCCTCGCGATCCAGGGCCTCGACGCTCACGTGGCCCTGCCCGTTGTCGACGGCGACCTCGGTGTTGAACTCCGAGGCATCGACGCGCCGCAACGCCCACTTCGCGACCTGCGTCCAGAACTGCTGGTACTTTCCCCATCCAAGCCAGTCCTGCGCCCACTTCGATTTGGCGTCGCTGGTGAACGCGACGGTGCGTCCGAGGCCGTACTGCCAGTGGGCGAGGATGGGGTCGCCCTTCTCGCTGAGGATGGGGATCTCGGCGCGCGGCTTGGCGCTGGTGGAAACGTAGCCGCGCAGCGTCGGGAACTCCGAAGCGCCGATGCCGCGGATCAATTCGCTCGGCGCGGCCACCTGCGGTTTGAACGGCTCCTCGAAGATCGCCGACTTCAGGATCACCGCGGCCTCCTTGATGAAAATCTGCGGCAATTGCGCCGGCGATTTCACGTCGTAGAACCGTCCCCCGCCCTTCCCCGCGATCATTTCCATCGTCGTGGGCTGCACGTGCCCCCCGATCATCACCGTGCTCACCGTGACCTTGGCGGCGACGAGATCCTTCATCAACTGGTCGGAGGGCGCGCCGGGATCGCCGTCGCTGAACACGATCATGTGTTTCAGGTTCGCGTGCGACTTCGCGAGGGAGTCGTGGCCCATCTGCATCAGGCCCTGGAAGCTCGGGAGATCGCCCTGGTTCATGCCGGCGATGGACCGCGCGATGGCTTTCTTGTCGCCGACCTTCTGCAATTCGAAGAGCCAGCGTTCGGTGCCGTCCCATAGCAACGCGCCCATCTCGTCCTGCGGGCCGAGCGAATCGAGGGCCGCGATGGCGATGTCGCGGCTGACCTGGTTGCCGTTGCCGAATTCCATGCCGTGCATGACCAGCACGAGCGCGCCGGAGGGAAGGACCTTTTTGGAACTGAGTTCCATGTCGAGCGGCAGGGCCGTCTCGAGCGGCGTGTGGCGATACCCGCCCGCGGCGAACGAATTGTCGCCGCCGATGCAGACCAAGCCGACGCCGAAATCGCGGACGGCGCTCTCGATCAATCGCATCAGGTCGGGACCCAGGTCACCCGCGGCGATGTTGGAAAGGAACACCGCGTCGAAGCTCTGCATCTCCGCGAGCGTCGACGGCATCGTGCCGACGTCGCCCACCTTGACGTCGAGCTTCGACGAACGGAGCGCGGCGGCGAGCGGCTCGTCCTGTTTCGGATCGGCGCTGACCAACAGCACGCGTGGGTCGCCGCGGACGTTCGCGAAACTGGCCGCCTTGTTGTTCTGCGCCACGGCGTCGCCCGGGACCTCGAGCTGGACTTGGTAGCCGTAGAATCCGGGCTCGGTGAGCGTCTGCGGGAAGCTGAAAAGATTGCGCCCGGCGTCGAGCTTGACCTTTTGCTCGCCGAGCAACTGGTCGTTGCGGAAGAGGCGCACCGTGCCCATCTGCGCCTTGTCCGACATCGCGAAAATCTTCGCCTCGAACGTCTGTCCCTTCTTGAGGTTCGAGGGGATGACGAGGCGCTGGACGGAGACGTCCCCGCCGCGTTCGGCACCGAGCGGAAGGACGTCGATCGAGACGCCGAGGGGTTTCGCGGCAAGCAGCGCGGCGGTGGCGTCGCCGATGTTCTCGTTGCCGTCGGACATGAGGACGAGCCGCTTCTGGCCGTTCTCGGGGAACGCGGCGGTGCCGAGCCGGATGGCGCCCGCGATGTCGGTGCGTTCCGCGCCGACGACGGCCTCGATGCGGTCGGCCTTGGCGATCTCGGTCACGGTGGTTTCAAGGGCGGCATCGGCGCCGAAGACGAGGTATCCTGCCTTGTCCTCCTTCTTCTTGTCGGCGGCCCATTTGTTCGCGATCTCGCGGGCGCGTTCCTGGTGGCCCGACGGGACGGAATCCGAACGATCGAGCAGGAAGAAGACGTTCATGCCTTCCTGCGGGCGCTTCCATTGGAGGCCCGCGATGCCCATCGCGAGCATCGCGAGCAGAAGCAGCCGGAGTCCGGTGGACACCCATCGGCGCCACGGGGAGAGAGACGCGTCGGACCGCACGGCGAGCCAGATCGTCCACGCCGCGGCGGGCACGAAGACGAGGAGCCAGAGCGGATGGGTGAATTGGAAGTTCATCGCTTGCCCTGGTTCAGGGCCAATGCCACCGCCGGCGGATCGCGTCGGAGGAATTTTTGGACGCGGTGGTTCTGCGAGTCGGCAACGAAAAGGTTGCCCTTGGAATCGAAGGCGATGGCCCAGGGATTCGAGAAACGGCCGGGGGCCGATCCGGGCCCGCCGACGACCTCGATGGGGCGGTCCCGGGCGTCGAGGATGCTGATCCGGCTATTGCCGAACTCGCACACGAACTGGTTGCCATGGGCATCGACACGGACGTCGTACGGGTAACTGAATTGTCCGGGCGCGGTCCCCGCATGGCCATGCTCGCGCAGGAATTTCCCGGACGCGTCGAAGACCTGGATGCGGTGGTTGCACGAATCGGCGATGTACACGGTGTCCTTCGCGCCCATGCCGAGCCCCTCGGCGCGGTTGAATCGGCCGGGTTCGACGCCCGGGCTTCCCCACGACTGCATGAAGCGCGGCAGGACCGCGGCGGCGCCGTTGGTGGCGGGAACGAACGGCGAGAAGCGCTGCACGCGATCCACGAGCGTGTATTCGCTGAGGAGATACTCGCCGGTCGATGTCACGCCGATCGAGCGGGGCAGGATGAAGAAACCCTCGTTCGTTCCCTTCGACCCCCATTGCGCCAACAGGTGTCCGTCGGTCGAAAAATGGTTCACGCGCATGTAGTGCGGCTCCACCACGAGCACGTTGCCGTACGGATCGAGTCCCATGCCCTTGGGCTTGCCCAGATCCGTCTGCGGCATCTGCCACTGGAGGACGAAACGGCCGTCGCGGTCGAACTTCTGGATCCGTCCGGACACGTCGGACACGTAGAGATTGTCGTCGCGATCGCAGACGAGCGAGCGGGGTTTGTTGAACTGGCCGGGAGCCATGCCACGCGATCCGATGACCTGCACGCCCGAGAACCAACGGCCCTGGAGCGGCACGGTCCCGGCGTCCTCGGCCGGCGTGCAACCGGTGACCGCGAGACAGCCGGCGACCGCGACCGCGATCACGCGTCGGCGCGCGAACACCCGCCAAAGGATCGCCGGGATGACCGCGAGCACGAGGAGGACGAGGCAAAGGGCGTTCACCTGTCCCGCGTGCCCGTAGTGCAACAAATTGAAAACGCGGACCGCGAGCGTCTCGCCTCCCGGGGGTTGCACCAACACGATCGATTCGACGTCCCACAGGGCCAGCAGGAAGGCGACGTACCACGTGGCAACGACGGTCGGCGCGATTTGCGGCCACACGGCGGCCCACCACGCGCGCGCCGGCCGCGCGCCCGCCACGCGCAACGCCTCCTGCGGTAACGTGTCCGCGGCGTCGCGCCGCGCGCATGCCAGCGCCGCCCCGATGCCCGCGAGCCGGATGGCGACGACGAACCACAGCACCGGGACCGAGTCCGCCAACCCGCGCAATTCGGGCCGGGCGAGCAGCGGCACCCAGATCGTCGCGAGCAGGATTCCCGGAACCAGGAACAGCCCGACCGCGACGCGCATGGTCCAACGCGGGACGCGGAACCGGGCGGCGAGGATCGCCGCGGCGGCCACGAGCGTCGCGGCGCCAACGGCGACCGAAAGCGAATTCCCGATGGCGCCGCGGCCGGCGGCGAACGCCCCGGGCAACTCGATCCACGTCCGTCCCGAGACGAGCAGCCGGTAAATCGGGAACCCGCCGGAGAACGCGACGGCAGCGATGCCCACGGCCGCGGAGATCCACCAGACCGGACCCAGGCGACGACGCCAATCGCGTCCCCCGGCACCGCCATGCCATTGGGGCCACGCGACGGGACGACGCGCGATCCATGCGAGGCTCATGGCGGACACGGCGGCGAGCGGGATGGCCGCGCGCCACGCGCCGGCGGCGTCGAGGCGCGTGTTGAACCGGATCCACATTTCCTCGGGCAAAACGCGGACCTGGAAAAGGGTCGGCACGGCGAAATTGGCGGAGGCGAGGGCGAACACCAGCACCGCGGCGACGCCGAGAGCGGGACGGGCGACGGGCCAGAGAACCTCGCGGAACAATTTCCATCCGCGGAGCCCGGGCAACATCTCGAGGTGCGCGCGCTCGATGCGCGACCACGCGGCGAGCACGGGAAATGCCACGAGTGGCCAGGACAAACCGGCCAACACGCAGGCCACGAGCGGCAGGCACGCGGTCGCGGATTTCTCGGCGCCCCACGCGAGCCGCCACGGCGCGGAAACTTCCAGCCAGCAATTCGCCGCGAGGAACGGCGGCAACGCGAGGCACGCAGCGCTCGCCACGACCAACAACCAACGACCCGCGCGACCACATCCCGCCGCCCACGACGCCACCGCGAGCCCGCAGACCAACGCGATCAACGTCGCGCCGCCGGAGACCGCGAATGTGTCGAACCAAAGCTTCATCGCCGGAAGATTCCTTCCAGCTCGGAGGTCGCGGCATCCAGCGACGCCAGCATCCGGGTCCAGTCGGGAACCATCGAATCCGACGACGACATGCCCGCGGGGTCGAGCGCACCGTCCGCGGACAGGCGCGCGATGGTCGCGTCGGACGCGATGAACCCGGCCAGGCGACGGGCCACGGATCCGGGCGCGGCGGGCCGAACCAACGCGACGGTGTTGGGAATCGCGAGGCCATCGCGCCCGAGGGGTATTTCCGCGAGATGGGCACCGCCGCGGACGGCGGACGCGAAATCATCGGAGTCGGTGAGGCCGAGCAAGGCCTCGCCGCGCGCGACGCGTTGGACGACCTGGGAATTGCCTTCCTCGAGGAACGGCCGGTTGGCGGCGAGCGCGCGGCACCATCCGCGCCACGCCTCGGCGCCCCACGCCTCGCGCAGCGCCAGGAGATGGGTGGACGTCGTGCCGAAAAGCGGGAAGGCCATCGAGATTCGGCCGGCGAAACGCGCGTTGGTCAACTCGACGAGGGACGCCGGGAGTCCGCCGGCCGGCAGGTGGCCCGGGTCGTAGACGAGGCAACGGTGGCGCGAGCCGAACGCGACGAACGGAAGCCCGGCGTTCCCGAGCCGGTTGGTCCCGAACACGCCGCGGGCCGCGAGTTGGCGCGTGCGGAATTCCTCGTTGCTCCACCACACGTCGGCGCGGGGCGACGCCATCTCGCCGAGCAGCCGGTTGGCGAGCCCGACCGTCTTGACCGCCTCGCTGTCCCACACCGGGCGGATTGCCGGCGAAGCTTCGGCATGAAAACCGGCGAGCAACGGCTCGGCGAAAACCTGGTCCTGCGCGCAGTAAAGGACGACGCCCGGGTCTTTGGAACCGGACCGGACCCGCGCGAGAATCACCGCGACGATGACTGCCGCGGCAAATCCCAACGCCATGGCTCGGATGAACGACTTCATGCGGTGCGACGGTGGAACCACCACCATTCACCCAGCATCACGCCGAGCGCGCCGAGCGCGAACCAGCGCCACGACTCGAGGTTCGCCTTCTTTTCCGTCGTGGCCTTCACCTGCGCGAACCGGCCGAGATCCAGGCTGTCGCGCGGACGGATGTTGGTCTCGATCGCGTCCAGCAGATTGGCCGCGAACGCCAGGCGGTTGGTGCCGAGTTGCACGCGGTAGACGCCCTGCCGCGCGGTGTCGGCGAAGACGAATTCCGTCGCGAGCGGGTTCAGGGCCAACGCGCGGGTCTGGCCGTCGGGCCCGGTGACGTTGGCCGTGGCGACCGACGCGGCGAGCGGGAAGCGGAACGGATCGCCCGGCTTCACGAGGAACTGCTCGGACTTCGCGGACGCGGGGTTGAGCCACTCGACGGCATTGGCGACGAAGATCGGGAAACTGATGCGGAGCGGCCACGTGCTCTCGAGCGGGTTGAACGCGACCCACACGATGCGCTGGCGCCCGACCTCGCCCGCGACGATCAGCGGCGATTGCGGAGCGTCGACCAGCGAAAGGCCCCACGGAGGGAGCTTGACGGCGCGGGCCTGCGCGATCTGGACGCTGTCGAAGGCGACGAAACGGAGCAACGGATGCGTGTTGCGCCAATTGACGATGGGCGGCGATTCGATGGTGCCGACGGCGCCCTCGAACCAATTGGTGGGCGCGGCGCGGAACGACAGCACGTTGCCCTTGGGCCACGTGGCGGGCTCGATGTCGTCGAGCACCACGAGATCCGGTTTCGCATCGGGCGCCGGTTCGGCGACGACCGTGGTCTCGACGTTGGGTCCGGCGGCGGCGAGTGCTTTCTCGAGGAAGCGGTTGCCCTTCGTGACCAACTGCACGTGGACGGGCTGCGGCAAAAGGCTGACCACGCTCGCCTGGTTGTCGGCGGCGAGATCGTCGTCGACGACGAGTTTCGCGGTGAACACGCCGTCGCGCGCCTGCGACGCGAGGAACACGATCGGCGTCGTGTTGGTGGCATCGAGGTGCATCGCCTTGGTGTCGACAAGTTGGCCCTCGAAGGAGAGCTCCACGCGGGCCTCGAAGGGCTGGTCGTGGACGTTGGCGATGCTGAGGAAGAGGGCGCGCTTCGCGGGGTCCTCCGGGTTGGGCTTCACGTCGAAGGCGACGATGCCGGCGTTGCGAGCGCCCTTGCCGACGCGGTGGAACACCATCCGGAGTTCCTTGGTCTCGAACTCGCTCAACTCGGGAATGGCGCCGTCGCTGAAAAGGTGGATCTCCGCCTCGGGTTTGTCGCGGATGAGGGTCTCGGCGACGCGCAGGGCCTCGACGAGGCGCGTCGGGGAATCGGTGACCTTCGCGCCCTCGATGGCGCGTCGCAGCGCGGCCTTCTCGGACGTGGCGCTCTGGCGGACCTCGGCATTCGCGCCGGCGACAAGCACCACCATCTGTCCGCCCTTGCCCGAGTTGAGGCCATCGACGAGCCCCAGCGCGTCCTTGCGGGCGCGCTCGAACCGACTCGGCGTCTCGTCGGTGGCCTGCATCGACGCGCTGGCATCGATGACGACGACCATGAGTTTGCCGGTGGCCTCGGTGCCGGAGAAGTAGGGCCGTGCGAGCGCGAGGACGAGCAGCGAGAGCAGGAGCAACTGGAGGACGAGCAGCCAATTGTGCCGGAGGCGCTGGAGGGGCGCGCTCGCCTGCGTCTCCGCGAGGAAGCGTTGCCAGAGCAGCGTCGAGGCGACCACGCGCGTGACGCGTTTGCGCTTGAGCAGGTAAAACACCACGACCGCGGGGAGCGCGAGCGAGAACCAGAGGGCGGCGGGTGCGAGGAATTTCATGTCGGTCGCGCGCCGGTCATTTCGCCGGATCCGGCTTGCCGTAGGCGGTCACGAGATAGTCGACCAACGAAGGCACGGCGTTCGTGGGCACCGGCGCGCCGTACTTCGCGCGCATTTTCTCGACGGTGGCTGTCCACGCCGCGCGCGCGAGCGGCGGTTGCGTGGTCACGTAGTCGGCCGAATGGCAGAGGACGCATTGGCCGGCAACCCATTCGCGTCCCTTGCCGGCGCGGAGTTCCACGGTCTCCGAAGGCAGCTTCCACTCGTCGGGCTCTGCCGCGCGCGTCGGCGATCCCAACATGCAAGCCATGGCCGCCAGCAGCGGAAGAGGGAATCGGGACGACGGATTCATGGCGGGTTCAGCCGACTTGGACGCGGACGCGTTCGACGACGTTGCGCATGTAGCCGGCGGGATTCCACAACGGGTCGAGCGGTTGCGATTGGCCGAGACGGTTGGTGGCGCGCGCCATCAGTTCGCGCTCGCCGGAACCAACGGGCTTCCATTCGAAGGTCCATTCCCGGAAGGCGAATTTTCCCTCGTCGCGGCCGAGCGACGCGGCGTTCCAGGATTTCCCGCCGTCGTCGGACACGACGACCTCGCGGATCCCCGCCCCGCCGTCGAACGCGATCCCGCGCAACGGGACGCTGGTTCCGGCGGCGACCTTCGCGCCGTCCGCGAGGCGGGTGAGGAACGACCGGGTGTTGAACCGCGTGATGGGGATCGTGTGGCGCGGCTTCGTGCCGGGCTCGATGTGCGCGCAGGGATCGTCGGGAATCCGGTACGCGGGATCCATCCAGTATCCCTTGAACTCGGCGTCGACGACGGTGATCTCGTGGAGGTGCTTGACCCAATACGTCCCGTAGTGGCCGGGCACGACGAGTCGGAGGGGAAATCCGTTGAGCCACGGCAAGGGCTCGCCGTTCATGGCGAAGGCCAGGAGCAAATCGGGATCCAGGGCCTGCTCGGCATCGAGCGCCTTGACGAAATCCGGAACCGACGGGAGCTGCGGTTTGTCCAGCCCGTTGAAGAGCACCTGCCTTGCGCCGGGCTTGATCCCGGCGGCCTTGAGGACATCCGCGAGCCGGACGCCGCTCCAACGGGCGCATCCCATCGCGCCGTTGCCGAGTTGTCCGCCCGGGACGCGCGGGTTGAAAAAGCCGCGGCCATTGCCCGAGCACTGGTTGACGGCGACCACTTCGGCGGCCGGGAAGCGGGCTTTCAACTCCTCGACCGAAAGCGACAACGCGGTCCCGACGTGCCCCTGGACGGCGAGCCGGAACGCGGGCGGCACGAGGACCTCGCGGGGCGGCGGCGATCCGGCGAGATGATAGCGGACGAAGAAGGCGTCGTTCGGCGTGAGCAGGCTTTCGTCGAACACCGCCATCGGCGTCTCGAGCTGGGGCGGCCGCGCGCTGAGGCGGATCAACGGGCGTTTTTGCGGATACTTCGCGAGCGTGCGCGTCCCGTTTTCGAACGGCAACTCGAGGGTGTCCGTCGCGGCAAGCCGGCCGGCGGCGATCGACGCGGCCGCAACGGCAGCGGTGCCGATGAAACGGCGGCGATCGACGCGGGCAACGGCGTTGGAACGGAAACGATTCATGCCCAGATTTCCGAGGCTCGGAGTTGCTTGAGGAGGAGGTCCTCGAGCGGGGTGTCGGATCCGACGCTGAAAAAGCCCATGCCGCGCGACTGGCAGAATTCGCGAAGGCGCTGCACGTAGTTCGCGACGGATTGCCGGTAGGCGGCGAGGCGGAATTTGCCGAACGTCACTTCCTGCAACGCGCCCGTTTCGGAATCGACGAGGCGCAGGTCGCCGAACGCGGTGGGGTTCAACTCCTCGGGCGCGAGAATCTGGACGACGTTGACCTCGAAGCCGCGGCCGATGAGCGCGTTCAGGCCGGGTTCGTAGCCGCCCGGATCAAGAAAGTCGCCGAGCACGATCGCGAGGCCGGTCTGGCGGGCTTCCATCGCGCCGCGTTTCAGGGACGCGTTGAAATCCGCAGGGCCACCGCCGCGAAGCGCGGTGAGGTTCTGGAAGTATTGCATCGCGGACTTGCGGCCCCGGACCGAACGCAAGGCGCCGCGGACGGCGGTCTGGAGATTGAACCGGGCCGGGTCGTCGAAATCCACCGGACGCGCCTCTGGAAAAGGGCAGACCGCGACCCGATCGAAGCCGCACAGCGCGACGTATCCGACGGCAGCCGCGACCTGCCGCGCGAAATCGAACTTCGGGGGCGTCCCGAACATCATGCTTTCGCTGCAGTCGATGAAGATGCGGACGGGCAGCTCGCGTTCCTCCTCGTAGAGCTTGAGGAAGAGCCGGTCGAGGCGGCCGAAGAGATTCCAGTCGAGGTAACGGAGGTCATCGCCGACCACGTAGTTGCGATGGTCGGCGAACTCGACGCTCTGGCCGCGGGCACGACTCCGGCGCTCGCCCTTCGACGAACTCTTGGCACGCCGTGCCGCGAGCAACTGGAACTGTTCCAGTCGCCGCAGCAGTTGGGGCGTCAGGATTCCGGCCATGCGGGTTTCCTTGGCGGCCGGCCCTTCAGGCGGTCACCGCCGCGTCCCGCGGCACCTCGCGCAGGATCTGGTGGATGACGTGCTCGGTGGTGATGCCTTCCGCCTCGGCCTCGAAATTCACGATGAGCCGGTGCCGGAGACCGGGAACGGCAGCCGACGCGATGTCGTCGAAGCTGACGTTGAAGCGACCCTGCGTCAGTGCCCGGACCTTGGCGGCGAGGATCAGCACCTGCGCGCCGCGCGGGCTGCTGCCGAAGCGGAGGTATTGGTTGGTGATGGAGAGCGCGGTCGCGGTCTTCGGGTGCGTCGCGAGCACGAGGCGCACGGCGTAGTCCTTCACGTGCGACGCGATCGGCACCTGCCGCACCAACTGCTGCAGCTCGACGAGCGTCGGGCCATCCAGCACGCGGTCCGGTGCATCCTGTTTTCCTTCCGTGGTGCGGTTGATCACCTCGGTCAACTCGTCCGCGGTCGGATAGCCGACGACCAACTTGAAGAAAAAGCGGTCCAACTGCGCCTCGGGCAGCGGGTAGGTTCCCTCCTGGTCGATCGGGTTCTGGGTCGCGAGCACGAAGAACGGCAAGGGCAGCGGACGGACCGCGCCACCCGCGGTGACCTGTCGTTCCTGCATCGCCTCGAGCATCGCCGACTGCGTCTTGGGCGTCGCGCGGTTGATTTCGTCGGCGAGCACCAGATGCGCGAACACCGGACCCTTTTGGAATTGGAATTCGCGGCGACCGGTCGGTCCCTCGACGACGAGATTGGTGCCGAGGATGTCGGCCGGCATCAGGTCCGGCGTGAATTGGATCCGGGAGAAAGAGAGTTCGAGGACATCCGCGAGCGTGCGCACGAGGAGCGTTTTGCCGAGGCCGGGAACGCCCTCGAGAAGGACGTGTCCGCCGGCGAGTATGGCATTGAGGGTTCCCTCGACGGTGGCGTCCTGGCCCACCATGACCCGGCCGATTTCGTTTCGGATCGCGGAATAGGCATCCCGGAATTTGGCAATGGCTTCTTCGGTGGTCATTGGTTGGCGCGTGTTGGACCGGGTCGCTCGGGAATTGTTTCGACGAGCGTGTCGGTCGGGACCGTCGCTAGGCAAGGGACAAAAACAAAAGGCGCCCGCCGGTGGGGGCGGACGCCTTTGGATGTGCGGACCGGTGGGTCCGTCGCGTCTACTTCGCCGCGTCGGTCGCGGCGGGAGTCGCCGGCACCGCGGCCGTGGGATCGACGAACTCGATGATCGCCTCCTGGGCGGAATCACCATTGCGTTGTCCGAGCTTCACGATGCGGAGGTAACCACCCACCCGGTCCTTGAACACGGGGGCGATCATGTCGAACAGGATGTGGACGACATCCTCGTTCTCGCGCCACGCGTCGCGGGCGGCCTTGCCCTTGGCCGTGGGAGTGCCACGGAAAAGGCTGCGGGGCTGCTGGCGAAGCTTGGCGGCGGCGAGGCGACGGAGATGCACGCCCTTGTCCGTGGGCGCGCCGATGGCGTCGCGACCGAGGGTCACGAGCTTCTCGACGACGGGACGGAGCACCTTGGCCTTGGTGATCGTGGTGGTGATGCGGCGGTGCTTGATGAGGCTGCACGCCATGTTGGCGAGCATGGCGTTGCGGTGGTCGCCGTGGCGCCCGAACTTCGTGTTGCGCTTGAGGTGTCGCATGGTGCGGGGGAATTAGAGCTTCTTGGCAACTTCCGACTGCGGATCGAGGAGTCCGGGCTCGAACGTCATGCCCAGCGTGAGGCCGAGCGCGGCGAGCTTTTCCTTGATCTCGTTGAGGGATTTCTTGCCGAAATTGCGGTACTTCAACATCTCCTGCTCGGACTTCATCGCGAGCTGCCCGACCGACGTGATGTTGGCGTTGTTGAGGCAGTTCGCGGCGCGGACGCTGAGCTCGATCTCATTGACCGACATGTTCAGCAACTTCTTCAGCTTCGACTTGTCGTCGTCGGCCGGCTTCGTCTCCTCCTCGAACTCGACGGCGTTCTTGTCGTAGCCGACGAACACGTCGAGATGGTGCTGGAGGATCGCCGAGGCCTGCGTCAGCGCGTCGTCGGGGCTGATCCGACCGTCGGTCCAGATCTCGATCAAGAGCTTGTCGTAGTCGGTGCGTTGCCCGACACGGGCGGCCTCGACACCGTAACGAACGCGGGAAACCGGGGAGAACATCGAGTCGATCGCGATCACGCCGATCGCCTGGTCGACCTTCTTGTTCTCGTCCCACGGGCAGAAACCGCGGCCTACCTTGACCTCGATCTCCATCTCGAACTTCTTTTTCCGGTCGAGGGTGCAGATGTGTTGGCCGGGATTGACGACCTCGACGTTCTGGTTGACCTGGATGTCCCCGGCCGTGACGGCACCCTCTTTGTTCGCGGAAAGCAGGAGCGTCTGCGGGTCGCGGGAGTGCATCTTGAACTTGATCTTCTTCAGGTTCAGGACGATGTCCGTGACATCCTCCACCACGCCGTCGACGGTGGTGAACTCGTGCATCGCGCCATCGATCTTGACGGACGTGATCGCGGCCCCCTCGAGGGACGAGAGCAGGACGCGGCGGATCGAGTTGCCGACGGTGTGGCCGTAGCCCGTTTCAAAGGGCTCGGCGATGAACTTCGCGTAGTTCTCCGTGACGGTGGCCTCGTCCTTGACGAGACGCTTGGGGAGTTCGAAACGACCAAGACGAACTGGCATAATCAATAGGGCTGCAATTTTAAACTGGACCGTCCCGCCCGGGTTCCCGCCGGGGACCATCCCATATAATTGCAAATCCGGCGCACCGCGCCGGGGGGTTTACGGTGTTGTCGGGAACAAATCAGCGGCTGTAAAACTCGACGACGGCCTGCTCGTTGGCAATCGGGTTGATCTCGTCGCGGGACGGGATGCGGAGCAGCGTGGACTTGAGGTGCTCGCGGTCGACCGTGAGCCAGTCGGGAACGACGCGGGCCGTGGAGCCCTCGAGGTTCTTCTGGGCGATCGCCTTGGACTTCGGATGGTCGCGGACCTCGATGATGTCGCCCACTTTGACGGCGAAGCTGGAGACGCTGACCTTGCGGCCATTGACCTTGACGTGGCCGTGGCCGACCAACTGGCGGGCGGCGGGACGGGTCAACGCCAGGCCCGAATGGTAGACGAGATTGTCGAGACGGGTCTCGAGGATCTGAAGCATCTTCTCGCCCGTGACGCCACGCATGCGGAGCGCGCGCTCGTACACGTTGCGAAACTGCCGCTCCATGAGGCCGTAGAAGAAACGCAGCTTCTGCTTCTCGATCAGGCCGACGGCGTAGTCGCTGTTCTTGCGGCGCGACTTCGGGCCGTGCATGCCCGGCGGATAGTTGCGGCGCTCGAGATACTTCGAGGGGCCGAAGATGGGAACGCCGAGCCTACGGCTGATGCGTACGCGGGGACCAGTGTAACGAGCCATTTTGTGCGATGGAAAGGGTTGCGGTTAGACGCGGCGCTTCTTGCGCGGGCGGCAGCCGTTGTGGGGGATCGGGGTGACATCCTTGATCGTGGTGATCTCCAGACCGATGGCCTGGAGGGCGCGGATCGCGGATTCGCGGCCGGAGCCGGGTCCGCTGACGCGGATCTCGACCTCGCGCAACCCGTGGGACATCGCCTGGCGGGCGGCGTCCTGCGCGGCTTGCTGGGCGGCGAAAGCGGTGCTCTTGCGGGAACCCTTGAACCCGACGCGGCCGGAGGTGCTCCATCCCAGCGAATTCCCCTGCATGTCGGTGATCGTCACCTGGGTGTTGTTGAACGTCGCTAGGATGTTGGCGACCCCGACCGCGATGTTCTTCGCGCCCTTGGCGCGGATGATCTTCGTGGCCTTCGGATCCTCGCCGAGCAGTTCGGCGGCGGTGGGGGCGGCGGCGGCACCCGCCAAAGCGGGGGCAGCGGGCGCGGCCGGAGCCGCTCCGGCGGCAGGGGTAGCGGCGGCGGCGGGGGCAGCAGCGCCCTCGGCCGGGGCAGCGGCGGGCTTCTTGGCCTTTGCCGGCTTTTCCGCGGCGGGGGCGGCCTCGCCGCCCTCGGTCTTCGTCGCGGCCTTTTTGGGCTTCGTCTCGTCAGCCATATCAGTGCTTCAGGTGGGAATAAATTCGGTGGATGCCGGGATCAATGCGTCCCGGCCTTGGCGTTCGGATTCCGCTGCACTCCGACGGTCTTGCGCGGCCCCTTGCGGCTGCGCGAGTTCGTCTGGGTGCGTTGGCCTCTCACGGGCAACCCGCGCAGGTGGCGCGTTCCCCGGTACGACTTGATTGCCTGAAGTCGCTTCAGGTTCATGCCGATCTCCCGGCGAAGGTCGCCCTCGATGATGTATTTGCCTTCCGTGATCGCGTTGACGATCTGGGAAAGCTGCGCCTCGGAGAGGTTTTTGGCGCGGAGAGCCGGATCGATGTTGGCCCGGGCGAGAACCTCGCGCGAGTTCACCGGACCCAACCCATAAATGTAGCGGAGCGCGATCTCAACGCGCTTCTCGCCCGGAATGTCGACACCCAAAATACGTGGCATGGCAAAAAATCCTTAAATCAACCCTGACGCTGCTTGTGGCGGGCATTGGAGCAGATCACGCGGATCACCCCTTTGCGCCGGACCATTTTGCAGTTCTCGCAAAGCTTCTTGACCGAGGCTCGAACTTTCATCTTTCCAAATCCTTATACTTTTTCTCCACCGCTCAATAAAGCGGCGGCAAATCATCGCTTGTCAGAATCTCAGGTTCCCCGTCCGTCACCAACACCGTGTGCTCGAAATGAGCGGCGGGTTGTCTATCCTGCGTCACCACAGTCCATTGGTCATCCAATAATTTCACCGCGGGGCTACCCACCGTCACCATTGGCTCGATCGCGATCGTCATCCCCGCCCGGAGCCGCGTCCCGCCCCGCCGATCCAAGTAATTGGGCACCTGCGGTTCCTCGTGGACACCGCGTCCCACACCGTGACCGCAAAACTCACGGACCACGCCGAATCCCGCGGATTCGACGATCTTCTGGACCGCCTTGCCGATGTCGTTCGTCGTGTTTCCAGCGCGCGCGTGGCTGATCCCCTCGCGCAGCGCCTGGGTGGTGACGTCCATCAGCTTTTGGCCGAG
This sequence comes from Verrucomicrobiota bacterium, assembly GCA_025363585.1. GTDB lineage: Bacteria > Verrucomicrobiota > Verrucomicrobiia > Limisphaerales > UBA9464 > UBA6176. Next base: position 21,141 of record JANYDN010000024.1, on the reverse strand, counting down.
GGGCGAGCATCCACCACACGGCACCGTGATGGCAAGATCCCCGACGAAACCTTCGTGCCGGACCCCGATGTCGATCTTCACCAGATCGCCAAACTGGAGCCGCCGCGAGTCGCCGATCCCGTGGATCACTCCCTCGTTGACCGAGATGCAGCATTCCGCCGGGAAATCCCGGTAGCCGCGGAACGCACTCGTCGCACCATGCGATTGGATTGCCTCTCCGACCAACCGGTCGAGTTCGCCCGTCGTGACGCCGGGCGTCACTGCCGAGACCGCCCGCCGAAGCACCGTCATCGCGATCCTTCCCGCCCGCCTCATCGAATCGATTTCGGCCGGCGTCTTTAGGATCGGTTTGGCCATGCTAGGGGTCATCGCCCCACGCGGGACGACTGGTAAACCGTTGATTCTGACAAAGAACTCGGACTGCGTTCAGGAACGTCCCCGAACACGGCCCTTTTTCAAAAATCCATCGTATTGCCGGAGCAACAGGAACGACTCCATCTGTCGCATCGTATCCAGCAGGACGCCGACCGTGATCAGCAGCGAGGTGCCGCCAAAGAAGGTCGCGACGTTGAAATTGATGCTCATGAACCGGTGCATGAGCCACGGGATACCGGCCAGGATCGCCAGAAAGATCGCCCCGGCCAGCGTCAGGCGACTCATGGACTTGTGAAGGAAATCGCTGGTGGCAACGCCCGGACGCACGCCCGGGATATAGCCACCATGTTTCTTCAGGTCGTCGGCGATCTGCAATTCATTGAACTGCGTGGCCACCCAGAAGTAGCTGAAAAAGATGATCATCAGCGACTCGGCCACCAGATAGAACCACGAGTCGTTCCTCATGAGTCGCGCCAACTCGAGGAAGAAGCCGAGCGACTTTGCCTGGCCGAGCTTCTCGAACAGCATCGCGGGAAACATCAGGATCGCCGAGGCAAAGATCACGGGCATGACGCCCGCGTAGTTCACGCGAAGGGGCATGAACGAATTGCCACCGGAATACACCTTTTTGCCGACGGCCCGCTGGGCGTATTGGACGGGAATCTTGCGCTGCGCCTGGGTGACCATGATCACGCCGGCCACCACGACGACCAGCAATACGATCAAGAGGACGCCGTGCGGCCAGTGATACCGCGCCGCCACGCCGTCATGGGAAACAAACCCATTGAAAATCTCGGTGGCCGCCATCGGCAACCGCGCCAGGATTCCGATGGTGATCACGAGGGAAACGCCGTTGCCGACGCCCCGCTCGGAGATCTGTTCGCCCAGCCACATGAGCATGAGCGTCCCGGTACTCAGGATGATGACCGTCTGCGCCAGATAGATGAAACGGTTGTCGATCAGCACCAATTTACCGTCGAAGTCGAACGTCGCCTTGGGATTCTCCCATCCGATGGCCATGACCAACCCTTGGCCGAGGCACAAAAGGACGGTGAGATAGCGGCCGTATGCGATGATCTTGGCGCGTCCGCCTTCCTCGCGGGCCAACTTGGCCAAGCCAGGCAAAACGGCGGAAAGCAACTGGATGATGATCGTCGCGGAGATGTACGGCATGATGCCGAGGGACCCGACGGAGCACTTCTCCAGGGCACCGCCGGTGAACATGCTGTACAGATTCATCATCCCGCCGCCCTCGGTCGAACGCTTTTCGATGTGTTCGTTGAGGGCGTGGCCGTCCAATCCGGGGATCGGCGTCAACGCGACGATGCGGGCCACGAGCAACACGAGCACCGTGAAGATGATCCGCGAGCGAAGCTCGGGAATCTTCAGGCAGTTGCCGAAGGTCTTTAGGATCTGGCCCAGCATGGTGGAACGTTGGAAAAAGAAAACGGAACGTCAGGCGGCGACTTCGGCGGTGCCACCGAGTTTCTCGATGGCTGCCTTGGCCGCGCTGCTGAAGGCGGCGGCACGGACCGTGAGACGCTTTTTCAATTCGCCGCGGGCAAGCACCTTGACCCGGACGGCCTTGCCATTGCCGAGACCGGGTCCGTTGGCGAGGCCCACTTTGCGCAGCAACGCCTCGTCGACCACCGTGCCATCGTCGAACGCATTGAGGGCGTCGAGATTGACGGCGTGGTAGCTGGTCTTGAATTCGGCGTTGTTGAACCCGCGCTTCGGCATGCGGCGGATGAGCGGCATCTGGCCGCCCTCGAATCCGATGCGGATCGAGGAACCGGAACGCGCGGATTGGCCCTTGCCACCGCGGCCGGAGGTTTTGCCGTGGCCGCTGCTTTCGCCGGAACCGAGGCGTTTGCGACGGTGCTTGGCACCAGGACGGGGCTTGAGATCGTGGAGGCGCATAAGATCAGGCGACGGTCTTCTTCAGACGGCTATCGATTCCACGCGCCCTGAAGATGGCGTCGCGGGTACGGAGCTTGAGCAGCGCCTTCTGCGTGGCCTTGGCCACGTTGGCTGCATTCTTGGAGCCCAGCGATTTCGAGAGGACATCACGGACGCCGGCGCATTCGACGACGGCGCGAACCGTCTTGCCGCAAATGAGGCCGGTACCCGGGCTCGCGGGACGGAGCAGCACCTTGGCACCGCCGAAATGGGAGTAAACCTCATGCGGGATGGTCGGGCCGGAAAGGCTGACCTGCAGCATCGCGACCTTGGCGCTTTGGCCGCCCTTTTTGATGGCATCGGCAACCTCGTTGCTCTTGCCAAGACCCAAACCCACGCGACCCTGACGGTCTCCGACGACGACGAGGGCGCTGAAACTGAAGCGCCGACCGCCTTTGACCACCTTGGCGGAGCGGTTGATGAAGATGACCTTCTCGGGCATTTCGTCGCTCTTGCCGGCGTCGTCCATCGGACGGCGACGGCGATTGGGGCCACCGCGGCCGCCATGGCCGCCGTGACCTCCATGGCCACCACCATGATGGCCGCCATGCCCGCCGTAGCTTTGGGAAGGCATGTTGGATTGGGGGGCCGCGGGCGCGGCCGGGGCGGGGGGAGTCGCAATATTGGTTTCGTCAGACACGGAAAACCTCCTCGTCAGAATTTCAGACCCGCTTCGCGCGCCGCATCGGCGAGCGCCTTGACCTTGCCGTGGTACCGTGAGGCACCGCGGTCGAAAACAACCGACTCGATCCCCTTGGATTTGGCGGCTTCGGCGGCCCGTTTGCCCACCGCGATGGCGTTGGGGACATTGGCGCCCTTTGTTTCCGTGGGGGTGCCTTTGTCTCGGGTGCCGACGGCGGCCAGCGTGAGGCCGGCGGCGTCGTCGATGAACTGCACGTAGATGTGGGCGCCCGTGAATTTCACGGACATCCGCGGACGTGCGGCGGTGCCGGTCACCTTTGCGCGTACGCGCCAGCGGCGCTTCTGCGCCAAAGCCTGCTTTTTCTCCGTTCTCATGCTGCGAAAGAGAGCGCGGTAACCCGCGGATTATTGGACGGTCTTGCCTTCCTTGCGAACGACATGTTCGCCGGCATATCGGACACCCTTGCCCTTGTAGGGCTCGGGCGGGTAATAGCTGCGGATCTCGGCGGCCACGCGGCCCACGAGTTCCTTGTCCGCGCCATCGATGGTGATCTTGGTGTTCTCCTCGATCGTCACCTTCAGCCCGGCGGGAATCGGATAGAGAATGGGATGGCTGTAGCCGAGCGACAGGTTGACGGCTTGACCTTGGAGCGCGGCCTTGAAGCCGACCCCTTGGATCTCAAGCTTCTTTTGGTACCCCTCGCTGACGCCCTTCACCATGTTGTTGATGATGGCGCGGGCCAGGCCATGGCGGGACCGGGCGTCGGCGCTGTCGCCTTGGCGGGCCACCTTGACCGAATTGCCGTCGACGGAAGCGGACGTGAACGCCGGCAAGGCGAACTCCAGCTTCCCTTTCGGGCCTTCGACCGCCACTCGGTTGCCTTGGACGGCGACCTTGACCTTGGCGGGGATCGTTACGGGTTGTTTTCCAATGCGGGACATTGATTCCTCCTTACCAAACGTAGCAGACAAGTTCGCCGCCGAGATTTTGCTGACGGGCCTCGGTGCCGGTCATCAGACCGCGCGAGGTCGAGACGATGGAAATGCCCATGCCGCCGAGAACGCGGGGAATCTCGGTGCTGCGGACATACCGACGCAAACCGGGCGTGCTGATCTGGCGCAGGCCGACGATGACCGGCGCGCGGCCAACGTACTTGAGCGACAGCTTCAGGTTCTTCAGCGGGGTGGCCTCGACGGCAACGTCGCTGACATAGCCCTCTCGCTTGAGGATCTGGGCTACGGCCTCCTTCATCTTGGAGTGAGGCATCACCACCGAGGCGTGCTTCGCGAGGCCGGCGTTGCGGATCCGGGTGAGAAGATCGGAAATGGGATCGTGCATGGCGTGTTCGGGTTACCAGCTGGCCTTGATGACGCCGGGGATCTGGCCGTTCAGCGCGAGCTCACGGAAAGTGAGGCGTGAAACGCCGAACTTCCGGATGAACGCGTGGCGGCGGCCAGTGAGGCGGCATCGGTTGACCTTCCGGACGGGGCTGGCGTTTTTCGGCAGCTTTGTCAGGCCGGCATAGTCGCCCTTTGCCTTTAGTTCGGCACGGACGGCGGCGTATTTCTTCACCGTGTCCGCCTTCTTCTTGTCGCGGGCGAGCCAGGATTTCTTGGCCATAGGATTGCGGGAATTCGGTTACTTGGAGAACGGCATGCCCAAAAGCTTGAGCAGGTCGTACGCCTCTTCGTTGGTGGGCGCGGTCGTCACGATCGTGATGTCCATGCCCTGGTTGAACTTGATCTTGTCGAGCTCGATCTCGGGAAAAATGGTCTGGTCCGGCAACCCGAGCGAGTACGTCCCGCGGCCGTCGAACTGGCGCGGGCTGACCCCGCGGAAGTCACGGATCCGGGGCAGTGCCGTCGAGATCAGGCGATCAAGAAACTCGTACATCACCTCGCGGCGCAGGGTGACGCGGCAGCCGACCGTCTGTCCCTTGCGCAGCTTGAAATTGGCGACGCTCTTCTTCGACAAGTTGATCACGGGCTTGCGGCCGGTGATTGCCGCCAGGTCTTTCACCGCTTCCTCGAGGGCACCCTTTTCCTTCGAGGTCGAGACTCCCATGTTGATCACGATCTTCTCGACCGCGGGAATCTGGTGGACGTTCGTGTAGCCACGCTTGGTCTTGAGCGCGGACTTCACTTCTTGGTCGTACTTCTCCTTGAGACGGGGCTTCATGGCTTAGCTCTTGGCGGACTTGGCGGCGCGTCGGCGGTCGTACTCGTCGGCCTTCATGACGTTCGAAATGTGGATGTATCCTTCGAGCAGGAGCAATCCACCCTCGGGGTGCTGCTGGCTCTTGCGGAGATGGTGGACGACCGGCTTCACCAGACGGCGGCGGTCTTCCTTCTCCTTGGATCGCTCGTCTCCGCCCTCGATGACAACCGACTCGCGGGTGGGAACGACCTTGGTGATCTTGCCGCGCCGGCCCTTGGCCGATCCGGCGATGACGACGATTTCGTCGCCCTTCTTGACGTGAAATTTTGGCATAGCGGTCTCGTGTCTCCGGTTCAGACGACCTCGGGGGCCAGGGAAATGATCTTCATGAACCGCTTTTCCCGCAGTTCGCGGGCCACGGGGCCGAAGATCCGGGTGCCCTTCGGCTCGCCCTCGGGATTGATGATCACGATCGCATTACGATCAAAACGGACGTAGGAGCCGTCCGATCGACGGATCGGGGAGCGGGTGCGGACCACGACGGCGGTGCAGACATCGCCTTTCTTGACGGAGCCATCCGGGGCGGCTTCCTTGATGTGGACCTTGATGATGTCGCCGACCCGCGCATAGCGCTGGTTGCGGCCGAGGACGCCGATCGTCCAAGCCACCTTGGCGCCGGTGTTGTCGGCCACGTCGATACTGGAGCGGATTTGAAGCATGGTGTGTCTCCCTCAGGCGTTGCTCAGGCCGCGATCTTGGACGAGCCGTCGGCATTGAGGACCTCCATCAACCGCCAGCACTTGGTGCGGGACAGCGGGCGGGTCTCCTGGATGCGGACGAGATCGCCAACCTTGGCCTCGTTGTTTTCGTCGTGGGCGTACAGCTTGCTGAAGCTGGTCACCACCTTCTTGAACTCGGGGTGGCGAAAGCGCCTCTCGACGCTGACCACGATCGTCTTCTGCATCTTGCTCGAGACGACCTCGCCGACTCGCTCTTTGCGGTGGCCGCGGGCCTGGATCGATTCAGCCATAATACGTGGGAAATGGGTTGGAGTTGTCAGGCGCGGGGCGCGGCGAGCAGTTGCGAGATCCGGGTCTCGCAACGCGCGATGTCTTGGCGGATCTGCGGGATCCGGTGCGTCTTCTCGAGGCGCGCGGTCGCCTTTTGCAGGCGAAGGTTGAAAAGTTCGAGCCGAAGGTCGCGGCTTTTCGCCGTCAACTCCTGCGCGGTCATTTCCTTGAAAGCATTTTTGGCCATGGTCGTGTCGGTTAGCCGAGCTTGTGGCGCGAAATGAATTTGGTGGAAATCGGCAACTTCGTGGCCGCCAGACGCATCGCCTCCCGGGCAACCGCCTCGGTGACGCCGTCGACTTCGAAGAGCACGTTGGCCGGCCGGATCACGGCGACCCACGACTCCACGCCACCCTTGCCGGTTCCCATTCGCACCTCGAGGGGCTTCTTGGTATAACTCTTGTCCGGGAAAACTCGGATCCAGACCTTGCCGCGGCGCTTCATGTAGCGGGTGATCGCAACGCGGGCGGCCTCGATCTGCTTCGTGTCCATCCAGCAGCGCTCGAGCGCGAGCAGGCCGTATTCTCCGAAAGACACGGTATTGCCGCGGGACGCGAGACCGGTCCGGTGTCCGCGGTGCATTTTCCGGTATTTGACCCGTGCGGGCATCATCGCCATAAATCAACCTTTTCGTTGGGGGCTTGTTGCTCGTGGGTTCAGCGGAGCGCGGGTTCGGCGCGCTTCTCTTCCGGACGTACCGGCGCGGTGGGTTTGTTCTCGCCCTTGCAGATCCAACACTTGATTCCCAGTTTCCCGTAGACCGTGTGGGCCTCGGCAAAACCGTAGTCGATGTTGGCGCGCAGGGTGTGCAGCGGCACGCTGCCCTCGCGGTAAGTCTCGGTGCGGGAAATTTCCGCGCCACCCAGACGGCCCGCGCAGCGGATCTTGATTCCCTTGACACCGAAATCCTTCGCCAACTGGAGCGCCTTTTTCATGGCGCGGCGGAAACTGATGCGGCGCTCGAGCTGGAGCGCGACGTTCTCCGCGACCAACTGCGCGTCGGTCTCGGGCTGCTTCACTTCCTGGATGTCGACGTAGACTTCCTTGCCGGTGAGCTTCGACAGGTCTTCCTTGAGCTTGTCGATCTCGCTGCCTTTGCGGCCGATCACGACGCCCGGGCGGGCGGTGTAGATCGTCACGCGGCACCGGTTGGCGGCGCGCTCGATCTGGACCTTGGGCACCGAGGCCGATTCCAGTTTCTTTTTCAGCACGCGCCGGATGCTCTGGTCCTCGACGAGCAAGCCCGCGAAGTCCTTCTTGTTGGCATACCACTTCGATCGCCAGTCCCGGTTGACCGGGAGGCGGAAGCCGATGGGATTGGTCTTCTGGCCCATGGTGTCAGTTGTCGGTTAGGACGATCTTGATGTGGCAGTTGCGCTTGATGATCGGTCCTGCCGATCCACGAGCCTTCGGGATGAACCGCTTGTAGGAGCCCGCGGTCTGGGCGAAAGCGTTTTTGATGACGAGCGTCTCCGGCTTGAGGCCGTGGTTGTTTTCGGCGTTGGCGATCGCGGACTGTAGGGTCTTGGCGACGGCGCGGGCCGACTTGCGCGGCACGACCTTGAGGACGGCAAGCGCCTCGACGGCGTTCATGCCCTGAACCTGGCGCACGACCTCCCGCATCTTCTGCGGGGACATGCGCACGTTTTTGTAAATGGCCTGGACTTCCATGTTGTCTCCTACTACTTGGCCTCTGCCTTGGCGGTGTGGGCGCCGTGTTTCTTGAACGTGCGCGTGTAGCTGAACTCGCCGAGTTTGTGTCCCACCATGTTTTCGGTGACGAAAACCGGATTGAACACACGGCCATTGTGCACGTTCAACGTCAGCCCCACGAAATCGGGGGTGATCGTCGAACGACGCGACCAAGTCTTGATCGGAGTCTTGGAATTCGTCGTGCGCGCCTTCTGGATTTTGGCCAGGAGGTGCAGATCCACGAACGGACCCTTTTTGAGTGAACGTCCCATAGGCTGCTTACTTGAGCTTCATCGGACGGCCATCCCGGCGAACAAGGATGAACCGGTTGGAAATCTTCGACTTCGAGCGCGTGCGGTAGCCTTTCGCGAGCAAACCCCACGGCGACGTCAGGTGCTGGCGTCCGCCACCACCCTTCGACTTGCCCTGACCGCCACCATTCGGATGGTCGACCGGGTTGCGCACCATGCCGCGCGACATCGGACGACGACCACGGTGGATCGAGCGGCCGGCTTTTCCGAGCACGACATTCTCGTGCTGGGTGTTGCCGACCTGTCCGATCGTTGCGAAGCAGTTTTCGTGGACGCGCCGGATTTCACCCGAAGGCAACCGGATCTGGGCATAGCCCGCGTCGCGCGACATCAACGTCGCGCCCGAACCCGCCGACCGGACCATTTGGCCACCCCGGCCCGGAACGAGCTCGATGTTGTGGATGGTGAGGCCGACCGGGATCGCCGAAAGGGGAAGTGCATTGCCGGGAGTCGGGGGAGCGGTCGGACCACTCATCACCGCATCGCCCACCTTGAGGGCATCCGGGCAGATGATGTAGCGGCGTTCGTTGTCCACGTACTCCAGGAGCGCCAAGCGGGCGCTGCGGATCGGGTCGTACTCGACCGCGATCACTTTCGCGGCGACGCCGATCTTGTTCCGGCGGAAATCAACGGTGCGGACCTTCTGCTTGTGGCCGCCACCGATCGCACGGGCGGTCACCCGGCCGTGCGTGTTGCGTCCACCCGTCCGCTTGCGGGTATAGACCAACGACTTCTCCGGACTGGTTTTCGTGATGTCCGAAAAATCCGCGTACGTGAGATAACGCGTCGATGGCGTCAGCGGTCTAAATGTTTTCACAGGCAAATCTTGTTGGCTTCACGGAGCACTCGCTCTCGTGCGATCGGCCATCACTCCCAGCCGCTTGGAGCGACTTGGTTATCGGCCGACCTCATCGTTTTGCCTTTTGGGCGAAACGGGAGCGCAGAGAATAGAAATCGCGCGGATTGGTGCAATGACTTTTTTGGGTTTTTTTGGGAACACACCCAAGGCGACTCCAATCCCCTGCCCTCGCCGGGTCCCGCACAAGTGGACAACGCATTGCCTTGTACCGCGTGTTTGCAGAGCGATTCGGTGTTTCCCGGATTGGGGAACCGTCTTCGCTTCGGATCCCTTCCCCTGCCGTCCACGCGACAATCGGCCACGCGTTTTTTTCCAAGGGGCTTCCCGAAATGCGGTTTCGAATTCGGCTTTGATACCGAAGCGGATGCTTTCCCCCGATTCCCACGGACGAATTCCCGGTGCTGGTAACCCCGGCCGCGCCGGGCCATCCACCGAACGTTTCCCGTCCGACTGCCCGCGACTTTTTCGAAGATGCGCGGACCCTTGTGCTCAACCTCCGGGAGATCGATTCCATTGCGAGAAATGCGGCGTGGTCCGAAACGACCGCGCTTCGACTGGGCCACGAACGCTCTTGAGATGTCTCGCCGCCCACGGCGCACGCCGCTGTTCGAGATCGAAACCAACAGGCGAAGTCGCCGCGATTTCCCGGCAAGGATCTAGGGCAAAGACGTTGTGCTGGCCCCGGGGGATGAACGAAGGACGGACCGCAAATGCCCGGATTTGGGCGTATGCCGACATATCGGGGCCGGAAAACTGACATCGGCGAAAAAACCCATTGCGTCGCAACGTGCTATTCCTCATCTTCCGCCCCGCATTTGGTTCGGGGCGTAGCGTAGCATGGCTAGCGCGCTTGTTTCGGGTACAAGAGGTCGTGAGTTCAAATCTCACCGCCCCGACCATCTTCCCTTCGCGAAAGCGGAGGAGGTTTCCGGAGTTTGCGCACGTGGCGGAATTGGCAGACGCGCTACTTTGAGGTGGTAGTGCCGTAAGGCGTGCAGGTTCAAGTCCTGCCGTGCGCACCAACCTCCGGAACACCATTCCCCGTTGGAAACACACGGTTTCCGGGTGTTTTCCACGGTTTCACGGCTCTGGACGGTTTCGCCGGCTGGCGGGCTTCAACGCCCTCCGACGGTCTTTGGCGCTGAAAACGTGCCAGCGGATTGCCAGCGGCAGCCCGCCATGAAAGCTCCGACGATATCCGAGGTTAAGAACCACGGCCGTCCGCGCATTTGCGTCACGATCCACGCCAGCCTTACCAGAAAGCGGCGCCGGGTCTTCTTCCCCTCGATGGCGGCCGCAGAAGACTTCCGCAGGAGGGCGATGGACGAAGCGAAAGACACCGGGTTCCGGTGGGCGCTGATGTCGCCATCCCGTCGCGACAAGCTCGCCCAGCTCGCCGCCTGGCTGGAGGAACAAGGAATCGATCCGATGGACGTTCCTCGCTTCCTGGCAAAGCGCCCGGTTATCCGGGCGGGAATGACACTCGGCAAAGCGGCCGAAGAGTTCCTCGCCGCGAAGGCGGCAAAGGGCTGCCGCGAGAAGTACCTGGTCAAGCTCAGGCGGTCCGTCGGCCTGTTCCTTGCCAATCGGCGCGAGGTTCCGGTTTCCGACGTGGAGTCCGGAGATCTGGAAGAGTTCCTTGGGCGGAACGGATACGCGCCGGGGTCGAATCGCGCCCATCTCGCAGCAGTTGTCCGCCTGGCTCGAAGCGGGCCGCGCGGCCGGCGCTCCCCTGCCACCGGTGAATTGGGATCGGGATTGGCGGCGCGCACGGCACCGCGCCGGAATCTCCGAGCGGTACCAACACAACGCGCTCCGCCATTCGTTCGCGTCCTACCACTTCGCCAGGCATCGGAGCGCGAGCGAGACAGCCGCGATCATGGGGCATTCCGAAGCGATGCTCTTCCGTCACTACCGGGAAGTCGTGACGGCGGCCGCGGCCGAAGCATGTCCTGCTCCACGTGCTTCGAGTGCGCAAGTTGGCGGCCGAAGCGTCGACGACGACACCGCTGGTCCCAGCGGATCCGGGATCCACCGTCGCCGGCGGGATGCCGGAGCCGGAATCGGTGGCCGCCGGGCCACCGGCAACCGCTTGAATCTTTCCGAAGTAAGCTTCATCTTACCGGCATTCGATGAATGCGACCATTTCCAGCAAGGGGCAATTGGTGATTCCGGAAAGCATCCGGGAACAGGCCAGGCTTCGACAGGGCGACAAAGTGGACATCGGCTTTGCGGACGGACTCGTGGTCATCCGCAAACGTCTTCCCCTCTCGTCCGCCCAAGTGCGGGCGATGCTCACGGGCGGCGGAGACTTGCCGGACCTGACGCCCGCCGCGTCGGCCGAGGTCGCCGGCGAGATCGAGGCCGTCCGCGCGGGCCGGCGACGGAGGAAGGGCGCGGCTTGAAACGCGTCGTCTTCGACACGAACACCGTCGCGAGCGCTTCTTTCTGGAAGGGACCGCCGATGGAATGCCTCCGCTCCTGGCAACGTGGCGAGGTCGAGGCCCTCGTGAGTCCCGCGATCCTCGCCGAGTATGCCGACGTCACGGAAAGGCTAGCGACGAAGTTCCCCGACCGCGCGGCCGTCCGCTGGGCCGAGGCTTTGGCCGCAAGCGCGGAACTCATCTTCCCTGTCGTCCGGCTGCGTGGCATCACGCCGGATCCGGACGACGAGGTGTTCGTCGAGTGCGCGGTGGCAGGCGAGGCGGACTTCCTTGTGACCGGAGACAAGCGCCATCTCCAGATTCTGGAACGCGTCCGGGACGTTCGTATCGTCTCGCCGTCCGAGTTCCTCTCGATCCTCCGACGTCCGAAGAAAACCTGACCGCCCGTCATCCATGAAGCCGATCTCTTTCGCTTCAGGCGCTTCTTTCCATCGGCAGATAATTCACGCGGATGGCGCTCCAGCCAGATTTGGGCATTTCCTCGGCGCCGTCCTCAAGTTGCGCGGCCGTGATCCCCGATCACGGCACCACCGGATGGTACTCGATCCGTACCAATTGCGTGTCCCTGTTCCCCGACCACGCACTGCCGTTCTCCAAAACGTAGAGACAACCGTCCGGACCCATCTCGATGTCCATCGGGCGCATGAACGTCATTCCCGGACAAAACGGCTCCATTCTCAGGGTCCCGTCCCCCGCCTTGGCAATCCGGTCGTCGGCATCGAGATGGACCGCCATGATCCAGTTCCGCGACCACTCGTAGATGAACAACGTGTGGTCGAATTCCCTCGGCAGTTTCGTCGCCGAGACCAACCGCTCGTCGAACCGGTACACAGGTCCCGCGCAGGCCGTGCGGCCACCCGATTTCACGGCGGGAAACCGCGTCGACGCGCCGTATGGATACCAGATGAACGCCGGTTGCGCGGGAGGCAGGACGCGCGGCCCGGTGTTGTAGCGCGAATCGTTCGCCGGGGCCGCGGGATCCCACGGCGCGCCGTTGGTATTCGCCGCGAAATCGTGCACGCGATACGGCCGGTTGTCGCCGATCACGTACGGCCAGCCGAAATTCCCGGCCGTTCGCGCCTGGTTGATTTCGTCAAAGCCCGCGGGCCCACGGCCATCGTTCGGCCCACCCGCGTCCGGTCCAACCTCGCCCCAGTACAGGAAGCCATTCGCGCGATCCACCGCGATGCGGAAGGGATTCCGGTTGCCCATCACGTAGATCTCGGGGCGTGTCTTTGGCGTTCCCGGCGGAAACAGATTCCCCTTCGGAATGGTGGCCGTGCCGTCCGGCTCCGGATGGATCCGAAGGATTTTGCCGCGGAGATCGTTCGCGTTCGACGCCGACTTCTGCGAGTTCCACGGCCCCCGACCCTCGCGTTCGTCCACCGGCGTGTACCCGTCGGATTCGCCGGGGTGCGTGTTGTCACCCGTCGCGGCGTAGAGATTGCCGTCGCCGTCGAACGCGAGCGAACCGGCGGAATGGCAACACTGCTCGCGTTGCGTCGCGACCCTCAGCAGCACTTTCTCGGAATCCATGTCCAACCGGTCGCCCCGCAGCGTGAAACGCGACACACGGTTCTCGCCGGTCTTTCCAATCGTCGGGTCGTTCCTTGTCTCGGGATCCGAATGGAAAAGGTACACCCAACCGTTGCGCGCAAACGCGGGATCCAGCGCGATGCCGAGCAACCCGTCCTCCATTTGCGAGAACACCGGGATCGTCGCCGCGACGACCGTCTCCTTCGTGGCGGGCTTCCAGATTTTCACCACGCCGGCGCGCTCGATGAAGATCACCCGGCCGTCCGGTGCCACCGCGATTTCCATGGGATCCACGATGACGTCGTCGATCTTGCCGTCGCCATCGACGTCGCGGTCCGCCTCGAGGATGACCTTGCGGAAAGCGCCGTCCGTCTGCGGCCCCGACGGAAGGGGGCTGGGCTTGTCCTCGGCGCGGGCCGTGACCCGCGACGCCATCAGGATTCCAGCGATCACGAACGGACGCCAACGGGGGGAGAACATGCGTCGGATTGAACCGGAGCGTCGCCGGCACCGCACGGTTTTTCCGCCCGGCGCGGCGTTGCGCGGCACGGGCGTAATAGCCGCGTGGCTTTGTTCCAAGACATCACAAAGCGCCTCGCGCAGGCGGGCCTTGTGTCGGAAGCCTTCCCCGGCCGGGACGCCCGCGTTGACCGAAATCAACCCTTCGGCTTGAGCTGCGGGAACAGGATCACGTCGCGGATGCTTTCCTGTCCCAGAAGCATCATGCAGAGCCGGTCGATGCCGATGCCGATCCCACCCGCGGGCGGCATGCCGTGCTCGAGCGCCACGAGGAAGTCCTCGTCGAGCTTCTGTTGCTCGCCGCCGGATTGCGCTTCGAGTCGCTCCCGTTGCTCGATCGGATCGTTTTGCTCGGTGTACCCGGGGGCGATTTCCTGGCCGTTGATGCAGCATTCGAACACCTCGACGGTGGTCGGGTCGTCGGGCGACAGCTTGGCCAACGGCACGAGTTCCTTCGGCAGGTGCGTGACAAACGTCGGCTGCATCAGGGTCGGCTCGACCAACTTCTCGAACACCGCGCCCGTCACCTCGAAATCCTCGTACGCCGCGCCGATGTCACCGCCCAGCTTCATGTCTTCCGACGCACGGCGCCGGCGTTCCTCGGGCGTGATGCGGAACCAATCCTCGCCGGCCTTTTCCCGCACCAGATCCTTGTACCGCGCGCGCCGCCAATTCGAGAGGTCGATGGTCTTGTAGACCTCGCCCTCCGGGTTGCGATGCTCGATGACCAGCGTGCCGAGGACCGTCTGCGCCACGTGGCGGATCAACGACTCGACCGTCTCCATCATGGTCTCGTAGTCGCCGTAAGCCTCGTAGGCCTCGAGCATGGTGAACTCGGGATTGTGACGCCGCGAAAGTCCCTCGTTGCGGAAATTGCGTCCGATCTCGAAGACCTTGTCCACGCCGCCGACCAGCAGCCGCTTGAGGTACAACTCGAGCGCGATGCGCATGAAAAACTCGCAGCCCAGCGCGTTGTGCCACGTCTTGAACGGCTGCGCCGCGGCGCCACCGGGAATCGCCTGCATCATCGGGGTCTCGACCTCTACGTACCCGCGCCCATGGAAGAACGAACGGATCTCGCGCACCACCGACGACCGCAAAAGGAAGGTCTTGCGGACATCGTCGTTGGCAATGAGATCGAGGTAACGCTGGCGGTAGCGAACCTCCGTGTCCTCGAGTCCGTGCCATTTGCCCGGCGGCGGACGCAGCGCCTTCGACAGGATCACGTACGACTCGACCTTCACGCTCGGCTCGCCCGTGCGCGTCTTGAACAGCGTTCCTATCACGCCCACGAAATCCGAAAGGTCGAGGTGCTTCAGGATGTCGAACTGCGCGTCGCCGATGGCCTGCTTCTGCGCGTATACTTGGACCCGACCCGTGGCGTCGCGGAGATCCATGAACTGGCTCTTGCCCATGTCGCGATGCGCCGTGATGCGGCCGGCGATGGCGACGCGTGCGTTCTCGACGAGCGTGCCGGATTCGAATTGTTCGCGCGCGGTCCCGCACCCGGTGTCCGGGCGGAACTTGTTCATGAACGGATTGATCCCGGCGGTGCGGAGTGCGGCCAGCTTGGCCTTGCGTTGCTCGATCAGCGAATTCGTGTCGTCCATAAACGGTACCCCGATGAAACCACGCCGGGACGTTCCCCGGCAAGGCGGGCATCGTCGCGCGGCCGGTTTGTCGGTGGGTCAAACTCCGGGGTCAAAGCCCAACCCGCGCGGCCTTGAACATCGCCAGACAAAGCCCGCGTTGCACCGCGTGATCCACGATCGGCCGTGGATATCCGGTCCGTCCCGCGGCCAACGGCTCCTCCCAGGGCGCGTGGACCGCGTCGCCTTTCATCGATGCCAACTCCGGTATCCAACGCCGGATGAATTCGCCGTCGGCATCGAATCGACGTCCCTGCGTGGCCGGATTGAAGATGCGGAAATACGGGGCCGCGTCCGTGCCGGTCCCCGCGCTCCACTGCCATCCGCCGCTGTTGGCCGCAAGATCGCCGTCCGCCAACCGCCGCATGAACCAGCGTTCGCCGCGTTGCCACGGCACCAGCAGGTCCTTCGTCAGGAACATCGATGCGATCATGCGCAGGCGATTGTGCATCCAACCCGTTTGGTCGAGGCAACGCATCGCGGCGTCGACGATCGGGTAACCCGTCCGTCCCGCGCGCCACGCGTCGAACTGCGCGTCCGTGCCCGCCCATTCCAACGCGTCGTACTCGGGACGATAACACCGCGTCGCGACCTGCGGATGGTTCGAGAGGATCTGGTGGTAGAATTCCCGCCACACCCATTCCGTCAGCCATGTCTCGCAACCCTTCCTCGCCGCGTCGTTCGCCGCGGATTCCCCCGCGGCCTGCAAGCGCGCCAGAATCGTGCGGATCCCGATCGTTCCCTGGCGCAAATGCGGCGACAGCCGGGAAGTTCCACCATCCAACGCCGGGAAATCGCGCGTGCCGGCGTACTCGTACACCCGCTTCTCGACGAACGCCTCGAGGGCGCGATGCGCCGCGCGCTCGCCGCCCGCGACGGCTTCCGGCCCCGTCGCGTCGCGCGGTTCGACGACATCCGCCGGCAACGCCCATGATGCGATTCCCGGCGGCACCGACTGCTTCGCCTTTCCCAACTTCGGACGCGGCGGCGGGATCGGACGCGCTTTCCAGGCTTTGGAATACGGCGTGAAGATCGTGTAGACGCCACCGGCGGCCGTGAGGATCTCGCGCCCTTCCCACACCACCGCGTCCTTGAAGGTGTGCAACGGGACGGACGACGGCGCCAAGGCCGCCTCGACCGCCGCGTCGCGCGCGCGGTCCCCGGGTTCATAGCCGCGGTTGGCGAAAACCGCGGATGCACCCGTTTCCGTCGCGAGTTTCCGCAACTCCACCGCGGGATCGCCGCGACGCACCACCAGGCGATGGCCGAGCGCCTCGAGGTTCCTCGCGAGGGACCCGAGCGCGGACTTCGCCAGCGCGGTGCGGGCCGGGGCACTGTCGGGACCATCGGCCAAATCGTTTTCCCAAAAGAAGAACGGCACCAACCGGTCGCCCCGGGAATACGCCTCGTGCAATGCGACGTTGTCGCTGACGCGCAGGTCGCGCCGAAACCAATGGATGATCGTCGTCACTGAGCGCCATGCTAGCATCGAACGCCAAACGCACCACGGTGGGCTTGCACGGCTTCCCCGAAACCCTGACTTTCGCCGCCGATGCGCGCCGAATCGCTCGAGTTTCTCCGGACCTTGGTGAATACCCCCAGCCCCGTCGGGCACGAGACGCGCGGGCTCCGCGTCTGGCGGGACTACGCGGCCCAGTTCGCCGACGAGACGTTTTCCGACGCCTACGGCAATTGCGTCGCGGTGCTCAACCGCGGCGGCGGCAAGCGCCTCATGCTCGCGGCCCACGCCGACGAGATCGCGATGTCGGTCAACCATGTCACCGCCGAGGGCTACATCCACGTTCGGAAAACCGGCGGCATCGATCCGGCCATCACCAAGGCCCAACGCGTCACCATCCATGCCCGCACCGGCCCGGTGAAAGGCGTCGTCGGCAACGTCGCGCCCCATCTCACCCGCGGCGAAGGCGATCCCAAGCCCCCCAAGATCCACGAACTGTTCATCGACATCGGGACCGCGTCGCGCGAGGAAACCCTCCAATTGGTGCGCATCGGCGATCCCATCACCCTCAACGACCAGTTCGAACTCCTTCGCGGCGACCTCGCCGTGGCGCGTGCCTTCGACAACCGGATCGGCACGTGGTCCGTCGCCGAGACCCTTCGCCTGCTCAAGCCGGTGGCAACCCAGTTGAAATGGGAAATCTGTGCCGTCGCGAACGTGCAGGAGGAAGTCGGACTGCTCGGCGCCCGGCAGATCGCCTACTCGCTCAAGCCGGATGCCGCGATCGTCGTCGACGTCACCCATGCCACCGATTACCCGACGGTCGATCCACGGCAGCACGGCGACATCCGCGTCGGCAAGGGACCGACGTTGACCCACGGCGGGTGCAACCACGTCGAGGTGCTTGACCGGCTCGAGTCGGTCGCGGCGGCGAAGGGAATCCCGCTCCAACACGAGGCCATGAGTGCCTCGAGCGGGACCGACACCGACGTGATTTTCTGGACCCGCGGCGGGATCCCGAGCGGTTTGATCAGCCTTCCCAACCGCTACATGCACTCGCCCGTGGAGGTCGTGAGCCTCCGGGACCTCGAATACATTCCGGAGTTGATGGCGGCGTTCTCCCTTTCGCTGGAAGCGGCCGAGGAATTCAAGGTGCGGATCTGACCCGGCGGTCGTGGCTGTGGTGGCCGACGACGCAAGGTACGGTTCTGATCCGGCGGTCGTGGCCGACGACGTGAGTCGGTGGACTGCCGGCTTGAACCCTCGCTCCCTTGCTCCGCCGCGTCACCGCGTCGGCCACGCTTCAGTTTAGCCCAACTGCCCGAGGCGTCCGGTGCTGTCGCCGAAGCGCTCCGGCGAGACGCCCATTCGGTCGAGCATCGTGAGGTAGAGATTGGCCATCGGCGTGTCCTTCGCGTAGCGGACGTGCCGGCCCGACTTGATGAGGCCGCCTCCGCCGCCCGCGAGTAGCACCGGGAGGTTGTGGTGCGCGTGGCTGTTGCCGTCCTCGATGCCGCTGCCGTACACGATCATGCAGTTGTCGAGCATCGTCCCCTCGCCTTCCTTCACCGACTTCAACTGGTGCAACCACGCCGCGAACAACTCCACGTGCATTCGGTTGATCTTCGCGATCTTCTCCTTCTTCTCCGCCTTGCTCTCGTGGTGCGAGAGATCGTGGTGCCCCTCGCCGACTCCGATTTCCGGATAGGCCTTGTTCGAACCGTCGTGCGCCATGACGAACGTCCCGATCCGCGTGTTGTCGGTGCGGAACGCCAGCGTCATGACGTCGAACATGAGCTTCACGTGCTCCTGGTAGCCCTGCGGGACGCCGACCGGACGGGTCGCGCCCGGGGCGAGCTCGGTGATCTTGCCGGACATCTCGATGCGCCGCTCGAGATCGCGGACGGCGGAGAGATATTCGTCCAGCTTGCGCTGGTCGTTGTGTCCGAGTTTCCGCCGCATCCGAGAGGCGTCGTCCAGGACGAAATCGATGACCGACTTGCGGGTGCGCTCCCGACGCGCCTTGGCCTCGGCCGTCTCGTCCGCGTTCGAATTTCCGAACAGGCGCTCGAACGCCAGCTTCGGGTCGACTTCCGGCGGCATCGGCGTGCTTTCGCCGCGCCACGCGATGTTGAACGAGTACGCGCAGGAATAGCCCGAATCGCAGTTGCCGGAAAGCTGCCCTTTGTCAGTGCCCATCTCCAGGCTCGGGAAAGGCGTCATCAATCCGGCTTTTTGCGCCGCGACTTGGTCCACCGAAACACCGACGCGGATGTCCGCGCCCTGGGTCTTGCGCGCCTGGCACGAGGTCAGGAACGTGGCGGAAGCCCGCGCGTGGTCGCCGGCACCGTCGCCATTCGCCCGCGCTTTGTCCTGGGTCAGTCCCGATAACACCAAGACGTCCGAACGCACCGATGCCAACGGCTCGAGCGTGCGCGGAAGGACGAAGTCGGAACCCGTCGCCGCCGGCGTCCAATTGGCCATGTCCGCCCCGTTCGGGACATAGACGAACGCCATCCGCACTGGGGAAGACGCCGCCGCTTTCGCGGCCGGGGACGTTGCCGCCACCAGCGACTCGAGGTGCGGCAAGGCCAACAACGTGCCGAGGCCGCGCAGGAACGTCCGGCGCGGAAGATGGATCGGGGAGCTCATGACTTCGGTGCTACGTTGACAAAAAGCTACCCCGATTGACGCCGCTTTCAAGCCGCTGCTTCGGCTAAAGTCGGGGATGGACGCATCTTTTCCGAAATTCCGGTGTTCCTAATTCCGAACGTTTGTCGCCGACGCCTTTCCAATGACGCGTCCGCTCACTAACGTTTTCGCCGTGCGCAACGCCGTCCCTATTCTCGCCCGCCTCTTGGCCGCCGCACTGTTCTCCGCGTCGCTCGCCGCGGACCCCGCGACCGACACCGTCTCTCGCGTGCGCGCCCTCGGCGCCGACTCCCCGGCCGGCACCGCTCCTGCATCGAAAACGGCACGCAAGCCGGCGAAAGGACCCGTCATCGGCTGGAATGCCGCGACGGGACGCATGAACGCCGACGTCCCGAAGCAACCGCTCTCGGCGGTTCTCCCCCGGCTCGCGAAGGCAACGGGTTGGCAAATCTTCGTCGAGCCGGGCACGGAAATCACCATTGCCACGGCGTTCTCCGATCTCCCGATGCGCGAGGCGCTCGGGCGTTTGTTCTCCGACGTGAACTACGCGGTGTTGCCGCCCACCAACGGGCATCCGCGCCTGATGGTCTACCGCACCGCCGCCCGCGGCGCGACGAAAGCGGTGCGGGCCGATTCCGAGGACCGCGTGAAGGAGGAGCTCGTCGTTCGACTCCACGATGGCGCCCGCTTCACAGCGGAACAGCTCGCGACCAATACCCACGGCAAAGTCGTGGGAAAAATCGACGGATTGAAGGCCGCCCGACTTCGGTACGACGACGCCGCGGGCGCGGACGCGGCGCGTTCCGCGCTCGCCGGCACCGAGGGTGTGGACCTTGAGGACAATTACCGGATCGCCGTCCCGGAGACGCCGTCGGGAATCTCGGCGTCCCCCGCCGCCGCCCTGAGCATCAAGCCGGCCCCGGTCGGGACCGATCGCTTGGTGATCGGATTGGTCGATACCGCAGTCCAGTCGCTCGGGCCCGGGTACGATGCCTTCCTCTTGGGACGCGAATCGCTGGTGCCGGGAGAGGCGGCGCCGTCGAACGGAGCGGGACTGGAACACGGGACATCGATGTTCGCCAACCTGATGCGCTCCGCGGACGCCGCGGTGGAGAGGGCCGGCAGCACGGTGAATTTCGGGGTGTTGTCGGTGGACGTCTACAACGGCGCGGAAAGCACGACGAGTTTCGACGTGGCGCTGGGCATTCAAAAAGCCGTCGAGGGCAAGGCCAACCTGATCAACCTGAGCCTGAGCAGCGAATCCGATTCCCCGGTCCTGCACGAATTGATTGCCAGTTATCGCAACGCGGGCGTGCTGTTCTTCGCGGCCGCCGGCAACGAACCGGTCACGACCCCGACCTTTCCCGCGTCGTATCCGGAAGTCCTGGCCGTGAGCGCGGGCAATCGCCAGGGGGACTTCGCCCCGTACGCCAACCGCGGGCCGTTCATCGATCTGGTCCTGCCCGGATCGGGCATCGTGCCCTACGGCGGCGAAAGTTGGCTGGTGACCGGCACCTCGACCTCGACCGCGTACGCCAGCGGGATCGCCGGGGCGCTCTGGACCCCGCAATTGGGTTCGCCGGCGAACCTCGAGGACACGATGCGCAAAAACTTCGGCCTGCTCTACGGCGGTCCCGCCAAGAAGCCTTAGCCGGGACCTTGCAGTGGAAATCGGGTGGGTGACGGCGGCCCTGCCGTCACTGCCGATAGCCGAGCAGTGTTTGTTCGCCCTCAGCTCCGCCCACCTGGGTGGGAATACCGGGGGAGGCCAATTTTCATGTCGGCAACCCGTCTGGCAGTGACGGCAGGGCCGCCG
>JANYDN010000200.1 GCA_025363585.1 Verrucomicrobiota bacterium | reverse complement strand
GGAATTATCTCACGCCAAGCCGGGCCAAGGCCATCCAAGGGGGCAAAGACCGCCGGCGTGTCGTTTCACCGAACGGTGGGATCCGATGTCTGGTTCCAAATACACCTTCCCGCCTTCTTGGCCGGGCTTGGTCCCCCTTGGCGTGAGAGAATTCCCATGCCGCGACCGCAGGGTTCCCTCCCGGCTCGGTCGGGAATGCTTGGCGTCTTGGCGTGATACCAATGTTGGTTGTAACCGCCTGGTTCCGGCTTAGGTCGCGATCTTTTTTCCCGACGCTATATAAGCGCGCCAGCCGCCATATGCGGTGATCTCGGTCCGACCCTCGCACAGGAACGCTTCACCGAGGACTCCCAACACCTCGCTGCCGTCGGACAACACGACCTTGCCGATCGAAAGCCCCGCCGGCTCGCGCGCCAGGATCGACGCCAGGCCAGCGGGCGGGACCGACCATAGCTCGAGCGCGATCGACGCGCCCCCTTCCCGAAACCGCATCATGGCCGGATGACGGTCGTCGACGGACCACATCCTATAGCATGGCGCGGTGCTCGCCTCTCGGACGAAACCCGCGCCGACCGCGATCATGTTCGGGTTGAGTTCCAGCCCGCGCATCAGCGTCCCGTTCACCGCGAGCAACAGGTTATAGTCCATGGGACGTTCCGGGAGCGGTTGGATCGGGGCCAAGAAAACGGACGGGTTTCTCGTAGATCGCGAGCACGATGCATCCGGCCTCGCTCAGGATCGAGTGGCTCGTGCCCGGCGGATTGACGATCAACATGCCGGTGTCCGCCTTGGTGTTCTCGTCCACCTGCGAGCCCGACAGGACGAAGATGTGTTCGTAGCCGGTGTGTTCGTGCAGCGGCACCCGCGCGCCCTTCTGGAACCGGAGCAACGCGGCCGTCGGTCCGGTCACGCCGTCCCCGTAGAGGCGATAGATATCGACGCCGTCCAGAAACGGTTTCCACGGCAGCCGGTGTTGCCATCCGGAAATCTGGAACAGGTCCTTGAGCTTGAGCACCCGGCCGGCGTCGCTATCCATGGATGGCCTGGATGAAACCCGCCGCGTCGCCCACGGCGCCGAACACGCCGCCCTGCATCTTGATCATCTTGAGCGCCGCGCGGTGGTTGCCCGGATCGGTCGCGCCCGTGCAATCCGAGAGCAACAGGCATTCGTATCCGCGGTCGTTGGCCTCCCGCATCGTGGTGTGGACGCAGACATCCGTCGTGATCCCGGCCAACGCGATGTTCCTGATTCCTTTTCTTCGCAGCAGCATGTCGAGGTCGGTGGCGTAGAACGAACCCTTCCCCGGCTTGTCGATCACGGGCTCCCCGGGAAGCGGCGCGAGCTCGGGTATAAGTTCCCAGCCGGCCTCGCCGCGGACGAGGATGCGCCCGCAGGGCCCGGCGTCCCCGATGCCCGCGCCGATGCGTTGGCTCCGCCAGCGTTTGTTCTCCGGCAGGTCCGAGAGATCCGGCCGGTGCCCCTCGCGCGTGTGCATCACGTGAAACCCGCCCGCGCGCGCGGCGGCCAGCACGCCCTGGATCGGCCCGATCGGCGCGCGCGTCAGCGAAAGGTCGTAGCCCATCCGGTCGACGTAGCCGCCCTGCCCGCAGAAGTCCGTCTGCATGTCGATGACGAGCACGACGGTGTTCGCGGCCCTGAGATCGCCGTCAAAAGGCCATGGATAGGGATCCGACTCGACGTGGCGTTTCATGGTGGAAATGGCTTACGCCACGACCGGACCGGCCTCGCCTTCCTCCGGTGCGTCGGGATGTTCGGCGGGCTTGGGAGCGACGACGGCGAACTTCGCGCAACCGGCAAGGAGCAACGCCACCACGATATAAGCCATCGCCACCACGGGAGTCTGGGCGATCCCGATCTTCTCGCCGTGCATGAATCCGAAGAACGTCAGCAACGCCCCGGCCAGGGCGAATCCGGCGGCCTTGAGGAACTTGCGGTCGATCACGCCCACCGCGATCGCGCCGAGTATGAGTCCGCCGAGGATCGAACCCCCGCCCAGCGTCTGCAACCCGTGGTACAGGACGCCCTGGTTCTTCATTCCCGCGGCCAATTCCTCCGAGACCGCGAAGATGCCCGCGGCGGCCAGGGCGCCGTTGATGATCGTCATTCCCCAGTTGGCCAGGTGCGGGGTGAGCGCGAGCACGATGGCCGGCGCGTGGCTCTTCGGCGTCTCCTGGAAGGCCTGCGACCCGATCAGCATGCCGATGTAGAGAAGGATCGGCAGGATCGCGACCGTCGGCACCAGCGCCAGCATCACCGAGATCGTGCCGAACCAACACAGGAGGATCACGAGGATCCCGGTCGCCGCCGAATAGCCGATGCGCCCGCCCATCGCCTTCCAGCCGGGATGCCCGATATAGACGGCGTTGATGAAGGGATTGCCCATCATGCAGCCCACGAGGCTGACTATACCGTCCGCCGTCAGCACGCGGGTGGTGGGATAACTGTCGCCCGCCACCGCGGCGCTCTCGACGTTGTCGATGGCCTCGACGAGATCGTAGATGCCGAAGGGGATCGCGGTGACGAGGATCGTCCCGAGGAAATCGAAACCGGAGAACACGTGGCCGAACGCGGGGATCGGCACGTGGAACCCGAAGTTCGTCACGGAATCCGCGAGTCCCTTGACCGTCATGCCGCCGAAGTTCAACCCCATGGCGTTCGAACCCTAGGCGATCGCCGTTCCGACCGCGATGGCGACGAGGCCCGCAGGGATGCCCTTGAAGTACCGTACCCCGCCGAACCAACTCACGAGGATGATCGCGAGGCACGGGATGCCTATCATCGGCGTCAGGAACATCTCGAGCGCCGGCTTCATGGAGATGAACGTGACCGACACGCCCGCGAGCGTGCCCAGCAACGCCGCCCGCGGCGTGATGCGACGGATGAGGGGGCCCACGAACCCGCCCGCCATCAGCACGAAGCTCTGGACGAAGACCCACGTGAGTCCCGCCTCCCACCCCTTCATCGGGTCGCCGGTCTTCTGCGCGATGGGCAGCATGATGACGAACACCACGATGAACATGTGCGGGACGCTTATACCCGAGGGCAACGCGCACACGTCGGTGCGACCCGTCTTCTCGGCCAACCCGTACGCCAGCCATGCATAATACAGGGTCGACAGGCAGAGCATCAGTCCCGTCGCCGGCAGGATGCGGCCGAAGACGATCTCGTCGGGCATCTTGAGCACGAAGCGCAGCAGCGCCGTGAGGGTGAGGAGATTGACGAGGATGTTGGTGCCGAAGCCGAACAATGCGTTCCAGTCTCCGGGCACCCAGAATTTGGGTTTGGTTTCGATCATGGTGTCTCCGTCGGTGGGGTTCTGGGCGTTGGGAAATGGATTATAAAAGAGCGGCCAGTACCTTCGTGGAATCGGTTACCCAGCCGAAGATTCCGCCCTGGGCCTTGATCATCCGGAGTCCCGCGTCCTGGAATTCCGGGAAATAGGATCCGACGCAGTCCGAGGGCACGAGGCAGTCGTAGCCGCGGTCGTTCGCCTCGCGCACCGTGGTGTTCACGCACACCTCGGTCGTCACGCCCGTGACCACCATCTGGGTGATCCCGAGATTCCGGAGCATCGCGTCGAGATCCGTCGCGTGGAACGCGCCCTTGCCCGGCTTGTCGACGACCGCCTCCCCGGCGACCGGATATAACTCGGGTATAATATCGTGGCCGGCCTCGCCCCGGACGAGGATCCGTCCCATCGGGCCGGCGTCGCCGATGCGGGTCGCGCACCGGCCCCGGATCCGTTTCGCAGGCGGCAGGTCGGCGAGGTCGGGCCTATGCCCCTCGCGCGTGTGCATCACGCGCAGCCCCGCGGCACGCCAGGCCGCCAGCAACCGCTGGTTGGGCGCTATCGCGCGCCGGAGTTCGGACACGTCGTTGCCCAGCATCTCCCCGAACCCGCCGGGCTCGAGGAAATCGCGCTGCATGTCGATGATCAGCAGCGCGCACCGATCCGGCTCGAACGAGAAGGCGTAGGGCTCGGCGTCGATCAACCGCATGTGGGTCGGGTTCATGTCGCGTCCTGCCGTAGGTGTCGAAGGCTCTCCAATCGTCCGGCCCAAGCCCATGGGCCGGGAAACCTCGGATCAGAAGAACGTCGAGAAACCGACGTAGACCTGGACCGTGTCCCGCGTGGGTTTCCCGGGGGCATTGAAGGCATTCAGGTGGTAGAGATTGTCGTCGTTGAAATTAAGGTACTTGAAGCCCGCGTGCATGCTCCAGTGCCCGAAGCCTTCCGGCATGAAGTTCGCCGGCATGCTCGCCTTCAGGCCCAGTTCGTAGAGTCCCACCGCGGAACTCTTCGCGTAGAAGTCGCCGTAGAACCGCTCGTCGGGCAGCAGGACGCGCATCGGCGCCTCGATTTTCAGCCCGCCCGCATCCTTGAACGTGTAGCCGGGCGCGACGCCCACATCGATGTAGTAGCTGGAACCCGGCGCCGCGTGGCGCGCCGACGGATTCACCGGCGGCAGCCCAATCACGCCGCCCGGCAACGCCGCGTCCGTCGCCTTGCCGTCGAGTTCCTGCCAATAGCTAACGTACGGATGCAGCGCGAACGCCTTGAGCCATTCGCTGTCGTCGAAGCTGAGTTTCGTCTCGAGATGGTGCGAGGTCCCGATGTCCAGGATCTGTTCCGCGAAGGCGGTATAGGTCACGTCCAGCTTGAAGTGCTTGCCGAGGCCGAACGAGAGCCCGGCGATCGGGTCGATCTCGGTCCACACCGTCTTCGGCACGCTGCCATACGGGCCGTGGACGGAGACCGCGCTCGTGCCGAGGTCGTTCCAGGCACCG
Source organism: Verrucomicrobiota bacterium (assembly GCA_025363585.1). Taxonomy (GTDB): domain Bacteria; phylum Verrucomicrobiota; class Verrucomicrobiia; order Limisphaerales; family UBA9464; genus UBA6176. Next base: position 15,339 of record JANYDN010000200.1, on the reverse strand, counting down.
CCGACGAAGGTCACGTCGTTGAGGAACGAATCGCCCTTGTAGATGCTTATGAAGGCGAGCATCAGCGGCTGGATGGTGAGTCCCCTGTCGCGGACGAGCATGCCGCGCGGCGTCACGTATTCGTTGGCGAACTCGAAATTGAACAGCGCGTGGACCCTCGACGGCGCGTCCTCCGCGAGGACGGGCTGGAGGGCCGTCGCCGCCGCGGCCGACAGGATCGCCGCCGCGAGCAAACGCGCGCGGGTGGACGGTGTTTTCACGACGTGGTGGGAGCTGGTTTTGGATGCCGTCATGTTGGCGAGCTTTCTTGCGTTTGGACCGGATGCCTATATCCGACGGACGCAGCACAAGCTGCCGGCATGCCAGCCTTCACGAACCCTGTTTCAAGCGCTGTTTGCAGGCATTTCGTGAACCACCGATCTTGACCACCATTCGTCTTGAACTGTTTCAGATGTCGCCGGTGAAACACCTGAAACAGAATCACGGGAGCTTGGGAATAGGGATTCTTACCACGGAAATCACTGAAGGGAATCCGGAGCAATTCATTCCACCAAGGAGCACACGAATCTAGAAGAGCGCCGCAAACCCCTTGCACGACTCCGCGTGCTCCCTCCCCACTCTCCCTTCCCTCCTGTAAAAATGCCCCCGCTTATGTCCCGGCCTGCGTGTCCTCCTGCGCCAGCTTCCGATAGATCCGGGTCCTGTGGATGCCGAGCATCCGGGCCGCGTCGGCGATGTTCCCGCCCGTTTCCTGCAACGCGCGCTGGATCAACAGGTCCTCGGCCTCCGCGAGATTCAGCGGAAGTGCGGCCGCGCTGGCCTTGCGGTCCGCGCGCGCGGCGCGGGCCGGCGCCACAGCCGCCGCGTGCGGGGGCATCCCGAGATGTTCCGGAAGAATCGGGCCTCCGCCGCTCTCGATGAGCGCCCGCTCGATGACGTTCTTCAGCTCGCGCACGTTGCCCGGATAGTCGTGCCGCTGCAGTTCCTCCAGGGCCCGCGACGAGAACGCCGGCGCCTTCAGTCCCATCTCCGCGGCGAACAAGCGCAGGAAATGCAATGCCAGCGGCGGAACGTCCTCGGGCCGTTGCCGCAGCGGCGGCGTCGCCACGACGTAACGCGCCAGCCTGAAATACAGGTCCTGGCGGAAAGTCCCGGCCGCGATGCGCGCGTCGAGATCGGCGTTGGTCGCGGCAATGATGCGGACGTCGACCTTGCGCGGTTGCGACGCGCCCACGGGCATGACGCACCCGTCCTCGAGCACGCGCAGCAGCTTGACCTGCAGCGACGCCGGCATGTCGCCGATCTCGTCGAGGAACAATGTGCCGCCGTGCGCCAGCTCGAAGTAGCCCTTGCGGTCCGACGTCGCCCCGGTGAAGGAACCCTTCACGTGGCCGAACAGCATCGACTCCGCTAGCTCCGACGGGATGGCGACGCAATTCACGGGGATGAAAGGTCCGCGGGCGCGCGCGCTGTCGAAGTGGATCGCGCGCGCGACCAACTCCTTCCCGGTGCCGCTCTCGCCGAGGACCAGCACCGCGGTATTCGCGAACTGGTGCAGGCGGCGGATGTCCTCGGTGATCTTCCGGATCAGCCGGCTACCGCCGACGAGGCCCGCGAGGTTCCATCGCTCCGCCTCCAACCCCGAGAGGACGGCCAGCTTTTCGTCGGCGTGGCGGAGCGCGGTCTCCGCGTGGTGACGACGCCCGATCTCGTCGGTGAGTTCGGCGGTCCGCGCCTCGAGCGCGCGGTTCTTCTCGCGCAATTCGGCGGCAAGGCGGCTCAGGCGCAGGTGCGTGGCCACGCGGCTCGACACCTCCTCCGCCTGGAACGGCTTGACCACGTAGTCCACGCCTCCCGCGCGAAATCCCTCGACCAGGCTTCCGGTCTCGCCGCGCGCGGTGATGAAGATCACCGGGATCTCCCGCGTGGCCTCGTCCCGCTTGAGCCTCCGGCAGGTCTCGATGCCGTCCAGCCCGGGCATCAACACGTCGAGGAGTATCAGTTCGGGAAGGGCCCGGCCGGCAACCTTGAGCGCGATCTCCCCGCCCGGCGCGGCGAGGATCTCGTAGCCCTCCGGCTCGAGCGCCGCGGTGAGCACGGCCAGGTTTTCCGGCACGTCGTCGACGAGCAGGATCCTGCCGGTCGACCGGACGCCGCTGGCGGGGGGCGAACTCATGGCGACGACGACATGCCGGTCGACGGCGGCGCGGTCACGGTGGACAACAAACGCAGGATGCCGTCCATGTCATAGCTTCTCATCAGATGTCTAATATGCCCGGCAAGGGTTTCCCCGGCGGGTCCCAGATCGCGCAATTCGCGGAGGCAGGCCTTGAGGGCCGTGGTGCTGTGGAGTTCGGCCGCCACGTTCAGCCGCGCGCACAACGCGTCCGGCAAATCCATGCGTGGAACTCCTGGAACGACGGCATTGTCGTCCTCCCATACGTCGGGTTCGCCGAACTCGAACCCGACGCCGAGATGGACCCGGAGGCATTCGAAAATCCGTTCGGAGCGAAAGGGCTTCGGGAGAAAGTCCACGCAACCCGCCGCAAGCGCCTCCTCGCGGTCGCGGGCCAACGCCGAGGCCGTGTGCGCCACGATCGGGATCCGGTCGCCCGGCATCCCCGCATGTATAAGTCGGGCGGTATCCGCGCCGCTGGTCCCCGGGAGCAAAAGATCGAGGAACACGATGTCCGGGCGCTCGGCAAAGGCCTGGCGGCACGCCTCCGCCCCGTCCACGGCGTGAAGCACCTCGCATCCGATCGCGGACAGAAGGCCCCCGAGCACTTCGCGGTTCTCGCGCCGGTCGTCCACCACCAGCGCGCGGACGCGGCAGCCCGGCGCCAACCGGAGCACGTCGGGCGCGGGCGCTGGTTCCCCGGCCCCGGCCGGAAGCCGCACCGTGAAGTGGAACCTCGAGCCGACCCCCCGCGTCGATTGGAGTTCCAGGGTTCCGCCGAGCAACCCGACCTGACGCCGCGCGATGGCGAGGCCCAATCCGGTTCCGCCGAGGCTTCGCGAGCCCTTGCCTTGGTGGAACGGTTCGAACACATCCGCCTGCTCCGCCTCGGGAATTCCCAACCCGGTGTCGATGACCTCGAACATCCAGCGTTCCCCGGGCAATCCACCGATTCGCAACCGGACCTCGCCCATGGCCGTGAATTTCACCGCGTTGCCCACGAGATTGATCAGCACCTGGCGGAGTTTGCCCTCGTCGCCCCGCACGGGAACGCGGTCGGCGCCGTCGCGGTCGATGCGGAAGCCGATGCGCTTGCGCGCGCACAACGGCCCGAAGATCGCCCCGAGCCCGCGGGCCATCGATGCCAGATCAAAGTCCACCGGATTCAATTCCATGCGCCCCGCCTCGATCTTCGAGAGGTCGAGGATCTCGTCGACAAGGCCAAGCAAATGATGACCGCTGGCGCCGATGCCACGGACGGAGTCGCGTTGTTCGGGCGACAGGTCGCGGTCGCGTTGCATCAACTGGGCATAGCCAAGGATCGCGTTCAACGGCGTGCGGATCTCGTGGCTCATGCTGGCGAGGAATCCCGACTTGGCCTCGTTGGCAGCGGCCGCGGCGGCCTCGGCGGCTTGGCGCACGCGGACTTCCTCCTCCAGCGCGGCGTTCGCGGCGGCAACCTCGCGGGCCTGGCGCCAACCACCGACCAGATGGGCCGAGATCAACAGCGTGAATGCCATCCCACCCGCCAGCGCGAGGTCCGACTGCATGTGCGATTGCGTCGCGCGGAACCTGGCCGTGGGCACGAATTCCACCACCCAGCGTCGTCCGGCGAACTCGAGGTTCATGCGCCCGCCCGGCGTCCCGTCGGGATCCTTCCCGCCGGCGTCCCCGTACATGGGTTGGCCGTCCGGCGATCCGTCGAGCAGGCGGGTCTCGATGCCCTTCGTGCCCAACTCACCGAAGCCTTCCCCGACGAGATCCGAGATCCGGAACACCGCGACGGCGAATCCCGCCAGGTTTTCCCGGCGGGCGGTGACGTCGGTCGGCGCGGGTCCGTTGTAGACCGGCAACAGCACGAGCAGCCCGGCCTGGTCGCCCTGTTCCTGCGCGAGCCGCAGGGGCGCGGTCGCGACCGGGTTGCCGGTGTCGCGCGCCGTCTCGAGCGAACCCCTGCGACGCGGGTCTGAATCGAGGTCGTATCCAAGCGCCTTCTCGTTCCGATCGATGGGTTCTATATAATACACGGGAACATATTCGTCCCGCTCCCCGGCCCGGACGAACCCCCCGTCCGCGCCTCGCTCGCGCACCTCGAAGCCGGCGACGCCCTCGGCCTCCGCGCGTTCCTCCATGGCGCGGCGTGCCGGGCCGGGCACGCGGGGATTCCACGACAACGCCTGCAATTCGGGTTGCCGCGCCAACGCCCGCCCCACGAACCGTCCGAAGTGCCCGCGATCGATGCCGCCCTGGGCGGCGTGCAGCGAGGCGATGGAATGCAGGACCTCGAGCGACCGCAGCATGCTGACCTGAAGCTTCTCGACCTGCCCGCGGGTGACGTCCTCCGCGCGTTGGGCCAGTTCGCGTCGTTCCCAGCCGCGCATCGCAAAGGCGAGAAGCAACGACGACACCGTCCCGATCCCCAGCACGGACACGAGCCAGGGAACGAGACGACGCGGCGAGACATTTGAGGTGGTCCGGACCAACGGAAGTACGGCAGCACTTTGCCTGCCGCGGCCGGCGGCGGTGACTTCGGGCGCGGGTCGAGTGGCCCGACATCTCTGATATAAGGCGATTTCTCGGGAAGACATTCTTCCCGTCGGGCGAATGCCACGGCTTATATGCGGAGGCACCGTGGACAAAACCATCCACTCGGGACAAACCGCCGCACGTAGCGTACGCGACCCGCGTGCGGTGACCGCGGCGTCCCGCCGCGGAAGTCGGGTCGGGAAGGATGTAGACGACGTGGCGGCCGCGCACGCTACTTCGCCTTCGCGTCGATCTTGGCGCGCAGTTCCTTCGCGCGGGTATGCGACTGGACCACTTGTTCCGGCGTGAGTTCCTCGCCCAACTCGTCGCGCGCCCGGCGCGTGGCGTCGACGACGTCCTCCGCGCTTGCGCCTTCCTGTTCCAACCGCGTGACCGCGAGATTCAGCCACGCGAACGCCTCGACCTCGTCCTTCGCCACGCCGATTCCGCGCGCGTAGCAAATCCCCAGATTCCGCTGCGAACGGGAAAAGCCGAGTTCGCCGGCCTTCCGGAACCACCGCACCGCCTCGGCCTCGTCCTTGGCAACGCCATCGCCCGCGGAATAGAGCGAGCCGAGGTTATGTTGCGCCATCGCCACGCCTTGATCCGCGGCCTTGCGATACCACTTCGCCGCCTCGCCCGCGTCCTTGCCCACGCCTTCGCCGGACTCGAGGCAAAGCCCGAACTTGAACTGGGCGTCGGGTTGCCCTTGTTCCGCGGCCTTGCGGTACCAAGCGGCCGATTCCACGGGATCCTTGCCGGTGCCCTGCCCCGTCTCGTAGATCACGCCGAGGGAGAACTGCGCCTCCGCGTGGCCGAGATCGGCGGCGCGCCGGAAACACTTCAATGCCTCGCCCGCGTCCTTGGTCACGCCGTCGCCTGTCTTGTATCGGCGACCCTTTTCATATTGGGCGGCGGCCTCGGCGGAAGCCGCGGCGGTTTGCTGGGCCGCGGTCTTCGCTTTCTCCTTCTCCTTGGCTTTCGAAATCGCGGGCGCGGCGCCGGCGTGGAACGCGAGAACGACGGCGGCAAGCAACGGCGCCAGGCATCGGTGGTGTTTCACGGACGTCAAATAGGCGATCATTTCAACGCGGGCCAAGCCTCGGCCTTGCCGTTGGTGGTAAGTATTTGGAATTCGTGGATTCCGCCGGCGCGCGGTTCCTCGTGCGTCCAGACCAACTTCTTGTCGCGCGTTACCTCGAGCAGCTTCACGTGTTGGTCGCCGGCACCGTAACTGGTGATGACGGTGTTGCCGTTGGCGAGGCGTTGCACGCCGCACGGGTCCTTGAGGAACGGCGACGGAAGGTCGGCATTGTCGAGGCGCCACGCGATCTTGCCCGCGTGGTCCACCTCGACGACGAAGTTGCCGTGGGTGCAATTGACGAGGGTGTTGCCGTCGGCAAGTCGCACCGCGGTGAACGGCCAACTCTCGGCGGGCGTTTCGGGCGTGCGGTATTCCCACAGGATTTTGCCGTCGGTCGCGTACTCACGGACCACCTTGTCGAACAACTGCGGCACGATATAGGAACCGCCCGCCAGCTTCCGGGTCATGCGGCTCTCCATGTGGTGGTTCGTGGATTGGCACGCCAGCGGCGTTTCCGAAACGATCTTGCCCTTGGCGTCGAGCTCGACGATGCGGGGATTCGCGCCGGCCTCCACCGCCATGAAGTTGCCGCCGGGAAGTTTTTGCGCGGTGTTCACCTCGGACTGTGTTCCTTCCCACGAAAAGAAGACCTCGCCCGAACGCGAAACCTCCGCGACCGCGCCGCCCTTGTGTTTGTCGCTCTTGGACAACGTCAGCAACAGGTGGCCGTCGGGCAGGACCCATCCGTCGCGGGTGCCCTCCGGATGGCTCCACTCGACTTTCCCGTCCTCGCCGACGATCCGGGTCTCGCCGCCGAACGCAGCGAACGAATGACGGATGGTGGAACCATCGAGCGCCAGCGCGGCGGGGGCCAAGAGGAGCGACGCGCCGGAGATGAACGCGGAGGTCCGGGCGAGAGAACGTCGGGAGGAATGCTTCATGGTTCAGATTGCCGGCGGATCAGCGCATTGCCCGCGCGAGCGTCCGGGGATGCGCGGATGGTCGGGACGCTTCCGCGGGGTTTCAAGATTCAAGATTCAAGTTTGAAGCGTCGTGGCCGACGCGGTGACGCGGTGGATCGGCAGTCGTAGCGCGGGCGTCCTCGCCTGCGGTAGCCCCGGGCGTCTCGCCTGCGCTGGACCGCGGCGGAGTTTCAGATTTGAAGATTCAAGTTCGAAGCGCCGAGACCGCATGCGCGAGGAAAGCGGCGTCGCGTCCCCCGCAGCCGCGGGGTCCTTGCCGCCGCATCCCGCGACTGCGGGACGCTTCGCGCGAAGTCCCTCGCGTTCCCGCGAAGAAAACGCCTTCACACCGCGGTGGATCCCCTCATTTCCCGACGCCCAATCCGGCGGGCCCGTTCGTCATCGAAACCAAGCAGCGTCGCGCGAGGATAGCGAGGGTCACGGTCTCGCCCTCCTCGGACTCTTTCAACGGCGCCTCCCGCTCGCTCGCCGAAGTACGCGGCCCGGCGCCAGGCCACAGGAACAGAAGATGGGCCGGGCATGAATCCGGCGAGACGACCCATTCGCTCGATTTTCCGTTCGGCGTCGCAAACCTCCCGATTGGCTTGAGGCCGTACCTTTGCAACAACACCCGATCGGCGCGCCAGCTTGGCAATGCATAGACCACGCGATCATCGGCCACGTCCCGAACCGCGTCGATCGCCGGCAAAGCGTTGGTGCCGAGGGACGTCATCCAGAGCAGCAACGGCGCGGCCAGAACTGGATTGGTCAGGTGACGGGACACAGTGCGGGACCACTGGGGAGAATCGACTGCCAACGACGCGAACGCCCTTGCGGCGCCCCGCGCATTGGCGTCGTCGCCGTCGTCGAGAAATCGGATCAGGACAGGCAACGAATTCGAAGCCAGCGGCCCGACGTTCTCCAGTGCGGACAACGTCGGCGCGCCAAACAGATTCCGATGCCTCGACGCCCCGGACTTCTCCATATCGAGCAGTCTTGCATGAAGGAACCGCGCTCCCCAGGGAGTCGCCACGACGCTACTGAACGCCGGCAATCCCATCTCCGCGAGAATCCCGAATTCCTCCACCGACGCACCCGGGGGCCAAAGAGGCTCGAGGCAGGATTCCGGGGGGAAGTGGGCCGGATCGAACTTGGCGAGCAAGAGCGCCGCAACGGATGCGCGACCCGTGCCGGTGCTTGCCAATTCCTTCGTCAACGCCTTGACCAAGACGGGCGGAATCCGGTCGTGGTCGGCCAGAACGAACGAGAACTCGGGATCCAAACCGATCGACTCGATCCGGTCGGCGACCGCGCGCGCCGCCACGTCGGGCATGGGCCGGTAACCCAGCAGCAAAGCGGTCGCCAACGCGCCGTCGTGCCCATCGCCCCGACGACAATCTTCCGCAAGCAACGGGAGGTACTCGGTCCGGTTCGTGTACAACCGGTTTCCTTGCGATTCACGCCATGCCAGGCGTTGGAGGCGGTCCCAACGACTCCATTGGTCGCTTACGGCCGCGGCGACGGAGGGATGATCCGCATGGAGTGCAAGCCAGTCCCACGGTTCCTCGCCCGGCGGGAGGTAAAGGGGAAGCCGCCTTTGCACGGCTTCGGGAATTCTTTCCGCCCACTCGTTCCATTTCCGCCCCACGGACAGGTCCTTGCGGTCGGCCGCGTCCAGCACGAGGGGAAGGCTTTCCGCGATGTTGGTCAGCGAGGCTTGCCGGGCTTCCCAAACGTCGGGCGCGGCCGAACGCTTCCATGACGGGAAATAATACCCGGTGCCCTTGGGCGCGAACGCGGACCAACAGACAGCCAGCAACACCACGCAGGCGAGGATGGCCACGACGGCAGGCCGTTTGGAGGGACGGGAAGTCAACGTGTCCGAAGCATCGGCGTCCGGGGAAAGAAATCACCCGCCAAATACCGGCCATTGCGGCGGGCGTGAAGAGGCACGGACAGGATCTCTGCCGGTAGAATGGGGTCGAGGCGTGGGAATTGTTTCACGCCAAGGCCCAACCCGTCGGATGGGGTGCGTTGCCGCTACGAACCGCCGAGGAAGCATGATCCGCAGATGACGTAGATTCCGCAGATGCAGGCTGGGTGGTGCATGTCTCGAACCGCGGGAGTGTTTCGGGCTGGTGTCGACCTGCATCCGCGAAATCCGCGTCATCTGCGGACAAGGTTGGAAAGCACTTGGTGGCGGCAGGGCCGCCGCCACCCACGTCTGCCTAGGATTTCCAACCGCCGCCCAGGGAGCGGTACAACGCGATCGAGTTGAGGAGGCGCGCGGCCTGGAATTGCACCAGGTTCTGCTGCGCGGCGTATAGGTCCTGCTGCGCGAGCAGCACGTCCACATAGCTATCGACCCCCGACTTATACCGGGCGGTCGTGAGGTCGAAGCGCTTCTGCTGCGCGACCAGCAGCGCTTCCTGGGCACGGAGCTTGTCGTCGAGGATCGCGCGGGTCGCGAGCGCGTCCGCGACCTCGCGGAAGGCCGTCTGGATCGCCTTCTCGTAGTTGGCCACCTGGATGTCCCGCTCGAGCTTGGACATGGCCAACCGAGCGCGGCTCCCTCCGACATCGAACATCGGCACCGTGACCTGCGGCGCGAACCGCCACGTTTCCGACGGGCCCGTGAACAGGTCGGTCAGCTTGGCGCTCGCCGTCCCGCCGGACCCGGTCAGCATGAACCGCGGGAAAAACGCGGCGCGCGCGGCACCGATGTCCGCGTTGGCGGACTTCAACTGGTGTTCGGCCGACAACACGTCGGGACGCCGCAGCAGGACCTCGGACGGCACGCCGGCGGGAAGGTCGGCGAGCAACTCCTGGCCGCGGAAGGGCTGGCCCTGCGGAAGGTCGGCGGGGAGCGGGCGGCCGATCAACATCACCAGCGCGTTTTCCGATTCCGCCAATAGCTGCAGGAACGCCGCCGAATTCACGCGCACCGCCTGCACTTGGCCATCCGCGGTCCGCAGGTCGAGTTCGGAAGCCACGCCCGCCTCGAAGCTGCGGCGGATCAATTCGCGCGACGTCTGGACGGTCTCGAGCGTGCGTCCCGCGATCGCCTTGGCCTCGAGCAAACGCAGTTGCGTGAGGTATTCGGTCGCGACCTGCGCCACCAGGGACATCCGCACGCTTTTGCGCGCCTCGTCCGTCGCGAGGTACTGTTCCAACGCCTCCTGCTTCAGGCTCCGGATCCGGCCGAACACGTCGGCTTCCCACGCCGCCGAGACGTTGACGCTGTAGACGGAGACGATGGATCCGCCATTGAAGTCGGAGATGGCGCCGGACGATCGCTGGCGCACCAGCCCGGCATCGCCCTGGACGCCGGGAAACAGCGCGGAACGCTGGATCCTATATTGGGCCTGGGTTTGCTCGACGCGGAGCGCGGCGACGCGCAGGTCGCGGTTGTTCTCCAGTGCGATGGCGATCAACGCCTGCAACCGGGGATCGCCGAAGAAGCTCTTCCACTCGATGTCCGACGTGGCGTTCGTCCCCGCGTTGCCCGTCGAGGCGGAACCCTTCCACGCCGGCGCGACGGGCGCGTCCGGACGATGGTATTTGGGCGCCAGCGTGCAGCCGGCACCGAGCAAGGCGGCGGCGAGGATCGTGGATCCGAGATGCCTCATAGCGATCCCTCCGTCGCGGCTTTCGCCGGTGGCGGAACCTTGCCTTTGAAGATCCGTCGCACCACGACGTAGAACACGGGGATCAGGAAAATGCCGAGGGCGGTCGCGGCTAACATGCCGCCCGCCACGCCGGTGCCGATCGCGTTCCGGCTCGCCGAACCCGCGCCCGTGCTCACGACCAGCGGCATCACGCCGAGCACGAACGCGAACGACGTCATGAGAATGGGTCGCAACCTTAGATGCACCGCCTCGAGCATCGCCGCGACCAACTCCATGCCCTGCGCCTGGAGATCCTTCGCGTACTCGATGATCAGGATCGCGTTCTTGGTGGCCAGACCGACCGTGGTCAGCAGGCCGACCTTGAAATAAACGTCGTTGGGCAGGTCGCGGAATTTCGCCGCAAGCAACGCGCCGAGCACGCCGAGCGGGACCACGAGGATCACGGCAAACGGGATCGACCAACTTTCGTAGAGCGCCGCGAGACACAGGAACACCACGAGCAGCGAGAGCCCGTAAAGCATGGGCGCCTGCGATCCCGACAAGCGCTCCTCGTAGGATTGACCGGTCCACTCGTAGCCGATTCCCGGCGGCAACTTGTCGACCAACGCCTCCATCTCCTTCATCGCGTCGCCCGTGCTCTTGCCTTCCTTCGCGCCGCCGACGACCTCGTACGCCGGGAAGCCGTTGTAGTTTTGCACCTGCGGCGAGCCGTAGATCCAACGGACCGTCGTGAACGCCGCGAGCGGGACCATGGTGCCCACGCGGTTGCGCACGTAGAGCGACTTGAGGTCGTCCTCCGACATCCGGTACGGCGCGTCGAGCTGGACGATCACGCGCTGGACGCGGTTGCCGTTGATGAAATTGTTCACGTAGGCGGAGCCGAAGCACGTCTGGAGCGTGCTGTTGACGTCGCCGAGCGCGACGCCGAGCGCGCTGGCCTTGCCTTCGTCGACGTCGATCTTGAGCTGCGCCGCGTCGTCGAGTCCCTGCACGCGGACGCCGGCGACGAGGTTGTTGGTGGCGCACATCGCGAGCAATTGGTTGCGGGCCGACAGCAACGGGCCGTGGCCGAGCCCGGCGAGGTCCTGCAACTGCAGGTCGAAGCCCGTCGAGTTGCCGAGTTCCGCGATCGCGGGCGGGTTGAGCGGGAAGATGATCGCGTCCTTGACCGACGAGAACTTCCCGTAGGCGCGCTTGATTACGGCGTCGACCGTATGCTCCGCGCCCTTGCGCTGGCTCCAGTCCTTGAGACGGCCGAACGACAGCGCGGAGTTCTGTCCGCGGCCGTTGAAACTGAATCCCGCGACGGTGATGAAGCTCTCGATCTCCGGCTGGGCCAGGAAATATTCCTCGACCTGTTTCAGCACCGCGTCGGTGCGTTCCTGGGTCGCGCCGGTCGGAAGCTGGATGTTGGTGATGAAATAGCCCTGGTCCTCCGAGGGAAGGAACGACGACTTCATCCGCGCGTACAGGACCCCGACGAGCACGACGATCACGGCGAAGACCCCCATCGAGACCGCGCTGTGCCGGAGGATGCCGCCGATCGAGGCCTGGTAGCGCGTCGTGGCCTTGGCGAACGAACGGTTGAACCAGCCGAAGAACCCGCCCTTCTCGTGCTTGGCTCCCTTCGCCATCGGCTTCAGCAGCGTCGCGCACAACGCCGGCGTGAGCGACATGGCGAGGAACACCGAGAACAACATCGACGACACCAGCGCGAGCGAGAACTGCCGGTAGATGGTGCCTACGGAACCGCCGAAGAATGCCATCGGGATGAACACCGCGACGAGCACCAGCGTGATGCCGACCAGCGCGCCCGTGATCTGGCCCATGGCCTTGCGGGTCGCCTCGAGCGGCGGCAGGCCTTCCTCCGTCATGATGCGCTCGACGTTCTCGACCACGACGATGGCGTCGTCCACGAGGATGCCGATGGCGAGCACCATGCCGAACATGGTGAGGACGTTGATCGAGAACCCGAGGGCCAGCATGGTGCCGAAGGTGCCGAGCAACGCGACGGGAACGACGATGGTGGGGATGAAGGTCGCGCGGATGTTCTGCAGGAACAGGTACATCACGAGGAACACCAGGACGATCGCCTCGAACAGCGTCTTGAGCACCTCCTCGATGGAGATCGCGACGAACGTCGAGGTGTCCAGCGGGTAGTCGACGCGGACGCCCGGGGGGAAGAAGCGGGAGAGTTCCTTCACCTTCTTGCGCACGGCCTCGGCGGTGTTGAGCGCGTTGGCGGAGGGCGCGAGCTTGATGGCGACGGCCGCGGAGAGGTGGCCGTTCACGCGCGCCTTGGTGCCGTAGTTCTCGGCGCCGAGAGCCACGCGCGCCACGTCCTTCAGCACGACCCGCGAGCCGTCCGAATTCGCGCGCAACAGGATGTTCTCGAACTCCTCGGGAGTGCGCAGCGTGGTGCGCCCCTGCATGATCACGTTGAGCTGCTGCCCGGGCATCGCGGGATTCGCGCCGACCTGACCGACCGGGACCTGCTGGTTCTGGTTTTGGATCGCCGCGGTAACGTCGGCCGGCGTCAGGGCGAGGGCGGCGAGGCGTTCCGGGCGGAGCCACACGCGCATCGCGTACTGCGACCCGAACATGTTCGCCTCGCCTACGCCCGAGACGCGGCGGATCGGGTCGAGGATGCTCGACGCGATGTAATTCCCGAGGGCGATTTCATCGAGGCTGTCGTTGGTCGTCGACAGCGTGAAAAACATCATGAAGTTCCGGGTCGCCTTCGCCACCACGACGCCCTGCTGCTGGACGGTCGCGGGCAGGCTCGGCGCGGCGAGCTGCACCTTGTTCTGCACCTGCACCTGCGCGACGTCGGGATTCGTGCCGGGCAGGAAATACAGCGTCACCGTGGCCAACCCCGAGGCGTCGCTGGACGACGACATGTAGAGGAGGTTGTCGATGCCGTTGAGCTGTTGCTCGATGACGGACGTGACCGTTTCCTGGAGCGTCTCGGCGGAGGCGCCGGCGTAGTTCGCGGTGACCGAGATGGAGGGCGGCGCGACGCTGGGATACTGCGCGACGGGGAGCTTGGTGATGGCGAGGCCGCCGAGCACCATGATGAGGATCGAGACCACCCAGGCGAACACGGGCCGGTCGATGAAGAAACGCGCCATGGTCGTGCCTCAAGGGGTCTTCGGCTTCGACTCGACGGCGGCCGGGACGAACGGGACCGGCTTCACGGCCGACCCGGGCGGCGCTTTCTGCGAGCCTTCCACGATGATCTTTTCCCCGGGCTTGAGGCCCTTCGCGACCACGACCTTCGAACCGACGGTGCGGTCGATCTCGATGGTCCGTTGCTCGACCTTGTTCTGGTCGTTCACCACGAGGACCGAGGACATGCCGGCGCCGACGCGGGTGACGGTTCGCTGCGGGATGGTGACGGCCTGGGCGGTGACGCCCTCCACGATCTGCGCGCGCGCGAACATTCCCGGCATGAGCAAATTCTCCGGGTTCGGGAATTCCGCGCGGAGCGTGATCATCCCGGTCGTCGGGTCGACGGAGATGTCTGAGAAAAGCAGCTTGCCCGCGTGGGCGTAGGTGGTGCCGTCCTCGAGCAGGAGCGTGACCGAGGCCATCGCGTCGCCGGCGCTTTTCAGGCTGCCGCTTTCCATCGCGCGTTTCAGCCGGAGCAGCTCCGAGCTCGACTGCGTGAAATCGAAATAGACCGGATCCAACTGCCGGATCACCGCGAGTTGCGTGGCCTCGGCGGCACCCACGAGCGCGCCCTCGGTGACCATCGCGCGGCCGATGCGTCCCGAGATCGGGGCGAGGACGCGGGTGTAGCCGAGGTTCAGCTCGGCCGTTTTCAACGCCGCCTGGGCGGACAACAACTCCGCCTCGTTCTGCCCGACGGACGCCGCGGTCTGGTCGTACAACTGTTTGCTGACGGCGTTGATCTTGACCAGGTCCTCGTAGCGCCCGATGCGCGCCTTGGACTCCTTCAGGGTGGCGTCGGCCCGGGCCATGGTGGCCTTCGCGGCCTCGAGATTGGCCTGGAGCGGCAAGGGATCGATCTCGAAGAGCACCTGGCCTTCCTTGACGTTGGAGCCTTCGTCGAACGCACGCTTGAGGAGGATGCCGGTGGCCCGCGCGCGGACCTGCGCCTCGCGCATGGGGTTGATGCGGCCGGGAAGCTCGGTGGTGCGGTTGACGTTTTCGGACGCGACCACGGCGACGGAAACCTCGGCGGGCGGCATCGCCGCGGGCGGCGCGTCCTGTTGCCGGCACGCGCCGAACGCGCCGAGGAGCGGCAGGGCGACGGCGATCGCGAGGGACTTCTTTGCGGGGGCTTTCATGTGCGAACGATGCGGACCCGCGGCACCGAACCGGGCATCCGCAAGGGGGGGACAGTCTCCAAATTCGAAGCCCGCAGTCGAACACTTACATCGGGAGACTCGGACCGTCCGGCAAGAAGCCAAGATGCCCGGCTTGTTACTGACGAAACCGCGCGACGTTCCCCTTGGCGACCCAACCGGCACCGCGGCCGTTCTCCAGCGCTTCCACCCAGTCGCCGTGCACGCGGCCGGCGCGGAACGCCAGGCCCTCGGGCAGGGAGCGGATCGACTTCGCCTGCGAGACCGGCGATTGCATCAGGGCGACGTCGCGCGCCACCACCACAGTGTCGGGACCGACCCGCTTGGCGACGATCGAGCCGATCCACAGCGCCGCGAAACCGATCTGGAACAACACCGCGACCCCGCGGATGCCGCGAACCGCGGATGAAACGGATTTGCCGACGCAGAATGTCGCGGCGACGAACGCCGTCGATGAAAGGAGCAGGATCGCCCATTCCTCCGCGGTCAACCATCGCAACGCCGCGGCCCAGACGGGTTCCTCGGGTGACTGGGACTTGCCGCGGGCGAGCTCGAGCGCGCCACGGATTTCGGGATCGCGCGGAGCGAGGACGAAGGCGCGTTCCCACGCGACGCGCGCGAGGCCGACGTC
>JANYDN010000015.1 GCA_025363585.1 Verrucomicrobiota bacterium | reverse complement strand
GGGCAACCGCGCCATTGTCCGCGGATTACCAATCCACCGTGTTGTCGCAGGCCCCGGTCGGCTTCTGGCACCTCGACGAGTCGACGCAACCCCAGGCACCCATCACCATCGCCAAGAACCTCGGCAGCCTGGGGACGGCGGGCGACGGCACCTACTTCGACGACATCACGCGCGGCGAAGCGGGCGCGTTGGCCGGTGGCGGCGCGACCTCGACCGGATTCCACAACGACGGCTTCCAGGTGGGATACCTCGCGGGCAGCGTCGACGTGCCGAACAACCCGGCGTTGAATCCGAACGGTCCGTTCACGGTGGAATTCTGGGCTCGGCCGAGCGCGCCGCCTCCCGACCTTTTCTCGCCCGTGGCCTCGCTCGACGCCGGCCACGGTCGTTCCGGGTTCCTTTTCTACGCGGGCGCCGCCACTCCGGGCGGCGTTCCTGCGTGGCAATTCCGCGTCGGCGACTCCAGCGGCTACACGGGTTCCGCGATCGGCGGCACGGTCACTTCGAACGCATGGCACCATGTCGTCGGGGTCTATGACGGATCGTCGGTGACGCTCTACATCAACGGCGCGTCGGTCGCCTCCGTCCCCGCCGCGACCTTCGCCCCCAACGCCGCCACGGTCTTCCGCATCGGCGCCACCACGATTCCCAACCGCGAATGGGACGGCGGCATCCAGGACGTCGCGCTCTACTCGGGCGCGTTGGCCCCGGCCGCGATCACGGCCCATTACGCCAAGGGCACGACGGACGGCGCCGGCTATCCCGCGCTCGTGCTCGCGTCGCATCCCCTCGCGTACTGGCGCCTCGGCGAGGCTCCGGACGCCCCGCTCCCCGTCGCGGCCAACGCGGGCACGCTCGGCACCGACGGCGACGGCAGCTACGTCTACGGATCCAACCCCGGCCAAAGCGGCCCCAGCGGCGCCGGATTCCCGGGCTTCCCCGCCGGCAACAAATCGGTCGCGCTGAACGGGACCGATGGCTACGTCACGCTCCCCGCGCTCAACCTCAAGACCAACACCGTCACGGTCACGGCGTGGGTGCACGCCGACGCCGTGGAGGCCAAGGATGTGGGCATCGTTTTCACGCGCTCGGACAACACCATCGCGGGATTGAAGTTCGACAGCAACGACCCGAACGGGCTCGCGTACAACTGGAACGACGTCGGTTTGGCGGCCAACTTCAAGAGCAGCCTCGTGGTGCCGCAAAACAAATGGGTCTACGTCGCGCTCTCCGTCCAGAACGACGTCGCCACGCTGGTGACCCACGACGGCACGGCTTTCAACTACGCGAACAACTTCGACGTCACCCACGTCTCCCAACCGTTCGACACCGAGTGGCGCATCGGCAACGACGCCGCCTCGACCAACACGTTCGTCGGTTCGATCGACGAGGTCGCGATTTTCAACCGCGCGTTGTCCCTCGGCGAATTGTTCACCCAGTACGCCGCGGCCGTGGGTGGCATCGCGCCGCAGGTCTTCGTGGATCCCGCCTCGCCCGCGACCGACATCAGCGTCGGAGAGACCATCACCCTGACGGTCGACGCCGGCGGCACGCCGAACCTGGCGTACCAATGGCGCCACAACACCGTGCCGGTGGGCGGGGCCACCTCGGCCACGTTCACCAAGACCCCGGCGGCCCTCGGGGACGCCGGCTCGTACGACGTGATCGTCTCCAACGGGTCGGGCTCGGTCACGAGCCTGCCGGCGACGGTGTCGGTGGTACAGTTGACGGCGCCGGCAATCACCTCGCCGCCGTCGGGACGGACGGTGTACCCCGGCGGCACGCTGACGCTCTCGGTGGTTGCGACCGGCGGACGGCTTTCCTACGCGTGGAAGAAAAACACGGACCCGATTCCCGGCGCGACCGGCGCGACTTATACGGTGGGTTCGGTCGCCCCGACCGACACGGGTTCCTACACCGTCGTGGTGAGCAATTCCGCGGGCACCGCGACCAGCGACCCCGTGACGGTGACGGTCGCGAGCCCCGCGGCGGGCAGCTACGAGGCGTCGATCGTCACCGACGGCCCGGAGGCCTGGTGGCGGCTCGCGGAGACCGGCACCGGCACCCTGTTCGATTCGCTCGGACGCCATGATGGCGTCTACGTGGGTGCGACGGTGGTTCCCGGCGGCCCCGGCGTGCTCCACTCGGGCACGGGCAAGTCCGCGACCTTCGACGGCACCGCTAGCTACGGGCGCGTCCCGTACTCGCCGATCCTGAACGCCAAGACCAACTGGACGGTCGAGGCCTGGGCCAAGACGACCGACTCGGGCACGGAACTCACCCCGTTGTCGTCGTTCTCGATCTCGAACGGCAGTGGTCGTGGCTACGGTTTCCTCAAGACCACCGGCGACGAGTGGTGGGGAATCAACGGCAACAACGACAACTTCAATTTCTACTACCTCTCGATGGGCACGGTCCGGTCCGACCATTGGGCGCACCTCGTCATCGTCGCCGATTCCTCCGGCATCTCGTTCTATCTGAACGGCAAATTCATCGACGGACCCTTCGGCGACTACGTCCGGAACGTTTCCGGGCCCTTCGTCATCGGCGGCCGCAACAACGACGGCGCGGTCCACCAGTTCTGGAAGGGTCAGATCGCGGAGGTCGCGTACTACTCGAAGGTGCTCACGGCGGACCAGATCGCGAAGCACTACAACACGGCGCTGTACGGCACCGACACGGCGCCGGTGTTCCTCGACCAACCGATCCCGGTCACGCAGGCGGTCGGACTCTCCGCGACGCTCAGCGCGACCGTCGAAGGCACGCAGCCGCTGAAGTTGCAGTGGACCAAGAACGGCACCGCGGTGCCCAAGGCGACGAACGAGACGCTCACGCTGGCGAACCTCGACTTCGTGGACGGCGGCACCTACCGCCTCGAGGCGTCCAACTCGATCGCCAAGACGACCAGCGATCCGGCCCTCGTCACCGTGGTTCCGGAGCCGGTGTTCGCGAACATCTCGGACAGCCTCATCCTGCACCTGAACTTCGACGCGGACTTCAAGGACTCGTCGGGTCGCGGCAACAATGCCACCGCCGTCGGCACGCCGACGCTGATCCAGGGCGTCATCGGCGCCAAGGCGCTGCACTACAGCACCGACGCCGACGCGAGCACCTTCAACTACCTGACGCTGGGAACGCCCACCGACCTGAACTTCGGCACCGGCGTGAACTTCTCGGTGGCGTACTGGGTCCGACTGCCGGCGGGGTCGAAGTCCGGCGACCTGCCGTTCCTTTGCAACGCGCAGGGTTCCTACAGCAACCCGGGCTTCACCTTCGCTCCGAGCTACCAACTCGGCGGCTGGTCCTGGAGTCTGGGTGGTGCGGACATCTACGGTCCCGACGGCTCCATCAACAATGGCGAGTGGCACCACCTCGTCCACACCTTCGACCGCGCCGGCAAGGGCATCACCTACCTTGACGGCGAGGAGATCGACTCGCGGCCCGACACCGGGAGCGGCGATCTCGACACCGGCGATCCGGCGAACATCGGCCAGGATCCCACCGGCCAATATCCGGAGACCGGCGAGGCCGATCTCGACGACATCGGCATCTGGCGCCGCGTGCTCACGCCGTTCGAGGCGTGGAGCATCTATCATGTCGGCAAGGTCTACGGATCGAGCTTCGACAGCACCAACGGACCGGTGAAGATCACCGTCCGCCCGCAGGCCGACGGCAGCACGGAACTGGTCTGGTCGACCGGCGTGTTGCAATCGGCGGCGAGCCTCGATGGACCGTGGTCGAACGTGGCCGGCGCCACCCAGGCCCCGTTCACGATCAACGCGGCGGGCGACGGCGCTTTCTACCGCGTGGCGCACTGAGCTCCCGCAAGCCACACGAGAACGCCCGGAACTTCGGTTCCGGGCGTTTTTTCGTGGGGCGGCCCGACCGGAACGAGGGTGGGTGACGGCGACCCTGCCGCCACTGGTGCGAGCCGAGCACTCATTGCTGACCATCGTAACCACTCACTGGAACGTGAATGCCTTGGGAATCCCAAGGACACGGACATCAACCCTCCAGACGGTGACGGCAGGGCCGCCGTCACCCACGGTCTCGACGGAAGGGTTCGACGTCAGACGACGCGCATCTTCACCGAGTCCACCTCGCGGTCCTGGGACGTCGCGTTCGGAACGAGGATGGCGACTGTGTCGCCGCGTTTCAGAAGCCGCAACGAAAGGAGGCGATGGATCGCGCCCTCCACCGAGGCCTCGGCGTCGTCGACGCACAACGGCATCACCAGGGGCGTGACGCCACGGAGCAACACCAATTGCGCCGCCAACGACTCCCGGTCGCAGAACGCGTAGATGGGGGAAAACGCCGGCCGGAGCCAACTCGTGTACCGCGCCATTTTTCCGCTCCGCGTGAACACGAGGATCGCCGCCGCCCGCAATTGGTCCGCCAGCATCACGGCGCTCCGGACAAGCTTCTGGCGCGGCTGCGTCAGCTCGGCCTCCGAATGGTACCCCGCGCCGCCGCTGCGCTCGATGCGTCGGGCGATCTTGTCCATCACCTCGACGCACGACAACGGCTGCCGCCCCACCGTCGTCTCGCCGCTCAGCATGATGGCGTCCGCCTGCTCGAAGACCGCGTTCGCCACGTCGGTGACTTCCGCCCGCGTCGGCAACGGGTTCTCGATCATGCTTTCCAGCATGTGCGTCGCCACGATCACCGGCAGCCCGATGCGCTGGCAGGTCTTCACGATGCGCCGCTGGATGATCGGGAGTTCCTCGTAGGGACACTCGATGCCGAGGTCGCCGCGGGCGACCATCACCGCGTCGGACTCGCGCGCGATCGCCTCGAAGTTGTCCACGGCGAACTGGTGCTCGATCTTCGCGACGATCAGCGGCGGCCGCGAGGTCCCGTGCAGGCAGGCGCGCAGCAGCGCGATGTCGGCCGGCTCCCGGACGAAGCTGAGCGCGATGTAATCGACGCCGAGCTCCACCCCGAGCCGCACGTCCTCGCGGTCCTTTTCGGTGAGCGCGGGCAGGCTCACGCGGACGCCGGGAAGATTGATGTGGCGCCGGCTCCCGATGCTGCCCTCGGTGAGGATCTCGCAATCGACGCGGTCCGCGTGGGTGGCGACGACGCGCATTTTCATCTCGCCATTGTCGACGATCAGCGTGTCGCCCGCGCGGACGTCGCCCGCGAAGCCGTCGTAGTTCACGCTCGTCCCCTTCGTCCCGGCGGGAAGCACGGCGGCGCCAATGGTGAAGACGAACCGTTCGCCGACGGCCAACGGGATGCGTCCGGGGAGATCGCCCGTCCGGATCGACGGTCCCTGCGTGTCCATGAGGATGCCGGGGATCCGGCCGGAAACACGGCCGATCCGGCGGATGTCCGGCACGACGCGACGCACCCACTCGTGGGTCGCGTGGCTCATGTTCAACCGGAAAATGTCGACGCCGGCGGCGATCATGCGGCCGAGCATTTCGGGGGACTCCGTGGCGGGTCCGAGCGTGGCGATGATCCGGGTCTTGCGCATCGGGCGCCGACGCTACCGGGAAGGATCGCCGCCGTCACGAACGCGCGCGCGGTCGCTTCCCGAACGAAACCCAATGCCCGAACAAGCCGGTGCACACTCCCCTTTTGCGCTCGCCACGCGCGCGGGGCATGTTGATTCCGTGTCGTGGTCCTTCCGTATCGGCCGGTTGTTCGGGATCCAGGTGCGCCTGCACCTGACGTTCCTGCCCTGGATCGCGTTCTGGGCGTATTCGGCCTGGAAGGAAGCGGGCGATCCAACGGCGGCGGTTCACGCGGCGGCGGCGTTGCTCGCGTTGTTCGCCTGCGTGTTGCTCCACGAATTCGGGCACATCCTCATGGCCCGCCGGTTCGGCATCCGCACGCACGATGTCACGCTCCTCCCGATCGGCGGCGTCGCGCGCATGGAAAGCACCGGGAACACCCCGCGCCAGGAATTGCTCATCGCCCTCGCCGGTCCCGCGGTCAACGTGGTGATCGCCGCGTTCACCGCGCTGCTGCTGTGGCGCTTTCCGGCGCCGGCCGGCGGTCTCGACCTCGACGGGCTCCAGGGAGACCTGCCCACTTTCCTGCTCGCGGCGAACATCTACCTGCTGCTGTTCAACCTTCTCCCCGCCTTCCCCATGGACGGCGGCCGCGTCCTGCGCGCGGTGCTCTCGTGGCGTGGCGACCGTGCCCGGGCCACGCGGATCGCGGCATTCGTCGGACGCGTCATGGCGGTCCTTTTCGCCGCGGCGGGCCTCTTCCAGCACGCCGGCAACCTGCTGTTCTTCATCGCGATCTTCATCTGGATCGGGGCCGGGCGCGAAGCCGCCGCCGCGCGCGTGGACACCGTCGTCCGCGCCGCGATGGTCACCGGTTTCGCCGTGCTCGATCCCTTCGACACCCTGGCCGACGCCTTGCGGTTGGCTTCGGCCGGCACCCAGCGCGATTTTCCCGTCGTCGCGCGGGGCGAACTCTTGGGGTTGCTTCGATACGAGGACCTGATTCCGGCCCTGCGCGGCTCGGGACCCGGGACCGCCGTGCGTGACACGATGCGCGCCGTGTCCCGTTCGGAAGTCGGCATCGTTTCACCGAACGCCTCGCTCGGCTCGGTGGCACGCGCGATCCAAACTTCCACGGACGGTATGACGACGATCCTCGTCGTCGAGGACGGACGCGTGGTGGGAATGGTGACGACGGAAAGCCTGGGCAAATTCCTCGCGGCCTCGGACGCGCTGGGACACCCGGCGGGCCCGGTGGCGTGACGACGAGGCCAAGGTGGTTGACGGCGGCCCTGCCGTCACTTCCGCAGGTCGGCTTCGCTCGGCATGCCTCAACCTTCGTGGGTGATGGCGGCCCGCCGTCACTTTCGACGAATAGCCTTTGGAAAGCCGGCGCCGGAGAGAACTCCCGACTTGCGAACCGGTGGCGCGGGCCGCCGCCGCCCACGGTGTTGGGGGCACGTCGCGGCTCAGGGTTTCAGCAGGCGGGCGATGACTTCGGGAGACAACCCGCTCGATTGGATCGCGGCGGTCGCGCGTGCCGGATCCACCCGGAGCCAATTCCGCGCGGCGTTCTCGAGTTGCGACACGCGCTGGTTGTCGTCGGCGATCGCGCCGGCCCACGTCCACGCCACCTCGGGTTCCTGGTTCGACATCTGTCCCACGAACGCGGAGATCGCCGACTGCCGGGACTCGCTTTCGGACAGCCCGTTCAGCCACGTCGCCGTCGCGGCGGGATCCTCCCGCGACCACTGCGACACCAGCGTGGTCTGGGCGTTGTCGCGCATGGTGCCTTCGGGAAACCCCGCGATCCATTGGGCGGCGGCACGCGGGTCGGCCTGGGCGTACGTGCCCATCATCGAGGACACGGCGCCTTCCTTTGCGGGCCCCGCCGGCAAGCCCGAGACGAACTGCGCGGCCTCCTGCGGCGATTGGCTGGCCCAAGTCCCGAGCGCGCTTGCGATCGCCGTGGAACGACCCTCGCCTTCCGGCAAGCCCTGGGCCCACGCGATGGCGGCCGCGGGATCCGTCGCGGCCCAACGCGAGGCGATCGGCTCGTACAACGGATCGCGGCCCACATCGCCGGGAAGCGCGCCGATGAATTTCAGCGCTTCCTGGGGATCGCGCGCGACCCAGTTGCCGACGACGCTCCGCAGCATATCTCCCCTCGCCTTTCCGGTGAGTCCCATCGCGAACTCCGCCGCCTTGTCGGGATCCGTGTTGCTCCAACGGTCGGCGACCGTCGAAAGAAGTTGGTCGCGGGCCTGCCCGGGCGGCAGGTCTTTCGCGTAGGTGCCGGCCGCCTCCGGATCCTGCATCGACCACTGGTGGGTGACGCGTTCCATCGCGGAGTCGCGGGTCTTGCCCTCGGGCAATTGGCGGGCCCACGCCACGGCGGCCTCGGTGTCGGTATCCGCCCAGCGTCCCGCGAGATCGCCGAGCAATTGCCGCTGCGATTCGCCCGCCGGCAATCCCGCGAAAAAGCCGGCGAGTTGTTTCGGATCCATCTCGCCCATTTGCCACACCAGCGTCTGGAGTGACTCGCGCTTCAGGGATTCCGCCGGAAGTTGTTTGGCCCATGCCAGCGCGCC
The DNA here is from genome assembly GCA_025363585.1 of Verrucomicrobiota bacterium. Lineage (GTDB taxonomy): Bacteria > Verrucomicrobiota > Verrucomicrobiia > Limisphaerales > UBA9464 > UBA6176. Next base: position 37,496 of record JANYDN010000015.1, on the reverse strand, counting down.
ATCGGGATCCTGCGCGGTCCATCGCTGGAGCAATGCCTGCACCGCGGTGTTGCGCCCCTCGCCCATCGGCATTTGCATCGCCAGCGCGCCCGCTCCCTGTGGATCGGTTTCCACCATGCCACTGATTGCCCCCGCCATGGCCTGCGTGCGGGCCGGACCCTGCGGCAGCGATTGCACCCACGCCATCGCCGCCTTCGGATCCTTCTGCGCGAATTCCGTCGCGACGTTTTGGAAAGCCCACACGCGGTCCGCGCGCGGCGATTTCATCGAGCTCAACAGCTCCGCCGCGGCGGCCGGATCCGAGCTGGCGAGATCCTGCGCCAGCCCCATCTCGGCGGCCGAACGGTCGTTGGGATCGGCGATGCGTTGCAACGCCGCGCGGGCCGCGTCGGGATCCTTGCCCGCGAATCCCTGGAAGACGTTCTGGATCGTTGCCTCGCGTTCGGCGCCGCGCGGCAATTGGTCCAGCAAATCGACGGCCACCTTCGGATCCTGAAACGCCATCTGTTGCATCGTGTCGCGCACCGCCCGGCGTTTGCGCGCGCCCTCGGGCAGTTGCCGCACCCAGTCCAACGCCGTCTTCGGATCCTGGCCGATCCACGTCTGCAACACGGACGCGAGCCCATCGTCGCCGCCGTAGCGCATGCCGCCCGCGGACCCGCCCTCGGCCAAGGCGAGCTTCGCGGCCTGCATCGGGTCGGACTCGGCGATCGATTGGATCAGCGCCTGCCGCGCGGCGCGGCGCTGGCCGACGGGGAGCGAGTTGAGGCGTTCGAGCGCGCCTTTCGGATCCGTCTCAGCGAGGCCGGAAAGCAACTGGGGCAGCAACTCGCGCCGGTCGGCGGCGGCGGGCAACGCGTCGAGCCACGTCTGGGCGGCGCGCGGGTCGCGGCGCGCGAGTTCCTTGACCGCCTCGCGCCACGCGTTGACCCGCTCCGAGCGGGCTTTGAATCCGGCCGCGAATTGCAGCACCGCCTGGGGATCCTGGAGCGCCCAGTTCTCGATCGCCTGGTACTTGAATTGGTCGCGCCACTGCATCGGGAGAAGGCGGTCGGCGAGTTCGAGCGCGGCCGGCACCTCGCTGGGACGGAGCGAGCGCGCGACGTCGGAGAGCTTCAGCCATCGGCGCTGCGCGGGTTCGTGGAGCAACGCGCGGATCTCGGCCTCGATGTCCCGGCGGGCGTTGGTGGTGGGACGCGCGCCCGGTGAAAGCGTCGGCACGACCGCGACCGCGACCGAACCCGTGGCAACGGGAGCCACGGAGTAGGTCGGCACCGCCGCCGTCTCGCGAACCGGGGCATGCCGTTGTCCCGCCAAAAAACCAACGCCGCCCGCCATCACTGCGGCCGCGACGGCCACGTAACCGGATTTCATGGTGGAAGCCTTTCGCCGTTGCCGTCGCGTCCGTGTCGACGCGGCCGAAACGACGCGATGCCAACTCCCGCGCGCTCCCGGCGGAGGGATCATTCGCGCGAATCCCGCCGCGCCGCAAGATTCGCGGAGCCACGCTTCACGGGAAATGCCCGCAGCCAGTCCCGTGGGTTTCCGCCCACATTCCGACCCGGCCGCGCGACCGCCCGGACTCCGAACCGACGCGCCCGCGCCATTTGGCACCGAAGCTTCACAATGCGACCCGTGCCGGATCGTCGGCCGCGCGGATAGGCTTCGGGGCGGCACGTCGGGGCAATTCCTTTTTCCAACCGGGATTTTCCGCCGTGCCCATCCACATGCCCAAATCCCGTCGTTTCCAACGTTCCGCGATTCGTCCCCACGGCCTTCGGTTGCCCGCCCTCGGCGGGATGGTCTTCGCCGGAGCCGCGCTGCTGCCGGTTTCGGCCCAGTACTTCCAAGCCGGCAATCTCGTCGTGACCCGCAGCGTTTACTCGGGCACCGCGGGAACCGTGACCGTCGGTTCGCCGCTCCCGGGCGGCGGCGTCGCCAACGCGACGGGCGCGTATCCGGGCGTGTTTTCGAACGAGGCGCCGGACCCGAGCTTCGGCGTCACCTCCCCGATCTTCGTCGACCAGATCACGAAGGGCGGTGTGTTGGTGAGCTCCCTCAACGTCACCGCGACCCTCGCGGCGCAGGGCATCAATCTCAGCACGAGTTTTCCCTCCAAGTCGGAGTTGGCAATCAATCAGTCGGTGGACGGGCGTTCCCTGACGTTCCTTGGATACGCCGCGGCGCCGAACTCGATCGACGTCTCGAACTCGAACACTCCCGGGGTTTTCGATCCGTCGAATCCGGTCTCGCTCACGTACCAACGTTCGATCGGCACCATCGACGGCAACGGCAATGTCACCGCGACGCCGGTGAACGCGTACAGCGGCAACAACGGACGCGCGGCGATCCTTGGAAACGGGAACTATTACTTGGTCGGCAACGCGGGCGGGAACAACGGCACCGTGAGCGTGAAGGGCGTCGCCGCGGTCAACGGTTCCAGCAACCTCGCCGTCACCACGACCGCGGGCGTCGTCGCCGGCATGCCCGTCACCGGCACGGGCATCCCCGCCAACACCAGCATCGCGTCCGTCGTCGATGCCACGCACGTCACGATCTCGAAACCGACCACCGCGCCCATCAGCAACGGAACCGTGACCGCGGGCACCGCGACGTCCGCCGCCACCGCGGCCGCCATCAGCCAAAACACCGGGATCCAGATCATTCCCGCCGGCAACACGGGCAACACCACCGTCGTCGGCGTCGCCTCCGGCAATCCGGCGAACGCCACCGGTTACCAGAACGGGTTCAACATCACCCAGGCGGGGCTCGCGGCGGACAAGACCGGGAAGGACAACAATTTCCGCGGCGAGACGGTTTACAACGGCACGCTCTACGTCTCGAAAGGCAGCGGCAGCAACGGCATCAACTCGATCTACCAGGTCAATCCCAACGGCGGCGGCTACGTCGATGCCGCGACCGGGGCCGGTCTCGCCACCGTGGGCAACGCCGCCACCTCCAGCATCAACCTGTTGCCCGGACTCCCCGCCAACGGCGCGAAGGACGGCAAGGATTCAACCGGCACCACCCAGACTGTTTACCATCCGTTCGGCATTTGGTTCGCCAACGCGACGACGATGTACGTCGCCGACGAGGGCACCGGCAAGGCGGCCGACATCGGGACGGCCAACGACACGGGCGGCCTCCAGAAATGGACGTTCGGCGGCGGGCTCTGGCACCTCGCGTACACGCTGCGCGCCGGCCTCAACATCGGCGTGGGCTACAACGTCGCCAACGGCGCGAACGGCGAGGTCTTCCCCTCGGGCCTCAACGTGCAGACCGACGGCCTCCGCAATCTCACGGGCGAGGTGAATCCGGACGGCACCGTCAACCTCTACGCCATCACCTCGACGGTCAGCCTCGAGACCGACCAAGGCGCGGATCCCAACAAGCTCGTGTACATCTCGGACGCGTTGCAGTTCACGTCCGCGGCACAGGCGTCGGGCGAGAGCTTTTCCGACATCGAGACCGCCGTCGCCGGCGAGGTGCTGCGGGGCGTCGCGATGGCGGTGCCCGAGGCGCCCGCGAACGCGGCGATCGCCGCGGGCATTGGCGCCGTCGCGCTTTTGGTCCGCCGGCGCTTTTCGGCCTAGGCCCGCGGCTGACGCGCGCCGGCCTCGGCATGCCTCACGGAGCATGCCGTGGGTGGCAATGCACCGGAGCGCCGGCATCTTGCCGGCGTTTTCCAGCGCGTATCCCTGCGAGTTTTCGTTGTTAGCTTGGCCGGCACGGATGCCGGCGCTCCCGGGACCATCGTAAGGCGGGGGACCGAAGCCGTTCCCAACGCACGCCGAGGCAGGGCGGCTTGGGTGGGCGCGCGCTTCCGTCCTTGCCCGCGCGCACGTCGTGCGTTGCAGTCACCGCATTCCATGAAACATCCCGCGCTTGCGCTCGCGCTTGGCTCGCTGCTCCTGCCCGTCCTCCTCGCCGACGGCCCGGCCGACAACCAGGCCGACAAGGTTCGCCGCCAACCGCCCGCGGGAATCCAGATCGCCGAGGCCGACCGTGCGGAACTCGCCGCCGGCGCCGAGAGACTCGGTGCCGAACTCGAGGCCGGCGCGCGCGAACTCGCGGGCAAACCGGCACTGCTCGCGCGTGTGCCCGACGTTCGCGTTTTCCACAAGGCCGTCGACTGGGCGCTGAAGTACGACGAGATCTTCCGGACCAACGAGGTCGCGGCCGCGCGCGAGCAACTCCGCGTCGGCAATGAGCGCCTCGCCGCCTTGCGCGCGGGTCAAGTGCCCTGGCAATCCGCCACCGGACTCGTCGTCCGCGGCTACACCTCGCGGATCGATGGCTCGGTCCAGCCCTACGGGCTCGTGGTCCCCCCGTCGTACACCGCGAACAGTGGACGGCGTTGGCGCCTCGACTTTTGGTTCCACGGCCGCGGCGAGACGTTGTCCGAGTTGTCGTTCATCCAGGACCGCATGAAGAGCGCCGGCGAGTTCACGCCCGCGGACACCCTCGTGCTCCACTTGTACGGGCGTTACTGCAATGGCTCGCGCTTCGCGGGAGAGACCGACTTTTTCGAGGCGCTCGCGGACGTGAGGAAGCTGTACCCGATCGACGAGGACCGGATGGTCGTGCGCGGGTTTTCGCTCGGGGGCGCCGCGTGCTGGCACATGGCCACGCACCATGCGTCGATGTGGGCCGCGGCCGCGCCGGGCGCGGGGTTCAGCGAGACCGCCGAGTTCCTCAATGTCTTCCAGAAGGAAACGCTCAAGCCCCAGTGGTGGGAACAGAAGCTGTGGCGCATGTATGACTCCACCTCGGTCGCGCTCAACACGCGCATGGTGCCGCTCGTCGTGTACAGCGGTGCCGACGACGGCCAGATCCAGGCGGCACGCGCGATGGAGAAGGCCATGGCCACCGAGAATCTCGAGATGACCCATCTCCTCGGGCCGAAGACCGGGCATCGCTACGAACCCATCGCCAAGACCGAGCTCAACCGCCGCATCGATTTGCTCGCGTCGCGCGGCCGCACGCGCGTGCCGCGCGAGGTCCATTTCGTCACGCACACGCTGCGCTACCCACGGCAGGCGTGGGTCGGCGTCGACGGGCTTGCCGAGCATTGGGAACCGGGCCGCGTGGACGCGACGCTCGGCGAACAGGGCGTGCGCGCCACGTTGGCCGGAGTCACCGCGGTGACGTTCGACATCGGCCCCGGCGAGGCGCCTTTCGACCCGACGCGTCCCGTCGAGGTGCGCATCGGCGACGCGACGCTCGCGGCGGGCAAGGTTGGTTCGGACGGTTCGTGGAAGGCTTCGTTCCACCGCGTCGAAGGCGGTCGCTGGGAAGCGGGCCCGATCGTGGCGGAAGGACTGCGGAAGCATCACGGAGTCCAGGGCCCGATCGACGACGCGTTCATGGATCGCTTCGTGATGGTGTTGCCCACGGGAACGGCGATGAACGAGAAAGTGGGCGCGTGGACGAAGGCCGAGTCGGAACACGCGATCGCGCACTGGCGCCGCCATTTCCGCGGCGAGGCGCCGACGCGCAAGGACACGGAGGTTTCGGATGCGGACATCGCGGGCGCCAACCTCGTGTTGTGGGGAGATCCGCAGAGCAACCAATTGCTCGCGAGGATCGCGGACAAACTTCCGGTGAAATGGACCGCCGCGGGGATCGTGGTGAAGGACAAGACGTACCCGGCGGACAGCCACGTCCCGGTGCTGGTGTTCCCAAACCCGCTGAACCCGGAACACTACGTGGTGTTGAACAGCGGCTTCACGTTCCGCGAGTACGACTACCTCAACAACGCGCGGCAGACGTCGAAGCTCCCGGACTGGGCGGTCATCGACATCTCGCAACCCGTGACCCCGCGGTATCCGGGAGGGATTCCCGCCGCGGGATTCTTCGGCGAGAAGTGGGAGTTGAAGTAGGCCGGGGCTTCCGCCGTCTCGCACGCGCGTCTTCCGAAACCGGCCCAGCCTGTAGGCCGCGTGCCCCCACGCGGCGTTTCACCGCGGGATTCCGACCCGATGAATATCCGTTGCCGCTCCCCGCAATGCCGGGTCAAGGGATCCGGCCTACAAGCGGATGGACGCGCAATCCCCGCCGCTCCCTTGCGATCGGTTTCGAGGCGCAGGGCTATCGTCCAGTGGCGGCGGGCCGCCGCCACCCACCCCTGCTCCTCGCTCCCCGCTTGCCTCAGAGCTTCGCGAGCGCCCCGTCGAGGATCGTCACCAACGACCCGATGGTCGCCTCGGTCTCGTCACCCATGTTCGAGACGCGGAACGTGGTGCCCTTGATCTTGCCGTAGCCGCCGTCGATCAGGACGCCCTGGTCCTTCACGAGTTTCTGGAACTTGGCGACGTCGATCACCCTGCCCTGCGGACGCGCGCCGTTGTTCACGCACACCAGCGTGCGCGACTCGAACCCGGCCTCGGGGAACAACGTGAACCCATTGCGCTCCGCCCAATCGCGGAGCATGCCGTTGGTACGGGCATGACGCGCGTAGCGTGCCTCGAGTCCCTCGGCGAGGAACTCGTCCAGCTTCGTCGACAGCGCGTAGATGTGCGGGATCGCCGGTGTGCTCGGCGTCATGCTGTCCCTCGCGTTCTTCTCGAACTCCACGAAATCGAAATAATAGCCGCGGTCTTTCGCCGTCGCGGCCTTGGCCAGCGCCGCGGGCGATGCCACGAACACGGAAAGGCCGGGCGGCATCGCGAACGCTTTCTGCGTGCCCGCGAGCAAGACGTCGACTCCGAGCGCGTCGAACGCGAGCGGCACCGCGGTCATGGAGCTGACGGCGTCGACGATGAACATCACGTCGGGATACTTCGCCTTCAACGCGGCGATCTCCGCGAGCGGGCTCATCGTGCCGGTGCTGGTCTCGTTGTGGATCAGCGTGAGCGAGTCGAACTGGCCGGTGGCGAGTTTGGCGTCGATCTGCCCGGCGCGGATCGGCGAGCCCCACGGGACCTGGAGGGCGTCGGCTTCCTTGCCGCAGCGTTTGGCGACGTCGAACCACTTGTCCGAAAACGCGCCGCACATGCAGTTGAGGACGCGCTTCGACGTGAGGTTGCGGAGGGCGCCTTCCATGACGCCCCACGCGCTGGAAGTGGACAGGTACACCAACTGGCGCGTGCCGAGCAGCGTCTGGAGCTGCGGCTGGATGCGCGCATAGAGGTCTTTGAAGCCCTGGCCCCGGTGACCGATCATCGGACGGCAAAGCGCCTCGAAGGTCTTCGCGCTCACCTCGACGGGTCCGGGAATGTGCAGCTTGATGTGTCCCATAAATCGGGGCCGCACGTTTCCAAAAGCACCCGTGGCGCGCAAGCGGCGAAGGTTGGCGCCGCGTCCCAGGCAATTCCCGACCGGTGAATCCGCTCCCCCGCCCCGCGCCCATGGGATGGGCGTTGTTGACAAGAGAAGACCGGGCGAGGAGCGCCGCGTGGGGGGAAGGCATGGCGAACGCCGCGTGGGGGCACGCGGCCTCCAACATATCGAAGCTGAAGGCCGGGTCCCCCGACCCGGCGCCAAAACAAACCGCAAGGAGCAATCCGAGGGCCGTGATCCCGTGAGGAACACCGCGTGGGGACGCGTCGCGGCAACCGCCGCTGGCGCCGGCTAGCGCCACACTCACGGCCTCCGATCCACCGCGTCACCGCGGCGGCCACGACACGGCCGGCGGCCACGCACCGCTTCAAGGCTACGCCCGCAGCCGCACCAACAGGTCCTTGCTCTCGACCGTGTCGCCGACCTGCGCCGACAACACCGCGACCACGCCGTCGACCGGTGCCGTCACCGTCGTCTGCATCTTCATGGCTTCCATCATCAGCAGGCGGTCGCCCTTCGCGACCTTCTGCCCAACGGTGACCGAGATCGCCGCCACGAGGCCGGGGATGGGCGCTCCGACCTGCAGCGGGTCGGCCAGATCGGCCTTCGCGCGCGTCTTCGCCTGCGGCGCCACCTTGCGGTCCGTGATGTGCGCCTCGCGCGTGATGCCGTTCAACTCGAACGTCACCGTGCGCCGGCCGTCCTTGTCCGGCTCGCTCACGTTGACCAGTTTCACGATGAGCGTCTTGCCCACCTCGATGTTGACCGTGATCTCCTCGCCGTTCCTCAGGCCGTAGAAAAACGTCGGCGTCGGCAACACGCTCGTGTCGCCGAACTCGCGCTGGTGCTTCGAGAAATCGAGGAACACCTGCGGATACATCAGGTACGAGAACACCTCGTCGTCGGTCGCGGCGTGCTTCAGCTTGCCCGCCAGTTCCTCGCGGAGCTTGGCGAAGTCCGCCGGAACGGCGACGGCGCCGGGAACCACGCCCTTCACGTAGTCGCGCCTGGCCTCGGCGGCGCGCTTCTCGCCGAGCACCACGCGCGAGACGTCGGCCGGCCAACCACCCTCGGGCCAACCGAGCCCGCCCGACAGCATGTCGACCACGCTCTCGGGGAACGGCGTGACGCCGGGCTCGAGGTTGACCACGTCGGCCGCCCGGATACCGCGGGTGAACAGGAACAGCGCCATGTCTCCAACGACCTTGCTGGACGGCGTCACCTTCACGATGTCGCCGAACAACGCGTTGACCTCCGCGTACGCACGCGCGATCTCGGGCCAGCGGTGCGAGACGCCCATGCTCGCCGCCTGTTCCTTGAGGTTCGTGTACTGCCCACCCGGCATCTCGTGCAGGTACACCTCGGCGGAACCCGTCTTCGGGGCGGTGTCGAACGGCGCGTAGATGTCGCGCGCCTTTTCCCAGTAGTCCGCGAACTCGTTCAGCGTCGCGACGTCCAGCTTGGTATCCCGCGGCGAATGCTCCAGCGCGGTCGCGATCGAGTTCAGGTTCGGCTGCGACGTGCTCCCGGACATCGACGCCACGGCGAGGTCGACGATGTCCACTCCGGCGTCGCACGCGTTGAGGATCGCCGACGCCTGGACGCCCGCGGTGTCGTGCGTGTGGAAATGGATCGGGAGATCGATCTCGTCCTTCAGCGCCTTGACGAGTCGCCGCGCGGCGAGCGGGCGGCAGATGCCGGCCATGTCCTTGATGGCAAGCACGTGCGCCCCCATGCGCTCGAGTTCCTTCGCCAGCTTCACGTAGTACTTCAACGAATACTTCTCGCGCGCCGGGTCAAGGATGTCGCCCGTGTAGCAGATCGCGGCCTCGCAGACGGCGTGGGTTTTGCGCACGGCCTCCATGGCCACGCGGAGGTTCGGCAGGTAGTTGAGGGAGTCGAAGATGCGGAAAATGTCCATGCCCGCCTCGGCGGAATGGCGCACGAATCCGGCCACGACGTTGTCGGGATAGTTCGAGTAACCGACGGCGTTCGACCCGCGGAACAACATCTGGAAACAGATGTTCGGGATGCGTTGGCGCAGTTGGCGGAGGCGTTCCCACGGATCCTCGCCGAGGAACCGCATCGTGGTGTCGAACGTCGCGCCGCCCCACATCTCCAGCGAGAACAACCCCTTCTTCGAGTCGCCCAGCCGGCGCGCGATCGCGTCCGCGCACCCGAGCATCTCGTAGGTGCGCACGCGCGTCGCCATCAGCGACTGGTGCGCGTCGCGGAACGTCGTGTCCGTGACCAGCAGTCGTTTCTGCCTCCCGATCCATTGCGCGAACTTTTCCGCCCCCATCTCGAGCAACAGGTCGCGAGTGCCCGGCGGGATCGGCGACGCGGGATCGGACTTCGGCACCACCGGGAGATCGAACGGCCGCGGTGGACGGAATCCCTTCGCGTGCGGGTTGCCGTTCACGATGACGTTGCCGATGAAATTCAGCAGCTTCGTCGCGCGGTCGCGCTTCGCCTTGAACGCGAACAATTCCGGCGTCGTGTCGATCAGCGTCGTCGTGGCCTCGCCCGCGCGGAAGGTCGGGTTGGCAACGACGTTCTCGAGGAACGGGATGTTGGTCTTGATTCCCCGGATGCGGAATTCCGAGAGAGCGCGCGCCATGCGGTCGCACGCGATCGGGTAGCTCTGGCCGCTGGCGATGACCTTCACCAGCATCGAGTCGTAGAACGGCGTGATGACGGCGCCGGAGTAACCCATCCCGCCATCGAGCCGGATTCCGAACCCGCCGGGCGACCGGTACGCGAGGAGCTTGCCGTAATCCGGCGTGAACTTGTTCTCGGGATCCTCGGTGGTCACGCGGCACTGGATGGCGTAGCCGTTGCGCGCGATGCAGTCCTGCGCGGGCATGCCGACCTCGGGCGAATGCAGGGCGTGGCCCCGGGCGATCAGGATCTGGGCGCGCACGAGATCGAGGCCGGTGAGCACCTCGGTGACCGTGTGCTCGACCTGGATGCGCGGGTTCATCTCGATGAAGAACCACTCGTGCCGGTCGAGGTCGTAGAGAAACTCGATCGTGCCGGCGTTGTCGTAGCGGATCTCGCGCGCGATGCGGGCGGCGGCGTCGCACAACTCCTTCACCACGCCGTCGGGGAGACCGAAGCTCGGCGCGACCTCGACGACTTTCTGGTGGCGCCGTTGCACGGAGCAATCGCGCTCGTGCAGGTGGATGACGTTGCCGTGGCGGTCGCCGAGGATCTGCACCTCGATGTGTTTCGCGCGCGGGATGTACTTCTCGAGGAAGACCGCCGAATTGCCGAACGCGCGCCCGGCCTCGGCCTGCGCCTCGTCGAGAAGATTGGCGAGATCGCCGGGCTTGTGGACCACGCGCATGCCCCGGCCGCCGCCGCCGAACGCCGCCTTGATGATGAGCGGGAACCCGATCTGCCGCGCGATCTTCAGTGCCGAGTCGCGGTCGGTCACCGCTTCCTCGGTGCCGGGGAGAACGGGCACGTTGATCTTCTGCGCCAAAGCGCGCGCCGCGGTCTTGTCGCCCATCATGTCGAGCAACTCGGGACGCGGCCCGACGAAGGTGATCCCGGCCGCCGCGCAGGCGCGGGCAAAAGCGGGGTTCTCGCTGAGGAATCCGTAGCCCGGATGGATCGCGTCGACGCCGCGTGCCTTGGCGATGGCCACCATGCCGTCGATGTCGAGGTAGGCGGCGACCGGGCCCTTGCCCTGGCCGACGAGGTAGGCCTCGTCCGCCTTGAACCGGTGCATGCAGAAGCGGTCCTCCTGCGCGAACACGGCGACGGTCCGGATGCCGAGTTCGTTCGCGGCGCGGAAGATCCGGATCGCGATCTCGGACCGGTTGGCGGCCATCAGTTTGGCAAACGGACGGCGGGTGGAGGCGGGCTCTGGGGAATGACGTGGCGGCATACGCGCGGGCGGAGCTTATAACGGAGCCCGCGCGACACTGCCAAAGGAAAGTACCGCACGAACCTTTGCGAAGGCCGCGGTGAGCGGACGCCACGGCTTACTTGCCGCCTAGGACGTCGAGGATCGCCGAGGACGGGACGCCCATTTTCACCACCATCTGCGTCGTGGCCCCGTTGTGCGGGTCCGCCGCGATGGTATGCGTGCGCGCCACCATGCCCACGACGGAACCCCGCGAGTTGAGGATGGGACCGCCGCTCGAGCCGACGGCGTAGTCCGCGGTCACGCACATCCATTCGACGGGCGCGGCGCCCGGTTCCACCGCGCGCTTCATGTAGCGTGCCACGTGTCCCTGCGTGAACGTGAAGAGATCCCCTCCCGGATGCGCGATGACGGCCACCCGGCGTCCCACCGGCTCGTCGCGTTCCAACGCGAGCGGCATGAGATGCAGGGTCTCGACACGGACGACGGCGATGTCCCGCGCGCGGTCCACCCACACGACCTCGTGCACGGGATAGGCATGCCCGTCGCGCGTCATGACGCCGGTCGCGACGAGGTTGGTGCCGCGGGCGTCGTCGAACACGTGGTAGTTCGAGACGATCTCGCCGCGGTCGCCGACCACCCAGCCACTGGCGGTGCCGGCCGTGTGCCAGCGCGTGCATTTGTCGCATTTGTAAACCGAGGCAATGGCGACGACGGATGCCACGTCCCTCGAGTAGACCGCGTCGGCGTCGAGCTCGCGCCGGCCGGCACGGGCGAGACGGACCGGCGAGCGAGAGGGATTCGACAACCGTTCGCGGAGCGCGGCGGAACGAATGTTGCCCGGATCGAACGAACCCTCGCCGATGGCATCCGCGAACTTTTGCCACATCGCGGCATCGTCGATGACCGGAACCGCCGCGGTGACCGACGCCATGAATCCCGCGACACAAAACGCGAGGGCAATGGCATGACGGATCGCGAAAGCCGGACGATTCATGATGGGCACCAGACTCCCCGCAGTCCGGCCATGTTCAACCCGCAAATTCGCCCGGATCCGAGGACTCGGTCCCGACTTCCGACCCCGTCGCGATGACCGCCCGCAATTCGGAACGAAGATCGGCATCGAGCGTCAATCCGCCCTCCAGCGACACCACTCCCGGGATCCATCGCATCGCCTTGAAAACCTCTGACATCGGCACATGTCCGAAGCGCTGGCTCAGTTCATCCCACCCGATTTTCCCCGGCAACGCGGCGAGGGCGGCCAGGATCTCCGCGGCGGGCTCGACATCCTGCGCGCGCAGTTGCCCGCTGCTCCGCAACAACAGCCAGGATCCGCGCAACATCCGGGGCGCGATGTAGAGGATGTCGAGGATCATCCGGGCCGACGCGTGGGGAAACATCAGGAGGACCGCGGCGCCCCCGCCGATCACGTGGAGTCGCGCGGCATTTCCCCAGGAATTGTCGGCGTCCTCGAACTCGGGATATTCGTCGAGACCGGTCGTTCCGTTGCGGAAATAGCTTCCGACCAGCAGGACGAACCCCGTCCAAGCGCCGGTGACGACCCACCGGTAAGGCACGCGTCCACCGTGCCCCTCAAAAATGTTCGCGACCGCTCCCAGGGCATGCAGGCCGAGATAAACGGCCATGAAACACAACCACCAGGTGAGGAAGAGGCCCACCAGACTTCCGAGAAACGCGACGGGAACGAGGCCCACGCAAAGGTTGGCTTGCGTGTGGAACCGCCCGGAAAGCCAACGGCCGATCGAAGCCGAAGGAACAGACATTCGTGGCAGGGGAGGTTGCCTACTTGATCGACATGAACGAATGGATGAACCCGCATTTCGCGCACACCAAACAAAAGCCCTGGCTGTCGGCCCAATCCGGGCTCAGGCCGCTGTTGAGCGCGGTGTCGAAATGGGTTTTGCGCCGGTGGAACACATCGTTGGTGCACAGGAGGCACTTGATCTGGACGCCGGCGACCTCGACCTTCTCCGGTTGGGTTCTCAATTGGCTAAGCGACATGGCTGGGCTGCGTTCTGCCCGGGCGGCGAAACCATCCGACGGGAGGTTCCTGGCCAAGGCTTTGATTCGGGGACGCGTCAAAGCAACCACAGGCGCCGGGGCTTGGGAAGGGCGGAACTCGGGGCCATCAGGGCGCGGGACGCGGGACGGCCGCGGCAAAAGAAAAAGCCGCGGACACGAGGTCGCGCGGCGTGTTGCGAATGGAAGGAGACCCGGCTTCAGGGCAGGTCTTTCCACTGCGAGTAACGGTACTTGTTCCAGACCCAGCGGAAGTCGGGATTCTTCGGGCCGCCGCCAGCCCAACCGAAATCCGATTTGCCGGCGGCGAAATCCTGCCCCGCCTTGATGGTTCCGGCATCGGTCCATTTGTGTCCCTCGGCATGCCCGTCTTGGTACCCGAAGGTGGTGAAGATCCCATGGAAGATCGCGAAGCCGTCGATCCAACCGGGCGAAGACACGCTGAGCACCCACGTGCCGAGGTTGGAATTGCGCGGATCGGACTCCTCGATGAACACGAACGTGCTCGTGGGATTGTCCACCTGCGTGGCCTTGGCGTACGGGGTCTGCGAGGATTCCCAGCCGTTCAGGCCGTTCAGGCCATTCGCCTTGGAATAAGTGTCCCACGCCCAGCCCTTGCCGACCTTCAGCTTGGACCGAAGATCGCCGGGGCAGTGGTACGCGCCCATGGCGGTGCAGTATTTCCAGAGCGGGCCATTGCTCATGCCCTTGGCAACGCGCTCCATGGCCACGGCCTGCGAGATGCCGACGGCGAGATCGGGCGTGGGCCCGGCCCAGTACCCGCCGCCGGTCAGCGGCACGACCACGCCCGCACCGTTCCGCCAATTGTCGGTCGGGGCGAGGTAGTCGTTGAAATCGCTGGAGTACAACTGCCAGGCGAGCGTCATCTGTTTCTGGTTGTTGATGCACGCGATGCCGGTGGCCTTGAGCTTCGCCTTCGCCAACGCGGGGAGCAGCATGCCGGCGAGGATCGCAATGATGGCGATCACGACCAGCAGCTCGATCAACGTGAAACCGCCGCGACGCTCGGCAGCGCGGGGGACCTGAAGGGACTTGGGATTCATGGGATGACTCGGGAGCCTACGGTGGGCGTTCCTGAACTATCAGGGCACCGGTGGGGACGCAATGCTTCCGAAGGAATTCGGGAAGTATTTGTGTCCCGAATCCACGGGCGGATCTTGCGCCCGTTGTCGGTTTCGTGCCGGGACCCCCGCGCCTCGATGAATTGTCTTTGGAATTCCCGCCAATCACGCCGGATCTTCCCTTCCCAAAAAGGGAAAGCCCGTGCCGCCGCGTCGCAACCTCGGAACGGCTCGGTGTCGGAAACGATCCGCAGATGACGCAGATGTCGCAGATTCTCCGGAGCCGGATACTCGGTTACGACCCTTCCCTTCGATCGGTTGGCGATCATCCGCGCCATCCGCGCCATCTGCGGATCCATGTTGAGTGTGGGCCCCCCGGGCGTTTCCTTTCGCGGTCTGATCGAGCGGCCGACCGTTGGAGGGTTGATTCGGCGAGGCACCCGCGCTAAGGCTGGCGGGCCGTGCCGGAACGTGGGCGAGTGGTGAAATGGCAGACACGAGGGTCTTAGGAGCCCTTGGCGCAAGCCGTGCAGGTTCAAGTCCTGTCTCGCCCACCAATTCCGCGAGTCGACGAAGTGGCGGCGGGCCGCCGCCACCCACCCATGCTGCGGCCAGTCTCTACTTCTGCGGCTGCGGATTGCGCCACTCGCGGCCGTCGCGGGCCAAAAGATCGTCGGCCGCGAAGGGACCCCACGTGCCGGCGGCGTAGAATTCGCGGTTCGTCAGTGACTTGCCCACCCACGCGTTGCGGATCGCGTCCACGATGCCCCACGCCGCCTCGACCTCGTCGCGACGGATGAACAGCGTCGCGTCCGCCGCCATCGCCTCGAGGAGAAGCCGCTCGTAGGCCTCGGGCGTGTAGGCGCCAAACTCGGTGTCGTAGCTGAAATTCATCCGGACCGGGCGCAACTCCGTAGCGCCGCCGGGCACCTTGCCGTTGAAACGCAGCGTCATGCCCTCGTTCGGCTGCAACCGCAGCGTCAGGGAATTGCGATCGAGGTTCCGGCCCGGGCCGGCGTTGAACAAGATGCTCGGCGCGGCCTTGAACTGGATGCGCACCTCGCTCGCGCTGTGCGGGAGGTTTTTGCCCGTGCGGAGGTAGAACGGCACGCCGGACCAACGCCAATTGTCGATGTTGAGGCGCATCGCGACGAACGTCTCGACGTTCGAGTTCGGCTTCACCTTGACCTCGCTTCGGTACGCCGGCCGCAACTCGCCGTCGACGTCGCCCGCGAAATATTGGCCGCGCACGACGTTCTCCGCGACTTCCGCCGGGGTCATTGGGCGGATCGACTTCAGCAACTTCACCTTCTCGTCGCGGACATTTTCGGCCTCGAGCGAGACCGGCGGTTCCATCGCGACCAGCGAGAGCACCTGGAGCACGTGGTTCTGCACCATGTCGCGCATGGCGCCCGCCTCCTCGTAGTATCCGCCGCGCGAACCGACGCCGAGTTTCTCGCCGACGGTGATCTGCACGTGGTCGATCGCCTCCCGGTTCCACAACCGCTCGAAAATGGCGTTGCTGAAACGGAAGGTCAGGATGTTTTGGACCGTCTCCTTCCCGAGATAGTGGTCGATGCGGAAGATCTGTTTCTCGTGGGTGAAACGGGTCAGCTCCGCGTTGAGCTGCTGGGCGCTGTGCAGGTCCTGTCCGAAGGGTTTTTCGACGACGATGCGCTCGGGATTGTCCCTGCCCTCGGAGCGCGTCAGTAGGCCCACCGCATTGAGATGCCCGGTGACCTCGGCGAACTGGCTGGGATTGGTGGCGAGATAGAAGAGCCGGTTGCGGCGGAGCTTCTCGTCGGGGAAACCGGCGATGAGCGCCTCGAGTTTGCGGTAGGCGGCGTCATCGGCCATGTCGCCGAGGCAATAGTGGATGTTCGCCGCGAACGCATTCCACACCTCGTCGTTGACGGGTTTGGTCCGCGAAAACTTGTCGAGCGCCTCGCGCAGTTCCGCGCGCCAGGTCTCGTCGGTCTTGTCGCGCCGAGCGAAGCCCACGATCTTGTACGGCTGCGGGAGGAGCTTCTCGAGCGCGAGATGATAAAGCGCGGGAATCAGCTTCCGGGACGTCAGGTCGCCCGAAGCACCGAAAATAACCACCGTGCACGGCTCGACCGGCCGCCGGGCTTGGTCGCGGCGGGAGTCGAGGAGTTCGTCGAGTTGCTGCACTTCGTTCATAAACGCGGGCGGACCATGGTGCGTCCGGACCCGACCGGCAACCGTGTGTTTGTCGACCCGACCGGTGGGGCGTCCATCCGGACCAACGCTTGACGGGGTGGCCCCGGCAGAACGAGCCTCTGGGGACGATGCCGCTGCCACCGGCCAAAATAACCATCGCAGTCGCGGGACCGAACGCGGTGATCAAGGTCGCCGGACGGGCCGCGGTGGAGCGTGCCCGCGACTTCAAGTCGGCGGTCGAGAACCTTTCGGGCTCGGGGATTCGCGACGTGTACCTCGACCTGTCCGAATGCCTGCTGATGGACAGCATGTTCTCCGGGGTCGTGGCCAATCTGGCGTCGGGCGACGGGCCCCGCTTCACGTTGGTGGATGCCAACGCGCGGGTCCTGGACCTGCTCGACAATCTCGGCGCGCTGCGCTCCGTCCGGGTGGCGAGTTCGGAAGATCGGGCGCCGTCCGTGGGTGACGGGAAAGAGTTGGCCGCGTTGCCGACGGACAAGCGGGCGATGGCCGAATGTTGCCTCGAGGCGCACCGGTTCCTCATGGACCTGAAAACGGAAAACCGCGCGAAATTCGAGACGCTCGAGAAATATCTCGAGGCGGAAATCCGCTCCCTTTCGCCGGCGCACGCCGCGAGGCCCTCGTCGGCGCCATGAGCATCCAACTCCGTCGCCCGCCGTGCCCATGAGTACGCCGGTACCGATCGCATGGGTCTCGTGCGTGGGCGAAAAAGGCGGGGCGGAAACACTCATGATGGAGTGCCTGCGCGTGTTGGACCGCGCGCGCTTCAGCCCCGAGGTCATCCAGCTTCGCCCCGGCCCCCTCGAGGGATTGCTCCGTGATCTCGACGTCCGGGTGCACGTCCTCGAGACCCACCGGATGCGCGAGGTCCACAAGGTCGCGTCTGCCATCCTTCGCGTCCGTTCGATCGCCCGGGAACGCGGGATCCGTCTTCTGCACAGCAACGGATTCCGGGCGCATGCCTATGGCGGCACGGCCGCGGCGCTCGCGGGGATTCCCGAGGTCTGGACCACGCACACGGTGGAGCAACCGGGATGGAGCACGCGCGCGATCCTGGCGATCCCGACGAGGCACGTGCTGGCGAATTGCCCGCGGACACGGGATTATTTCGTGGGCCAAGGCAAGCCGACGAGCCTGGTCTGGCCGGGGGTCAACCGCGCGGTTTTGGAAGCAGCGGCGGCGAAGTGCGGGCGCGCGATGCTCGCGGCGAAGTACGGGATCGATCCCGCGCGGCGTTGGATCACCGTCGGCGCGCGCCTGCAACGATTCAAGGGCCAGGACCATTTCCTGCGCGCGTTGGCCCGGGCGCTTCCGAACGCGCCGGACATCCACGGGATCGTGGTCGGGGGCTCGCTGTTCGGGCAGGAAAACGAGTACCAGCGCGAATTGCGGGAGCTTGCGGCCGGGTTGGGATTGTCCGACCGCGTCACCTTCACCGGGTTCGTCCCGGATGCGGATCTCGCTGGGTTGTTGGCGGCAAGCTCGCTGGTGGTGCACCCGGCGATGGAGGAGGACTTCGGGTTGACGGTGGCCGAGGCGCAGACGCTGGCGGTGCCGGTCGTGGCCTATGCGGCGGTGGGACCCGCGGTCATCCTTATTCCCGGCGAAACCGGTTGGCTGGTGCCGGTGGGCGACGAATCGAAACTCGCCACGACGTTGGCCGAAGCCCTAGCGTCTCCCGCACGGCTGCGCGAGTTCGGCGCGGCGGGCCGCATCCGGGTCGAGCGCGAGTTCGGCGCGGATGCCCAGACTCGCAGGACCGAAGAGATCTATTCCATGGCCATCGGTCTTCCCAACGCCGGCCAAACCGTCCCCAACCGATGACGCCCCGTTCCCCGACACTGAGCCCCGCGGCGGCGCCCGCGTTGGCCCACACTCCCGAAAAAGCGGGGGGCGGCATCATGGGCGGCATCGCGATGATCTGGGCGGAGTTCAAGACGGACACGGTCGCGACGATCCTGTTCGCCCTCGCCCTGGTCGTCGGGTTCATCCACGGATGGCTCAAGCTGAAATACGCGGCCACGTGGATCACCTTCGCGTTCGACATCCCGATCATCGGGTCGTTGGTGATGATCCTGGCAACGCTTCCCCCGGGAACACGGTGGTTCCCGAAATGCGGCGTGAGCACGGCGGTCCAGCTCTTGGTGGCCGTCTGCGCGCTGTGGGCGATCCTTCCGTTTCCCGTGCCATGGTTGGCGTCGCTGGCGTCGTTCCGGGCCTGGTGTTTCTCGCCGTTTCTCTTCCTGTTGGGATACCACCTGATGAAGACGGTCCGGAAAATCGAATTGGTGGTATGGGGCGTGATGCTGTTGGGAGCGGGGACGGCGGTCTACGGCGTCTTCTTCCAGACCGAGGCCGAAATCCGGGAGATGATGAAGGCCAGCGCGGAGATGCAGTTGCGTCTGGTCGGCAACTTTTACGCGACGAGCACCGGCGCGGAATTCCGCCGGTTCTCGACCTTCGTGAGCGCGGCAGTGTTCGGGGTCACCATGGCCGCCTGCACCCAATTCGCCGCCGCCCGGTTGATGCTTCCCGGATGCGGATGGATCCAACGCCTCGTCCTGACCGGCATCGCCGGCATCTGTGCCTACGCCGTGGTGCTGAGCGGATCCCGGACATCCCTGATCCTTCTCGTCGCGAGCCTTTTTCTCACGGGCATCGTGCGGCGCGGGAAGCTCCAGTGGGTGGTCCTGCCCGTGTTGGCAGGGGGCGCCATCTACATGGGCTTTTCGGCGACCCACGGCGGCGCCAGCGAACGCTTCGGGTCGATCCTCGATCTGGATACCTTGTCGGGGCGCGTCTACATCGTGCTGAGCCCGGCCATCGACTCGATCGTGAAGGCGCCACTCGGCAACGGCGTCGGCGCGAGCGGCTACGGGGTCCCCGGCGTGTTGTCGGGCATGCTCCAGCAAATCATGAACGAACGCGGCAGCACGGGCGTGCTGGAAAGCGCCGACGGCGACCTCGGACGATTGATCGTCGATCTGGGCATCGTGGGCATCATCGTTTACGCGTTCCTGGTTTTCCACGGGGTACGCGATTCGATCCGCTGGATGTGGACGCTGCGGGATTCGCGGCTGGGCGTGGTCGGCGTTCCCGCGGGCGCCTGGTTTTTCATGAGTCTGGTGCAGATCCCGACCGGCTCGCCCTACCTTGGCATTCCGTTCGGCCCCCTGACCTGGGTCCTCTTCGGGGCGCTTCGACGGATGATGGACGAGTACCAGCGACTGGAAAAAATATACGGGGAGGACGTCGATTCCCTCCCTCAGTTCGCGTCGTTCGTCACCTCGCCCCGTATCGCGAGCCTGTACGGGCGAAAGCCCTTGGATTCGGCGGCGCCCCGACCCGCCGCGATGACCGCGGACCGCGACCGCCCCGCGCGGCGACTGCCGGGAACGATGCCCAACCGCGTGCGGGGGATGATGGCCAAGCGCGACGCGGGTCGACCCGCCGAACCCGAGCGGAAGAAAAAACGGTTCCTCTTCCCGGACAACAACAAGTAGCCGTCCCGGTCCCCACGGACAGCCCATGAACCGCGAGAACAATCCCGGTCCAAAATCGCCGCGGCGCATCCCGCGCTCGTTCCGTGATCTCACGCCCAGCAATCATTTCAACCCGCGCACGTTTTTCCGCGAGATGGTCTGGAAGGCATGGTTGACGCCGCGGACCGGCACCACGAAGACCCCGGCGTTTCCAAGGCTCGAGGCCGACGAACTCGCGCTGACCTGGATTGGGCACGCCTCGTTCCTCGTGCAGTTCCCCGACCTCAACGTCCTGATCGATCCCAATTTCGCGAACTGGCTGTTCCTGTTGAAACGCCTCCGCCATCCCGGGCTCCGGATCGACGACTTGCCGCCGATCGACCTCGTCCTTCTCACCCACGCGCACTTCGACCACTTCCACAAACCCTCCATCCGTCGCCTTCCCTCGCCGAGGATCGGCATCATGCCATGGGGCTGCGGCAGCCTCGCCAAGACACTCGGGTTTTCGAGGATCGTCGAACTCCGCTGGTGGGAAAGTTTCTCGTGCGACAACTGGAAGGTGACGTTGGTGCCCGCGCGCCACTGGGGTGCGCGCACGATCCGCGACGAGCACCGCGGGTACGGCGGATTCATCCTCGAGCGAAACGGTCGCTCGATCTATCACGCCGGTGATTCCGCGTACTTCGAAGGCTTCGCGGAAATCGGGAAGCGGCAGGCGCCCGAGGTGGCATTGCTGCCGATCGGAGCCTATTACCCCGACACGTTCCGCAACGTGCACATGGGACCCGACGAGGCCATCCGTGCTTTCCACGACCTGAAGTCGCGATGGTTCGTCCCGATGCATTACGGGAGTTTCAAACTGAGTTTCGAGGCCATCGACGAACCCCCGCGCTGGCTGCGCGAGCTCGCCGACGCGGCGGAAATGAGCCATCGGCTCCGGATCCTCGACGAGGGCGTTCCCGAAAAATTCTGAGTCCCACGTGCGAATCCTGCTGATCAGCGACGCCGCCCACTTCCTCAACGGCGGCGCGAACCGGGTGGTCGTCGAGACCTGTGCCCTCCTCGCCGCGCGTGGCCACTCCCCCGCCATCGCGTATTTCACTCCGGGCGGCCGGCAGGTCGATTGGCCGTTGTTCCGGCTCACCCAATCGGGGCAAGCGGACGAGATTTCGAAAGTCCTGGGTGAATTCCGACCGGACATGGTCCAGATCCACACGGGCCTGACCCGCGCCGGAATGGACGCCGCCGCGAGCGGTCCCACCGCGATCTTTTGCCATGACCTCACCTGGGTTTGCAGCGGCGGCGACCGCATGGACCGGAACCGGGTCCCGTGCCACCGGCCGCACGGACTCGGTTGCCTGCCGCTCCATTACGCCATCGGGTGCGGCGCACGGAACCCGCGGTACAACATCCTCTACTGGCTGAAGACCTCGGGCATGATCCACTTCCGGGACCTGCCGCACGCACGCCTGCAGGTCGCGTCCGAATACGTCCGCGGTGCCCTGTTGGAAAACGCGGTCGCGCCCGATCGCATCGACCTCGTCCCGCTCTATTCCAATCCGATCGTACGCCCGACGACGGAAACGTCGGAGCCCGCGCTGCTGCTGTTGCCGTCGCGGTTGGTCCCGGCGAAAGGCGTTCACGTCGCCCTCGAGGCCCTCGAGCGGATCCGCACGCTCGATTGGCGTTGCGTGATCGCCGGCGACGGACACCAGCGGCCCGCGCTGGAACGGCTCGCGGAAAAACTCGGGCTCGCCGACCGCGTGCGGTTTCTCGGCGAGATTTCGCCGTCCGAACTCGACGGATGGTACCGCCGCTCGCGGATCGTCCTCTTCCCGGTGTTGCGTCCCGAGCCGTTCGGGTTGGTCGGCGTCGAGGCCATGGCACACGGTCGCCCGGTGGTGGCGTTCGGTGGGGGCGGTGCCGACGAATGGCTCGCGGACGACGTGTCCGCGATCCGCATCGGCTCGCGCGATCCCGGGGCGTTCGCCGCCGCGATCGCCCGACTCCTCGGCGATTCGGTCCTGTGGGAACGCCTCGCGTCGGGCGCGTTGGACCGGCACCGGTTGTTCCAACCCGAGGCGTACATCGACCGTCTCCTTGCGAGTTTCGCCCGCGCGAAACCGCCGGCGCGTCGACGTTGAAATGGCAACGGCGGCAGGAGCTCCCTCCCGCCGCCGTGCATGTACAACACACTTCCCGACGCTTCACCGCGGCACTGGCACCAACCGGTAGAACCGCCGGAAATTCTCGTCGGCGTCGCTGTCCACGTGCGTCGACGTGTCGCCGGACGCCTGGACCTGCTCCACCCGCTCCCACTTCAAGAGGTCGGTCGAAACCTCGATCGCGGTGTCGCCCGTGGACGACTCGTCGACCACCGTCAATTGGACCGCGCCGGATTCCAACGGGATCACGGACGCGATGCGCGCCGACGGGAGGCTCGCGCCCGGGAGCGGCGGCGGCGGCGGGACCTGCGGAATCCGTATGTCCGCGCCATCGAACGACGCCAGTCCGGAGAGGTCCCGCGCGTCCGGCACGGTCACCGTTGCCGTCACCTTCCGCGTCGTGTCGTCAAGGTACACGCCCCAGCGGATGACCCCCGCGGCCGCGTCGTACACGCCGCCGTCGCTGATGTCGGTGACCACGGCGCCCACGCCGACCGTCTCCTCGACCGCCTGCGCCCTCACCCCGTCGAGCGGCACGATCCGCACCGTGAGCACGAACGGGGTGGCCGGGGTAATGTCGGGAACCTCGGTGATCGCGTGGCTGATCGCACCGCTCGGGTCGACCGGCGGAACGACGACGACGACCGTGCTGATCCAAGCCAACGGCAACGAACCCGCGGAGGCGTCGAACTTGTACCCGCCGCCATTGCCGAGAAGATATCCGGCCCGTGTCGCGTAGCCCACCGGGACCGGCGAAGGACCCGTCGCGAAGGGAGTTCCGGCCAACCACGCCGCGGAATATGCCGAGACCTCGTCGTCGGCCAGCACGTCGTCCGCCGGATTCGAGTCGGCGGGATGCCGCGACACCGTGGGCGGTTGCGGCGCCGGGAGGATCTCGATGCTGGCCACGTTGGATTCGAGCTGGGTGCCGTCGGCCGTCACGGCGCGTGCCGACACGACGTGTTTCCCGGCCGGCGGGTTTTTCCAGTCGAACGAATGATGAAGCGTGGTGCCGGGTTTCGGCGCCTGGATGAACACCAGCGTCGAGGTCCCAATCACCGCGCCGTCCGCGACGAAGTCCACCGTCGCGACGTAACCCTTCGGATCGGTGACGTCCGCCGCCAACGCCAGCACCGTCGGGTTCGTCCCCTTCGCGCCGTCCACCGGCGCCGTGAGCACCAGACTCGCTTTGGTGGAAACCGTGCCCTCGTGGATCGTCGCCGTCGCGGACGACGGATCCTTCACCCCGTACGCGCGGTTCGTCCGGAGGGTCAGCACCACGGTCTCGTCGCCTTCCACCGCCCGGTCAAAGAACGGCACGACCCGGATTTCCCGCCGCGCCTCGCCGGCGGGAATCACGGCGTCGCCATCGAGGAACCGGTAGTCGTGCCCGTTGGCGGCCGTTCCCGACACGGCGTAGAACACCTTCACCGGTCGGTTCGTCGGACCCTCGCGCACCAACGTCAACACCGCGGGAACGGCGGATCCGCCGTGTGCGGGTTCGCTCGTCTCCGCGGTCGTCGCCACGATCGAAATCACCGGAAGCTCCGCGGGCGGCACGACGGTGTCGTGGATCACGCCGGACGCGCTCGAGGGATCTCCCGGAACGTAGGCCGGGACCAATCCGTGCTTGCCGTTCGGGGCGAGCAACGCGAGCACCACCGTCTCGTCGCCTTCCGTGCGGCGATCCGCGACGGGCGCGAACCGAATCGTCACCGAGGACTCGCCGGCGGCAATCGTCGCGCTCTGACGGAATCCGGAATGTCCCTCGTCCGCCAAACCCGCGGCGTTTGCCTTGGCCGGCACGTAGTCGATTCCGTACGTCGCCTTCCCGGTCAACACGTAGCTCACCGTCAACGCGCTCGTCGTCGGTCCGTCGCGATCGATGCGGAACACCAGCCGTCCCGCGGCATCGTTTTCATCCACCTCCGCGCCGGTCGCGGTGACGGTCACCTTCGGCGCGATTGCCGGGGCCACCACGTGGATCGTCGGTCCCGCGACCTCGAGGACGACGCCGTCCGATGTCACCGCGCGGGCCGAAAGCTTCCGGTCCACCTGGATCGTCGGGGTCCAGGCGAACGCGTACGTCACGGGCGAACCCGCCGTCGCGCCATCGGGCGCCACGCCCGTTCCCACGGGCTTCCCATCCACCGCGAATTTCACCGATGGGATCACGCCCAACGGGTCCGTGCCCGTGACGGAGAACGTGACCGGCGTGCCCGCGACGACCTGCAGTCCGTCGGCGGGCGAGGTCCAGACCAGCGTCGGTGCCGAACCGACGGGACGGCCCACTTCGATCGCGGCCTTGGACGACGTCACGGTACGGCCGTCGCCGAGGTGCGCGACCGCGATGATCGCGTGCGGCCCGGTGGGCGCGTTGCTCCAGAAACCCGAGTACGGTGGATTCGTCGCGACCAGCAGCAGTCGCTCGGTCGGCGCCAGGCTCCAGAACGCCACCCGTCGGACGCCGTCCGCGGGGTCGATCGCGGCCTCGAGCGGGATGGGATCACCCGTGATGAATTTGGCGCCGTCGATCGGCGCGACCAACTTCACGACCGGCAACGGTTTGGGCGCGTCGGCAATCACGATCGTCGCGCGGCCGTTGTGGCCGATCGCGTACGACGCCGGTTGCCCGGCGGGCGGTGTCTGGGAAACCAACGAGAGAACGACGCTCTCGGGACCTTCGGACAGATTGTCGAGCAGCGGCGTCACCGTCACGTCCACGTGCTCGGCGCCCTGCGGAATCACGGCCTCGTCCGGCAACGCGGCGTAGTCGACGCCGTTCAGCGCGGTCCCTTCCCACTTCAATCCCACCTTCAACTCGGGCCGCGCGTCCGGGCCCGCCGAACGCAGGATCCGGAACGTGCCCGGATTCGCGGGCGTTCCCTCGCCGGCCAACGGATCGGCCGCGATCACGCCGATGTACACCGGCATGCCGACCCAGATTCCGATCGCGCCGGATTCGACGTTGGTGTCGCGCACCTTTGCCCGCGCGAGGATCCGCGAGAAACCGGCCGGCGGATTCGTCCACGCCGCCTTGTGCTTCAAGGTCAGGCCGACGATGGCAGGAAAAATCTCCCCGGAACGATCAGAGCTCGCGACCACGACGTCGTTGGCGACGAAATCGAGCTTCACGATCGGACCGCCCATCGGATCGCGGGCCAAGGCCTCGAGTCCGACGAAACCCGCCTTGAAGACCGAGCCGTCCGACGGCGCGACCAGGACGATCCTGGGCGCGGGCGAGGGATCGTGGCCGTCGCCGCCGCCATGGTCGCCCCCGTCGGCAACCGCGCGCGAAGTGACCGCGAAAACCATGCACGCCGAGGCGAGACGCCCGAGGTGCCCAAGCCGAAATGTTCGAAACTGTTTCATGACTGCAAGCCGGCGGTTGGACCGGCGGTACGCTCACCGAGCAGATTCCAGTCCTCGAAACGCCCTCGCATGAAAGGGCCGCTATCCCAAAGAAAGCGCAAGTTTCGCCCACGGGCCCCACGGCGGATGGGGTGCCCGTCCCACGCCGGCCGATCCCGATTGGGGAATGGGCCCCAAAGCGGCCTTCGCCGCGGGCTCGATCGAAAAATCTCCGCACGCCATGCGCGATTCCTCATTTCGAAACGGCGACCCGACACCCCACATTGCCGAATCGCATGCAGACCTTTTTTGCCCGCCGGGCCCGCCCCGCCGTCGCCTCGCTGAGCCTCGCCCTGACGGTCGCCCTTGCCCGCGCGGGAACCCCCGCGGAATCCAATCTCAAGGCGCGGGCCGGCCTTCCTCCGTTCCAATACTCGGAGTCGCCGGTCGCCATTCCCAACTACCTGCCCGGCGAGAAATGGGGCACGCAGGGCGAGGCCATCTCGCGCATGCAACTCCCGCTCCCGCCCGCCGAATCCGCGCGCCACGTGGTGGTGCCCGAGGGATTTTCGACGCATCTCTGGGCCGCCGAACCGGACATCGTCAAACCGATCTGCATGGCGTTCGACGAGCGCGGACGGCTTTGGATCGCGGAGACGGTCGACTACCCGAACGAGCTCCAACCCGCCGGCGCGGGACGCGACCGCATCACGATCTGCGAGGACACCAACGGCGACGGCAAGGCCGACAAATTCACCGTGTTCGCGGACAAACTCAGCATTCCGACCGGCATGGTTTTCGCCAACGGCGGCGTCATCGTCGTCGAGAGCGGCCACACGCTCTTCCTCAAGGACAACGACGGCGACGGCAAGGCCGACGAACGCCGGGTGTTGTTCTCGGGCTGGGGAACGGGCGACACGCACGCCACCGCGTCGAACCTTCGCTACGGACCCGACAACTGGATCTGGGGCGTCGTCGGCTACAGCGGTTTCGACGGCGAGGTCGGGGCCAATCGCGTGCGCTTCGGCCAAGGCGTCTACCGGTTCAAGCCCGACGGTTCGGCGTTGGAATTCGTCCGGTCGAGCAACAACAACACCTGGGGACTCGGGTTCTCCGAGGACGGGATCGTCTTCGGGTCGACCGCGAACAACAACGCGTCGTGGTACATGGCCATCCCCAACCGGTACTACGAGGCGGTTTCCGGTTGGTCGTCGAGCCGCATGGAAACCATCGCCGACAAACAGGATTTCTATCCGGTCACCGACCAGGTGCGACAGGTCGACGCGCACGGCCGCTACACCGCCGGTGCCGGGCATGCGCTCTACACCGCGCGCAGTTTCCCGCGCGACTATTGGAACCGCATCGCGTTCGTCGCCGAACCCACCGGGCACTTGGTCGGCCAGTTCCGCATCGACCGCCATGACGACGATTTCTCGTCGGCCAACCTCAAGACGTTTCTCGGCAGCGACGACGGCTGGTGCGCGCCGATCATGGCCGAGGTCGGACCCGACGGCGCCTTGTGGGTGCTCGACTGGTACAACTACATCATCCAGCACAATCCCACGCCGCATGGCTTCAACACCGGCAAGGGCAACGCCTACGACACGCCCCTCCGCGACAAACGCCATGGCCGCATCTACCGCGTGACGTGGGATGCCGGGAAACCCGCCGTCGCGCCGAAGCTGGCGGGCGTCTCCCCTTCCCGGCTTGTCTCCGCGCTCCGCGACGAAAACCAACTCGAGCGCCTGCACGCGCAACGACTGTTGGTGGAACGTGGGAATCCCGACGTCGCCGGGCGGCTGATCGCGCTGGTCAGCGAACACCGCATCGACACCGTGGGTCTCGACAACGCCGCCTTCCACGCGCTCTGGACGCTGCACGGCCTCGGCGTGACCGGCGAACCCAAGGTGCGCGCCGCGGTCGTCGGCGCGCTCAAGCATCCCGCCGCCGGCGTGCGCCGCGCCGCGATCGGCGTTCTCCCGCGCGACGCAGCGGCCCGGGACACGCTGTTGTCGGCACGGGTTCTCGACGACGCGGACGCGCAGGTCCGGCTCGCCGCGCTCCTCGCGCTCGCCGAAATGCCCCCGGACACGAAGGCGGGCGAGGCGGTGTTCGCGTATCTCCAGCGGGATGCCTCCGCGAAGGGTCTATGGCTCGTCGACGGCGCCACCGCCGCCGCGGCCCGCAACGACGCCGGATTCCTGCGCGCCGCGCTGGCGCATCGTTCGAAAGCGATCTCGCCCAGCGTCGATCCGGTCGCGCGCACCGTGACCGCGCACTATGCATCGCGTGCGCCGGCCGATTCCATCGCGGCCACGCTCGCGGCACTGGACGGCGCGGCCGACGAGATCGCGGTTCCCGTTCTCGACGGGCTTGCATCCGGTTGGCCGACGCAGGGCGCTCCGCGGCTTTCCGACGCGCAAGTTTCGGCGATCCGCACGATGGCTCCCGGACTTTCCGACGACGCGCGGGCCGGCCTGATTGCGTTGCTCGACAAATGGGGACAACGCGACGCGGTCGCGGGAACCATCGCGCCGACCGCCGCCGCCTTGGCGAAACGGGTCACCGACACCGCGCTTCCCGACAAGGTGCGCGTCGCCTCGGCGCGGCGCTGGATCGCGGTCGACGATTCGCCCGACGCCGCGCAGACGGTGCTGCGGCAGATCGGCGCGCAGTCGACGCCCGCCATGGCCGGCGGATTTCTTTCGGCCGTCGGCGCCAGCCGCCGCGCGGACACCGCGGAGGCGTTTCTCGGCGCGTGGCCGCGATTGACGCCCGCCGCGCGGCGCTCCGCCATCTCCTCGATGCTGCGCCGTCCCGAGTGGGCCCGGTCATTGCTCGCCGCCGTGGAGCAGCGCCGCCTCGACCGCACGGACATTGGCTGGGACCAATGGGCGCAACTCCGCGAGCATCCCGACAAGACCGTCGCGACCCGCGCCGCGTCCCTCGAGGGCGGCAGTGCCACCGCCAGCGGCTCCGCCGAGATGGAAGCCGTGATCCAACGACTCCTGCCGGTCGCCCGCAAAGCCGGCGACATCGAGCGCGGTCGCAAGGCGTTCGAAACCACCTGCATGGTCTGCCACGCCTTCAACGGCAAGGGCGCGCGCGTGGGACCCGATCTCACCGGCATCGGGGCCCGGCCCAAGACCGATCTGCTCGTCGAGATCGTGGATCCCAACCGATCGGTCGAGGCGAACTACCGCGCGTGGACACTCGTGACGAAATCGGGCGACACCCTCGTCGGACGCCTCGACACCGAGACCGCGACCAGCGTGGAACTGATGGATACCACGGGACAGAAACATTCGGTCCAACGCCGCGACATCCAATCGCTCGAGGCCTCGAACCTCTCCTTGATGCCGGCCGGGTTCGACCAATTGCCGCCCGAAGATCTCGGCGGCATCCTCGAGTACCTCGCCTCGGGCGGTAAGCACTGACGCCAACGCACGCACGCACGCACGCACGCGCGCGGGCGCCGTGCGCGCCGTGTCCGCGGCGTCGCCCGCCCCGCGGATTTCCGGCTCGCGCCCAAATCACCGCCGGAAGAACTTCACGTCGCGCGGCGCCGTCGATGGTCGGGCGCCCGCAGCCGCCATGTTGAATCCCTCGTTCGCCGAATTGGTCCCGTCGCTGCAGATCGCGATCGGCCCGGTCATCCTGATCTCCGGCGTCGGCATGCTGCTCCTGGTGATGACAAATCGCTTCGGAAGGGTCGTCGACCGTTTGCGACTATTGGCCGGGGAAAGCGCCGCGGCGGACGACGAGACGCTGGGAACCCTGCGGCTCGAGGCGGCGATCTTCCTGCGGCGCGCCCGGATCCTGCGTCTCGCCATGGCGCTCGCGGCCGGCGCGGCGTGGCTCGCCGGAACACTCATCGTCTCCCTGTTCTTTGGAAATTTGCTCGGCGGCACGCGCACCCTGCTCGTCATCCTCCTCTTCACGGGCAGCATCGTCTCGGTGCTCGGGTCGCTCGCCGCGTTCATTTTCGACATCCAACTCTCGATGCACGCCGTGAAGCTCGAGGTGGAATGCAGCCGCCTGCGCTGAAGCACCGCGAGGATCGCGGAAGCGAACCGGGCGCGGACCCTGGGACGCCGACTTTCGCGTCGCCGATTCCCGAAACGGCGATTCCACGCTAGCGTCCGCCCGTGATTTCGCCCGCGGACAATGTCGCCGGAACCGATGCTCCCGACCTGGTGGCCCAGGTCGGGGAGATATTCTCGCCGACGGGCCCGTTCTCGAAGTCGCGGAATTTCGAGTACCGCCCGCAACAACAGGAGATGGCGGTGGCCGTCGCGCGCGCGCTGGTCACCGGCGAACACCTGCTCGCGGAAGCGGGGACGGGCGTCGGCAAAAGCTTCGCCTATCTTGTTCCCTCGATCCTTTTCGCCGTCGCGCGGCGGAAAAAGGCGATCGTCTGCACCCACACGATCAACCTCCAGGAACAGCTCAGCGACAAGGATCTCCCGCTGCTCCGCAAGGTGCTGCCGGTCGATTTCAGCTTCGCGATGCTCAAGGGACGCGCGAATTACCTGTGCACGCGGCGCCTCCAGAAAGCGATGCAACAGGCCGACTCCCTGTTCACGTCGTCGGAGACCGCGGAACTCCACCGGATCCTCGAGTGGAGCCAGACCACGACGGATGGCTCGCTGAGTGACTTCGAGCACGAGCCCGATCCCCGCGTCTGGGAACAGGTGTGCTCCGAGCGCGGCCTCTGCACGCCGAAGAAGTGCGGCTACCAGAGCGACCTCGCGCAGGACAACCGGGTCTGCTTCTTCCAACGGGCACGCCAGAAGATCCTCGCCGCAGACGTCCTGGTCCTCAACCACACGCTGTTCTTCACGCTCCTCGGCGGCATCGAGGAGGAACCCGAGGGCGGCGTCCTCTTCAAGAACGACTTCGTCGTCTTCGACGAGGCCCACACCGTCGAGCACGTCGCCGCGCGCCACATCGGCGTGAGCGTTTCCAGCGGGCAGGTGCGCTACAATCTCCAGCGGCTCTGGAATCCGCGGACCGAGAAGGGACTTTTGGCCGCCGTCCGCTCCAGTTCCGGCGTCAAACTCGTCAAGGAAACGCTCGACCAGTCCGACGCGTTCTTCGAGTCGCTCGAGACGAGCTGCAACGAACTCGCGAACCATCCCGGCGCCAACGCCGGGCTGCCGGCCGTCGATGCGCTGCCCGACGCCGCTCCCATCGCAAGGCCTCCGGGCGAGGGTCGCGAACGGCCGTGGAACGTGCTCCGGATCCGCCGGCCGGATCTCGTCCGGGACACGCTGACTCTCTCGATCCAACGGCTGCGCGAATCCCTCTCGGAACAGATCCAGCAGTCCGACGACAAGGACACCGGCGAGGAACTCGCGGAGTGCAACCGGCGCCTCGCCGACCTCCGGCTCTCGGTGCAGACCTTCCTCAAGCAGGATGCCGAGGAGCACGTGTACTGGGTGGAGCGAACGGGCCGCACGCAACGCACGCTCTCGCTCAACGCCGCGCCCGTCGACGTCGCCGAATTCCTCCGTCGGCGCCTCTTCGGCACGGCGACCAGCGTGATCCTGACGAGCGCCACCATGGCGGTGAAGGACGCGACGTCGTTCGCGCCGCGCCGCGCCGGGGCCCCTGCCCCTGCCCCGCGTCCGGCCGCGCCGCGCGGGGCACTGGATTACGTCGCGAAACGCGTCGGCGCGGAATCGGCCCGCCAGCTCCAGGTCGGGTCGCCCTTCGACTACGAGAAACAGATGAAGGTGTTCGTGGCGGGAAAAATGCCGGACCCCCGCGATCCCGGCTACGAGGACGCGCTGGTCCAGTGGATCGAGAAGTTCGTGCGGCAATCGCATGGCAAGGCGTTCGTCCTCTTCACGAACAACCGCCTGATGCAACAGGTCGCCGGCCGCATGGCGGCGTTCTTCGATGGCCTCGGCGTGCAATGCTTCGTGCAGGGCACCGGGATGCCGCGCGCCGCGATGCTCGAGAAGTTCAAGGAGGACGTGGATTCCGTGCTCTTCGGCACCGACAGCTTTTGGCAGGGCGTCGACGTTCCCGGCGAGGCGCTCAGCAACGTCATCCTCACGCGCCTTCCCTTCGCCGTGCCCGACCACCCGCTCGTCGAGGCCCGTCTCGAGCGCATCGAGGCCCGCGGCGGGAACCCGTTTTCCGAATTCAGCCTTCCCGAGGCGATCCTCAAGTTCCGCCAGGGCGTCGGGCGACTCATCCGCACCGGCACCGACAAGGGCATCGTCGTCGTGCTCGACAACCGCATCCTCACCAAGCGCTATGGACAGGCCTTCCTCGACGCCATCCCGCGTTGCCCCGTGGAGATCGTCTGAGGCCGCCGTGGGCTGGCGTTGAATTCAACTCCAGCTCGCGCCGCCGCCGGTGGCCGCGCGGTCGAGGTGCGTGTAGCCGCCGTCGACGTGCAGCAGTTGTCCGGTGACATGGGCCGCACGACCCGAGGCGAGGAACACGATCGCATCCGCGATTTCCTCGGGGCGCGTGAGGCGTCCGCCGAGCGGGACCAAACGCGCGACCGCGGCGCGGGCCGCCGCGGGATCGGGTTGTTGGTTGAACCAGCGCTGGTATTGGTCGGTGTCGCATTCGGCGGGCACGACCGCGTTCACGCGCACGCCCTGCGGTCCCAAGGCGAGCGCCCACTCGCGCGTCAGCGCGTTGATCGCGCCTTTGGCCGCCGCGTATCCGGACGTGTGGCCCTGTCCCGTCTCGGCGACCTTCGAGCTCACGTTCACGATGGCACCCCTCGCCTTGGCCAAATGCTCGCGCGCGTGATGCGTCACCGCGTACACGTGCAGGAGATTCCGACGGATTGATTCGAGGAATTTTTCCGGCGGCGCGTCGAGTGACACCGCGTCGTTCGAACCGGCGTTGTTGACCAGGACGTCGATGGCGCGGAACTGGCGGACGGTGGAAAGGACCGCCTGTTCGCACGCTTTCGGATCGTCGAGGTCGGCCTCGAAGAAAACCATCTTGTCGACCGACTTGGCGAGCGCCTCGCCCGAGCGCGCGTCGCGGTCGACGGCGGCGACCCAGGCGCCTTCCTTGGCAAACGCGCGGACGGTGGCGGCCCCGATGCCCCGGGCCGCACCGGTGATCAGCACGACCCTTCCCGAGAGATTCATTTCCATAGCGCGGGCCCGACCCTATCGATGCACTCCCCCCGCCGCGACCCCGGAGATGCCCAATGGATTCGAGGATTCCCGCGACGTCGATGACCTGAACACTGAACACTGATTACTGAACACTGCCTCCCCTACCTCCTCCCCGCCACGCGCTGGGTAGCCGTGGACATCGGGTAAAGTCCGGGGCAACAGCCGAACGCCTGGTGGAAGGCCTGGCTGAAATGGCTCAACGAGCTGTAGCCCACCTCAAGCGCCACCTCCGTCACGTTGTAGCGCCCCGTCCGCAACAGTTCGGCCGCCTTGTCGAGGCGGAGTTGCCGCAGGAACTGGGGAATCGTCTGGCCCGTCTCCTTCGAGAACGTGCGGCTCAGGTAGAACGGGCTGCATCCCACCTCGCGCGCGATGCGCTCCAAGGCCGGCGTCTCCGTAAGATTGCGCCGAAGGATCGACCGCACCGATTCGACGCGGTCGAGCGCCACCCGCTGCTGCCGGTGGCAAAAGAGTTCGCCCGGGGCCGTGGGACGGAAAAAGAACTCGCCGATGAGTTCGATGGCCTTGGCCTGGTACCAGAGTGTCTGGGCGCTCGCGAGGACCGGCGGCTGGCGGAGGCTCGCGATGAGTTCGCGCTGGCGGGCGTTCAAGGGAACCGCCGAAGCGACGCCCGACGACGCGTCGCTCGCGTCCACCGCGTTGCGGATGAGCGGGTCGAGATCCGTGGTTCCCGCGCCGAGATGCCGGGCAAGGAAGGCCGGGGAAAACTCGACGGTGATGAACTGGTGGGATTCGCCGCCGAGCCGGGTGGCGACCAACGGCGTGTTGCCCTGCCGGTAGAATCCGGCGGTCCCCGCGGCGAACCGCTCCACGTGCGCGCCCGCGCCGACCTCCCCGACTCCCGCGAGATTCAGGCAAAGCTCCACGCTTTCCGGATGGAAGCTCCGCGCCCAATCGACCGGTCCGGACGCGGTGAAATCGTGCCACTCGAAGCTGATGCCCATTCCCAGGAAATCGCCGAAGAGCTGCCGCCAACTCGCGCCGACGGCGCGCCACGTGGCCGCCTCGTCAAGGACGGGCGTGCGGGATTTGGATCGGGCGATGGCGGGCATGCCGGTGGACGGGCAAAATATGGCCACCCGATCCGTCCGGCAAACCTAGCTTTGACCCTCCTTCCGAACGAGGCCAGCCTCGGTCGCGTAACACCATGGCCACCATCGACACCTGCTGCAGCATTGCCCCCTACTTCGAGATCGCCGAAGGACGCCTCGCGGATTTCCACCGGCTCTGCGAGCGCTTCGTGTCGATGTCGCGGAACGAGCCGGGCTGCCTTTACTACGGCTTCTGCTTCGACGGGAACATCGCCCATTGCCGCGAGGGATATCGCGACGCCGACGCGGCCCTGGCGCATTTGGCCAACATCGAGGCGCCGCTGGGCGAGGCGCTGACGATGTCGAAATTGGTGCGCCTCGAGATCCACGGTCCGGAGGCGGAACTGGCCAAACTGCGCGGGCCGTTGACGCCGCTGGGGGCCAGGTTTTTCGTGCTGGAGCACGGATTCCGCGGGTGAGGCGCCACTTGCGCCTACACTCCGCGGCCGTCGCCGCGTAGGCTCGCCGGCCTGTGAACGATTCGGATTCCATGCCGCCGATGCTGAAGCGGTTGTTGGTCACTTTCGTGGCCACGCTTTTCCTCTACGTCACGATCTACGGCGCGTGCGAGATGAAGCGGCGCCAAGGCGGGCCATGGAACGTGATCTTCGCGATGTCCAACGACGTGCCGGTCCTGCGGATCGAGCATCCGCGCCTCTTCGGCACGCAGGCCATCACGCTGAGTTTCCCCGGGGAAAAGCCCACGCGGACCGACCTGCCGATCGTCGCCGTCTTCAACCAACCGATCACCAACGCCATGCCCTTCGGCCCGGTGCTCCACGTCGACAACACGGTCCTCCCGGGTACGGTCACGCTGAATTGCTTCGGCCACTCGGTCGAGCTGGTGCCACGGACGCTCTACCTTGATCTCCACGAGGTGGCGTGGGTGCCGGGAACCAACATCGTGCTCGATCCCGCCGCCAAGCCGCCTCCGGAAAAGATCCAGGCCAAGTCCCAGTCCTGGAACGGTCGATAGAGTGCCGAGCCGGTCCGCCGAGATCTTATAGGTGGGGTGGGTGAACGGCGGCCCTGCCGTCACCTTTGAGCCGAGCGAGGCCAACGGCTGGCCTTGGAAAGTGACGGCGGGGACACCGTCACCCACCCAGGTTGAATCGACTCAGGCGGATTTCCGGGCGGTCGACAGGATTCGCTTCGCGCGCTTGATCCACACCCGGTCGCGGCCTCGCTGGAACCTGGGCGAATGGGCATCGTCCGAGATCAACTCGTTCAACTCGCGGCTGGCCGTCGCCGCGTCCCCCCGGGCCACCAGCAATTCCGCGTACTGGACCTTCGCGCGGGCGTATCCGTGCTGCGAAAGCACCTGTCGCCAGATTCCCAGGGCCGCGTCGGTTTCGCCGAGCGCCGTCAGCGTTTCCGCGAAAGCCATCTGCGTGTGCCCGTAGTCATGGCGGGAATCCTGCGCGAGGGCCTGTTCCAGGAGCGGTCGCGCTTCCTGCGGACGCTTCTGCCGCAACAGGCACTGGCCCAGATGCGCGATCGCGTCGATGTCCTTGGAATCGCGTTTCAGCGATTCCCGGTAGCCCGTCTCCGCCCGGGCCATTTTGCCGGACGCGAAATGGATGTCGGCAAGGTCAAGATGGTCGCGCGCATGGTCGAGGTGGTAGATGCGGGACTGGAGTTCCTTGATGCGGCGCCGTTGTCCCGCGCCGGGGAGTTCGAATCCGCCGATTCCCCCGCCCCCGGCCGGCCCGAGCTGGCGGTAAACCATGAAGAAATAAATCGCGGCAGAGAGCACCGAGAAGAAAAAGATGCAGAGGACCCAGATCCATTCGCGACGACGGACCGCGTCGACCAGCATCCAGATTTGGAATGCCGTCGCGACCAGCATCAACGGGCTTGAAAGCAGGTATCCCGGGTCGAACGAATCGAGCCAAAGGGAAGCCACGGTTGCCATGCGCGGCACACCCTATCGATGCCGGTCCCGACGGCAATCCGGTTTTGGATTCCGTCCCCGGTGAATGTTTTGACGTGCCGGACGTCATGGATCAGCGTTCGCGCCGCCATCGATTCATCCGCATGAAAACATTCCGCAACCTGTTGGTCGCCGTCGCCGCCGGCTCACTCTCCCTCGCCGCCGCCGACGTCGATGTCAGCAAACTTCCGCCGGCGTCCGCCAAGAAGGACGTCACCTACGCGAAGGACATCAAACCCATCTTCGAGAAGTCCTGCTTCAAGTGCCACGGCGAGATGAAGCAGAAGGCCAAACTCCGCGTGGATTCGCTCGAGGCCGTCCTCAAGGGCGGCGAGAACGCGCCGAACGTGGTCAAGGGCAACAGCGCCAAGAGCACCCTGGTTCACGCCGTCGCGCGGCTGAATGCCGACGACGCAATGCCTCCCGACGGCAAGGGCGATCCCCTTACCAAGGAACAGATCGGCCTGATTCGTTCCTGGATCGACCAAGGCGCGAAGTAGCAAGTGGTCAGTGGTCAGTTTTCAGATCCTGCCTGGGATCGGTCTCGAACATGGGCCTTGTCACGCGTCGGCGGTGGGTAAGGTCCAGACCGCGCGTTCCGACCACTAGCCGCCCCCACGCCCGCCTCAAGGCACCACGCGGACCCGGAACAGATAGACAAGCCGGGGATCAAGCGCGGGCAACGTCACCCCCATCGGACTTCCATCCGATCGGGACAGCGTCGAGTAGGGCTGCCAGGACTGCAGATCCTGGGAACCTTCCAACACGTATTCCCGCCCGGCCACGGTGGGCCACTCGATCCGCACCGTCCGGTTTGGCAATTCCTGCGGCAACGCGAGCTTGAGCACCGAGTCCGGTTTTTGTGGATCCGTGCCCGCACCGAACTCGGACAAATCGCTCACGCCGTCGCCGTCCGAGTCCGCGCCGGGCGGGGTCGTCAACAGCCGGCCGAAATACGCCTTCTCCCAGAGGTCGGAGATCCCGTTTCCGTTGGTGTCCGGAAGACCATAGGTGCCGATATACACGGGAACGTTGGTGCTGGTTCCCAGCGTGTTGGTCCGCGGCGAAGGCGTCGTGTAGAACGCGACGGGTTCCCAGGCGACCGAATAGGTCCCCGCCGGGACGTTGGTTCGCCACGCGGTTCCCGCGCCGTGGTACACGTTGGTCCCCCCTTCCAATTTCAGCGTGAACGAAGCCTGCGCGAGGTTGTTCGAGACCACGAGGCTCGTCGCCGGCGCCACACGCATCTCGACCGAAATGTCATCCAGCAACCAACCCAGCCGATCCGACGGCGTGAAGGCGAAGAGTTGGTAGTTGAAACGGAAGCGCACCACCTTCCCGAGGAACTTCGTTAGGCTGAGTTCGATCTCTTCCCAATTATCGGACGCGTCCGTCTGGTTCGCGTACAACGGGCTCCACGTCGCGCCGTTGTCCGACGTGACGTCGATCTGCGCCGCCTCCACCGTGAGGTCGCCGAAATCGTCGTCGCCCGTCGACGTGTGGGTGAAATCAAAATTCTGGTGGAAACGCAGCGTCGCCTCGTTGCCGCCGACCAGACTCACCGCCGGCGAGACCAAATCGGTGATCGCGAAATCCACGGTGTCGCCGCGGAGATTCGTTCCCCAGCAATTGTTGCCGCTGTGCGCCGCGATCTGCCGGGCATTGGAGGGGATTCCGTACGACCAGTTCGCTCCGGAAACCGACCCATCGTCCCCCCCGTCACCGAAACCACCCGCCGACGAGCTGTCGTCGTAGACGGCCCATCCGTCGTGTCCCGATTCCAGGTCGTCGTTCCACGGCGGGACCAAAGGCTTCAA
>JANYDN010000173.1 GCA_025363585.1 Verrucomicrobiota bacterium | reverse complement strand
TATCTCACGCCAAGCCGGGCCAAGGCCATCCAAGGGGGCAAAGACCGCCGGCGTGTCGTTTCACCGAACGGTGGGTTCCAATCTCTGGCTCCCGATACACGTTCCCGCCTTCTTGGCCGGCCTTGGTCCCCCTTGGCGTGAGAGAATTCCCATGCCGCGACCGCAGGGTTCCGTCCAGGCTCGCTCGGGAATGCTTGGATTCTTGGCGTCTTGGCGCCTTGGCGTGATACCAATTTGGGGCTCACCGCAGGTCCCGGCTGAGAGCCGGTCTGACCCGACTCCCGCGGGCCGTCGCAGCTCACGCGGCAACGGCCGGGTTCGGCATCGGGACTGCCGACGCTTCAATGCGCAGGTAGTCCAGCAATACCGGGGCGAGGATCATTCCCGGGATTCCCATCAACCGCTCGCCCAGGATCAACGCCAGCAACGTCAGCCACATCGGATTCTGGATCCGCGCCCCGATGATTTTCGAGTTCAGCAGGTACTCGAGTTTGTGGACCACCACCAGGAACACCAGCGCGGCTCCCGCCACGCCCGGCGAGATCGCGAACCCGACCACGATGATCAGGGTGTTGCTGATGAGGTTCCCCGCGATCGGCACCATGCCGAAGACGAACGTCAGCATCGCGAGCAGGCTGGCGTGCGGATAGTGGTGCCAAAGCATGAAGCCCGACGTGAGCCCGGTATTGATCGCCGAGATCACGAGTTGGGCGCCCATCACCGTGGCGAAACTCTCGTAGAGCCGTCGGAATCGGGCGACGACCGCGCCGGCCACCTCGGAGTACAGGTTGGGCATCGGCATTCCGGGCGGCGACCGCAGCTCGAGTTTGGCGCCGAGAAACAGGCTCACCGCGACCACGATGCCCACGAGGCAACTCACCGCCTCCACCAATAGGGTCTTGGCGCGCGTTCCTATGGTCGTCTGGTGCACCTTGACCTGCTCGAGCGCCAGGGACTTCAGGCTTTTCCAATCGTAGAACGGCAACTCCAACCCTTTTGCCTCGGCGTATTCAATGACCTTGGGAATCGTCTCCTCGCCCAGGTTTGGCAACGCCACGACCGCCTGCTTGGCAAAGAATCCGGCACCCCACAACACCCCCGCGAACAACATCGCGGTCAATCCCACCCCGAGCCAACGCCGGCCCCCGAACGACAGCCGGCTCATCGCGAAATACCCGAACAGAACCGTGATCAACGGGGTGGCGATGTGGAAGGTCGCGGCCAATACCAGCAGGCCGACGACGAACAGGTAGGAGAGGCGCGTGGCTCGTGTCATTGTTCCCACCGCGGACGACACCCCATTCCCCACCTTACTCCTTCCGCACGGCAACGAGCCGTCCGGCGGGATCGAAGAGTCGCCCACGATTGCGGTAGAGATAAACGACGATCATCACGTTGACCAACAAGATGATCGCCAAACCCCATGTAAATCCGTGGGAAAGTTCGAAAATTTCGATCGGGATGAAGAACGCCCCCTCGGCCAACGCGAGCCAACCCGCCCATCGCCGGCGCCAGAACAATCCGACGGCCTCGGCCGACGACAACGCCGCATAGAGGAAAGAACTGGATCCCAGCCACGCCAGATTCGCCGGCGTGATCTTGGCCGCGCGCGCCGAGATGTCCGCCCAGAACCGCCGTTCCGGATCGAAATGCAGTTGCTGGAGCAACTGCCGCAGGTCTTCCGGCAGGTTGTTGTCCATCAGCGACCACAAACCGAAGGCGATGGAGAAAAAGAGGATCCCCTTGCCCAGTTTGAAGACGACGATGCTCCAAAGGCCCGGAGGCCGGTTGTTCGACGAGGACATCAGCGTACCCGTGCCAGCAGATAGGCCTTCAGTTCGGCGATCGACAACCGCTCCTGCCGCCCGTCGTCGCGATGTCGGATGGTCACCGTGTCCTTCAACGCCGGGGTCTCGCCCAGCGTGTCGAAATCGATCGTGACGCAGAAGGGAGTGCCCGCCTCGTCCTGCCGCGCGTAGCGACGCCCGATCGCGCCCGCCTCGTCGTAGAACGCCAGCATCTCGCCGCGCAGCGCGGCGTGCACCTCGCGCGCCTTCGCCACCAACTCCGGCTTGTTCTTCAGCAACGGGAACACGCCCACCTTCACCGGGGCGACCGTCGGATGGAACTTCATCACCGTCCGCGTCTCCGTCTTGCCCTTCTCGTCGGTCGACGTCGTCTCGCCGTACGCGTTCGCGACCAACGCAAGGATCAACCGATCCACGCCGGCGCTCGGCTCGATCACGTGCGGGATGTACTGGCCCTTCGCCAATCCGTCCGCGTCCTCCCGCGCGTCCCTCGACGCCTGCTCGGGCGACACGCCCGCCCTCAGGAGATACTTGAGGCGCGCGTCGTGGTAACGGGCCGACAACGCCAGACGCTTTTCCTCCGTGAGTTTTCCCCACGCCGTGCGCAGCTCCTCGTCGAACACGCCCATCGATTTCCCCGAGCAGCGCTCGTGCTGGCTCAGGTCGAAATCACCGCGGGCCGCGATGCCTTCCAATTCCTGCGTGCCGAACGGGAACTTGAACAACAGGTCGACCGTCGCCCGCGCGTAGTGCGCCAGCTCGTCGGGCTTCTGCCAGTATTCCTCGAGCGTCGTGCGCGGCAAACCGATCGCGTCGTAGAAACGGATCCGCTCCTCGACCCAGTACTGGTGCCACATCTGCCAGCCCCAGTTGCGTTGCGGCTCGCCCGGGTGTCCGGGACCCGCGGGCGTCGCGACGTCCCCGCAGAGCGCCTCGACCACCTCGTCGGGTTGGATGAAAAACTCGAGTTCCATCTGCTCGAATTCGCGCGAGCGGAACGTGAAATTCCGCGGCGTCACCTCGTTCCGGAACGCCTTGCCCATCTGCGCGATCCCGAACGGCACCTTCTGGCGCGACGTGTCCGCCACGTTCTTGAACTGCGCGAAGATCGCCTGCGCAGTCTCCGGCCGCAGGTACGCCACGTTGTCCTCGTCCGCCACGGGACCCACGTACGTCTTGAACATCAGGTTGAACGGGCGCGGCTCGGTCAGCAGCGACCCGTTGTCGGGATTGAACCGCTGCGAGTTCTCCACCTTCTCCGTGCGCTCGCCCTCGAGCTCGGGCTGCGCGAGGCCGCGTGCCCGGTAGAATTCCATCGCCGTCCTCCGCGCGCTTTCCGGCGGTTTGCCCGCCGGCAACAAAACCGCGTACGGCTCGGCCACGGCCTTCCCCGCCGCCGTGTCCCTCGCTCCCGAAAAGTGGTACGCCGTGCCCGATTGCAGGTCGATCTGGTCGGCCCGGAAACGCTTCCGCGTCAGAAGGCAGTCGCACATCGGGTCGCTGAACGTGTCCACGTGGCCCGACGCACGCCAGATCTGCGGGTGCATGATGATCGTCGCCTCGAGGCCCACCACGTCGTCGCGGCGACGCGTCATCGACGTCCACCACAGTTCCTTGACGTTGCGCTTCAGCTCCGCGCCCAACGGGCCGTAATCCCAAAAGCCATTGATGCCGCCGTAGATCTCGGAGGATTGGAAAACGAATCCGCGGCGCTTGCACAGGCTGACGATCTTCTCCATCAGCTCGTTCACTCTTGGTTCCGACATAGGAAGCCATGACCCTCGCGAACCGCCCCGCACCCTGTCAACGGTCCGCTCGGAACGATTGGGCGAGACGCCGGCACCGCGATGGGCCGTCGCCAATTCCTTCCACGGATTTCACGGGGAACACGGATTGAAACCGCGGATTCCGTCCGGCGCGGACGAGGCGGTCCATTGCCGGAAGGGTCCGTCGTTCCTCACGAAACCCGCGTCCACACCGTTTTCAAATGCGCCGGTTCCGCGCGGCTCACCGGGAAGTCCGGTGGTTGCGGGACGTAGTGCTGCGCGACGACGCGCCGGTTCTCGGCCTCCACCGCGCCCGTCACGGTCGCCACGAATTCCTCCGGACCGACACGCGACGCGTTTGTCGACGCGAACAACACGCCGCCCGGCGCCAACAGCCGCAACGCCGCGCGCGCCAAGGCGCCGTAGTCCGATTCCGCGCGGAAATCGCCGCGCTCCTTCGATCGCGAGAACGTCGGCGGATCCAGCAACACCGCGTCGAACCTTCGGCCCTTCCGCTCCAACCGCCGCATCCAGTCGAAACAATCGCCGAAGATGAAATCGTGTCCGCCGGCCTCGACGCCATTGGCCGTGAAATTGCGGCGGCCCCAATCGAGATACTTCTTGCTGAGATCGAGGCTGGTCGCCCGCGCGCCCGCCAGCGCCGCGCACACGCTGAATGCGCAGGTGTAGGCGAAACAGTTCAACACCTCGCGTCCGGCCGCGCCTTCCGGGAACAACGGGAATCCCGCCGCGACGTGGTTCTCCAACAACCGCCGGCGGTTGTCGCGTTGGTCCAGAAACAACCCGTAGCTGTACCCTTCGCCGAAGGAAACCTCGTAA
Source organism: Verrucomicrobiota bacterium (assembly GCA_025363585.1). Taxonomy (GTDB): domain Bacteria; phylum Verrucomicrobiota; class Verrucomicrobiia; order Limisphaerales; family UBA9464; genus UBA6176. The sequence goes on along the minus strand of JANYDN010000173.1, from coordinate 18,288 downwards.
CGAACGCCGTTCTCGGTGGCGTGGAAACGTTCGGGCGCGGCCGTTCCCGAAACCAGCGACGGCGACGTTTCCGCCGTGCCCGTGCCGCGCACGTCGCGGCGCAGGCGCTTTGCGTAGATGCCTTCCTCGGCGAAACCAAACGGCCGCGGGCGACCCGACAGGTCGGGGATTTCCCCGGTGGTTTGGACCAACAGGTGCCGGTGCAATCGCTCGACATGGACCCCGGGCATTCCCGCCGAACCGCCATGCAGCCACCGGAACGCGTCGGTCTCCGAATCGCGCAGGATCGCCCGCACGATCGACCACGGCTCGGCGTCGCCGGGCGATTCGCTCGGCACCGCGTATTCCACGGGTTCGCCGCCGGCCGGATGCGCGAACCCGATCGAGACCGATTGCAACCACACGCGCCCCGACGGCGTACCGCCGTAGAGAACGTCGCCGAATATCGGCCGGCCCAACGCGACCGCGTGGACGCGGATCTGGTGGGTGCGTCCGGTCGACGGGCGCGCTTCCCATGCCGTGACGCCAGCCGACACGTCGCCGACACGACGGAATTCCGTCACCGCTTCCTCGCCGGCAGGGCCGGTCGGTCGACCGAGATACGACTCGCCGTCGCGATGGATCCACGACGTCACCCGAAGCCCGCCGTCCGGCAACGTCTCGACCCGCGCGAGGGCCGGGTTCGGGCGGAACCCGCCGTCGGCGTGCAGGACATAGGTCTTGGCGACCCCACGGGCGGTGAATTGCTCGGTCAACGAACGATTGGCCCGCGGCGATTTGCCGAAGACCAAAACGCCGCTGGTTTCCTTGTCGAGGCGATGGACGATCGCCAGCGCGGCCCAACGCGGCTCGCGGTGCCGCAGCCATTCGTAGATCCCCTCGCCCGCGTGCGGCGAGGGCGCGTGGGTGTTCCAGCCCGCGGGTTTCCGCACGACGAGCAGGTCGTCGTCCTCGTGCACCACGCACGGCGGCGTTGTCGCGGCGGGTCTCAACTGAACTCCCACCGGCCCATGGCGATCGCGTACGCGCTGATCGCCAGGTTGGTGACCGCGTGCGCGAGCATCGCGTCGCCCAACCGGCCGCGACGGATCACGAGCCATTGGTAGGCCGCGCCGCACAGGATCCCCGGAAGCCAATGCTCCGGATGGCACGCGCCGAACACCACCGACGTCACGATCCACGCCTTCGCGTCGCGCGTTCCCAAGGGAACCTCGGCGAACTTCGGGGAGATGATCATCCGGTAAAAGAACGACCGGTAGAACACCTCCTCCATGGCCGGCACGACCAGCGAACGCCCGGCCACGCGCAGCGCGAGCATGCCGTAGGCAAGCAGGGGTTGGTCCTTGAAGTACGCGATCGGATTCCAGATCTCGGCGGCTTTCGCGGGATCCGGCGCCTTGCCGGTCACGAGCTTTCGCCCGAGGTCCCACAGTTCGCCCAGCGTCGGGATCTTCCCGTCCAATCCCAGCCAGAGCGCGGCGATCGCCAGGCCGACCACCACGGCCTCGACCGAAAACGCCCAGCGCATCTCCGGGATCCGGCGTCGCCAAATCCAAAGAAGCGCGCCGACGGCGATCGTCTTGGCCGCGTACAACCAATACTCGGAGCCCGGAAACGATTTGCCCGCGAGCGCGCCGACGAGCAGGAAGAGGACGAACGGCAACGCGCGCGGCACCTCGGGCATTTCCAGCCACGAACCGGACGGCGCCTTGGGACGGGAGGCGGGTTCCATGGGCGTGTCAGAGCTTGAGCCGCTTCGCGAATTCCTCCGACAACACCTCGTACGCGGCCGCGCCCGCGCTGTACTTGTCGTAATGGATGATCGGCTTCCCGAAACTCGGCGCCTCCGCGAGCCGCGTCGTGCGCGGGATGACGGTATCGAAAACCTTCGCTCCGAAATGATCGCGCACCTCGCTCACGACCGAGTTCGCCAGTTTGGTCCGCGCGTCGAACATGGTCATCACCACGCCGAGGATCTCCAGCTTCGGATTGATGCCGCCGTCGCGGACCTGGTTCAGGATGCGGGTGACCGTCGCGATTCCCTCGAGCGCGTAGTACTCGCATTGCAACGGGATCACCAGCCAGTCGGCCGCCGCGTATGAATTCAGCGTCAGGATGCCGAGCGCCGGCGGGCAATCCATGAGGATGACGTCGAACCGGCCGCAGTCACGCACCGGCGCCAGGGCGTTCTTGAGGCGGACCAGATAGTCGTCCGTCCGCGCCAGCTCCACCTCGATGCCGCAGAGATCGACCTCGCTGGGAATGATCGAGAGATCCTGGAAGGCGGTCGGCACGATGCGTTCGAGAAGGGTGCCCTCGCCGAGAAGTGGCCGGTAGACGGAGCCTCCCTCCGTCTTTTCGACGCCGAGGCCGGACGTGGCGTTGGCCTGCGAATCGAGATCGACCAGCAACACGCGACGTCCCTGGGCGGCGAGACACGCACCGACGTTGACCGTGGTGGTGGTCTTCCCGACCCCGCCCTTTTGGTTGGCGACCGCGACTACCTGCGTTGGCATGCGCCCATTAAGCCGCAACCCCGCCGGAAAGGTTGAGGAAATATTTCGCGACGATGCGCCGCGCCGGACATCGGCATCAGTGTTCAGTGGGCAGAGGTTTGTTTTCAGTGGTCAGTATTCCGGCGCGGGGATTTGCGGTTTCCCCTGGCACACCCGCCCGCTCGGCCCCTCGGTACAAAAATCCCGTCAATCCCGTCAATCCTGTCAAAGAATCTTTCCCGTCCCCTTCCCGACAATCCCGTCGCCGGGCAACTTTCCGGGCTCCGCGATTGAACGGAATGTGTCTGCGGTTACTCTGGGTTTGCCCTCATGAGCGAGATCCTCGTCATCGGACACCGCAACCCTGATACCGACGCCATTTGCTCGGCGATCGGGTATGCCGAGTTCAAGCGCAGGCTTGGAATGCGGAACGTCGTCGCCGCCCGCTGCGGCGACATCAACGACCGCATCGATTTCGTCCTGCGCACGTTCGGCGTTCCCGCGCCCCGGTTCATTGCCGACGTCTCGCCGAAGATCTCCGACGTGATGCGCTCCAACGTCATCTCGGTCCCCCCGCGCACGCCGCTCGTCGAGGCCCTCGCGATGATGGACGAGAAAAACATCCGCGTGCTGCCGATCCTCGACATGGAGCGGCGGTGCAAGGGACTGCTGTCGGTGTTCAAGGCCAGCAAGTTCTTTTTCCCGTCGCACAACCGGATTTGGGACAGCCGCCGCGTCGTGGCCTCGGTCCGCAGCCTCGCCCGGACCCTCCAGGGCAAGATGCTCTGCACGTTCGAACCCGACTCCGAGGAAGACCTGGTCCTCATGATCGGCGCCATGCAGCCGACTTCCTTCGCGTCGCGCCTTCCCAACTACGTTCCCGAGCAACTCCTCGTCGTGGTCGGCGACCGCGAGGACATCCAGCGCGCCGCCATCCAGGCCCGGTCCCGCTGCGTCATCATCACCGGCGGCTACAACGCCTCCGACGAGATCCGCGCGCTGGCGCAGTCGCACGAGGTCAGCCTCGTGCTCTCGCCCCACGACACCACCACCACCGCGATGCTGTGCCGCTCCGCGATCGCCGTGGAACACCTGCTCCGCAGCGACTTCCTTTCGTTCCATCCCGACGAGGCCCTCGCCGCCGCGCAACCCCTCGCCTCCGCCTCGCAGTTCCAGGCCTTCCCGGTCATCGACGAGGACGGGCGCGTCGTCGGCATCGTTTCCAAATCGGACTTCCTCCGGAAGGTCGAGCGGCAGTTGATCCTCGTCGACCACAACGAGCTTTCCCAGGCCGTCCATGGCGCCGCGCAGGTCGAGATCATCGAGATCATCGACCACCACCGCATCGGCGCGCTCGCGACGCAGCAGCCGATCCTGTTCCGGAACGAGCCCGTCGGATCGACGAGCACGATCGTCGCCGACTGCTTCCTCGCGGCGGGCATGGAAATGCCGCCCGAAATCGCGGGCTGCCTGCTGGCGGGACTCGTGTCGGACACGCTGAACCTGACCTCGCCCACCGCCACCAAACGGGACGCGCAGATCCTCGAGATCCTCGAGCGCGTGTCGGGAATCAACGCGCGTGATTTCACCGAGCGGCTCTTCCACTCCGGATCGCTCCTCACCGGCAAGTCCGCCGAGCAGGCAGTCGTGGCGGACTGCAAGGAGTACGTGGAGGACGGGCGTCGCTTCAGCGTGGCCCAGATCGAGGAACTCGGTTTCGCCCAATTCTGGAAACGCCGGGAGGAAATCGGCGCCGCGCTCGACGCGCATCGCACCTCCAACGGCTACTTCTTCGCCGCGTTGCTGGTGACCGACGTCGTCCAGCAGACCTCGCTGCTGCTGGTCGCCGGCGACAAGAAGTTCCTCGACCAGATCCACTATCCGGAAGCCCAGCCGGGCGTGTTCGAGATGGCGGGATTCGTCAGCCGCAAGAAGCAGTTGCTACCGCTCCTGACGCAGTGCCTCAAGTCGATGGCGATCTGAGCGGCAACGATGCCGTCGGCGTGGGGGGCACCGGCCCGGTGCCACGCGCTCGTGGTCCCATCCGCGACATCGCCCCGCACCCCGCGTGTCCCGAGTGACGGCGGGCCGCCGTCACCCACGCTTCAATCGCGGAAATTCACGAAGCCGACGGCCACCTCGAAGTCGTGTCCCTGCACGGCCGAGATCACGGCCTGCAAGTCGTCCCGGTTTTTTCCCGTCACGCGCAACTCGTCGCCCTGGATGGCCGCCGTGACTTTCATCCCGAGCCCGCGGATAAAGCCGGAAATCTCCTTCGCCTTCGCGCCGTCGATGCCCTGCTTGATCTTGATCGTCTGTCGCGCGTGTCCCAACGGCGAGAGGTCGGCCTCGCCCTTGTCGACGCTCCGGAGATCGATCCCGCGCTTGGAGAGTTTCCCCACCATGATTTCCGCCAGCGCGCGCATCTTGAAGGCGTCGGGCGCGCGCATCTTGATCTCGAACTTCTCCTGCACGATCTCCGCGTTGCTGCCCTTGAAGTCGAAGCGGGTGGCCAATTCCTTCTGCGCCTGGTTCACGGCATTCTCGACCTCCATCGAGTTGACCTTGGAAACGATGTCGAAGCTTGGCATGCGCTAAAGAGTTTCAAGTTTTCAGTTTCAAGTTTCAAGCGGCCAAACCGAGCCGCGACATCTCCCGGACCGCCTTGAAACTTGAAACTGAAAACTTAAAACTCCGACTTACACCCCAACCAACGCCGCGGCCGTTCCCGCAATGTCGCCGCTCCGCATCAGGGTCTCGCCGACCAGAATCGCGCGCGCGCCGCACGCCCGCAGGCGCTCCACGTCCGCGCGGTTCCGGATGCCACTCTCCGCCACCAGCAGCCGGTCGCCGGGCCGATCCGCCGACGCCATGATCCGCGCCAACCGCTCCGTCGTGCCCAAGTCGACCGTGAAGGTCTTCAGGTTCCGGTTGTTCACGCCGACCAACCGCGCGCCGCAACGCAACGCCCGTTCCAACTCCGCCTCGTCGTGGACTTCCACCAGCACCGCGAGGCCCGCCGCCTCGGCCAGCGCGTGGAAATGCGACAACCGCGCGTCGTCGAGGATCGCCACGATCAACAGGATGGCGTCGGCACCCCACTCGACCGCCTCGAGGATCTGCCGCTCGTCGACGATGAAATCCTTCCGCAGCAACGGCACCGAAACGGCGGCGCGGATCGCCCGCAGGTAATCCGGCGAGCCTTGGAAAAAATCCACGTCCGTCAGAACCGAGATGCAACCCGCGCCCGCGGCCTCGTACGCACGCGCGATCCGCACCGGATCGAAATCCGCGCTGATGATTCCCGCGCTGGGCGACGCCTTCTTCACCTCGGCGATCAATCCGACGTCGCCGCGCCGTGGCCGCGCGAGCGCGCCGTGGAAATCCCGCGCGCCGCTCCCGCGCCTGAGCATCGCGTCGCGAAGGTCCCGCGCGCCGACGGGACCGGGCGCGAGCCGGGCGACTTCCTCGTTCTTCCGGAGGACGATCTTGTCGAGAATGTTCACGGGTCGGACGCGGTCCGGACCGAACGGCGATCCGTCCCGCGAGCGCGAGACGCTAGCGGGGCGGCGCGTCCGTGGGAACCCCGTTTCCGAAACCGTCCTCCGTGATGACGGTGAGCTTTCCGGGCGCCACGCCGGCCACCCGTTGCCTGCGGCCGCCGGGCCACGTCACCTCGACCTCGTCCACCGCGACGGCTTTCCCGATGCCGAACGTCAGGACCGTCTCGCTCGAACTCAGGTAGCCGCGCGCCGCCGCCACGTGGCGCCATTGGTCGCGCCCGCCGGCCTTGAGCCGGACCGAGGCGCCCTGCCCGTCCCGCGGCGCGGTCTTGCCCACCAATTGGAGCCGGACCCACCCGTTGTCCAGGTGTTGGTCGTTCCTCAGCAAAACCGGCGCGCCGGTAACGCTTGTGAACACCAGGTCGAGATCGCCGTCGCCATCGATGTCCGCGTAGGCGCTGCCGCGGCCGACGATCGGCCGGAAGATGTCGACGCCCGCCTTGTCGGCGGAAACGGCCACGAAGCCGGCGTCGCCCGCGTTCCAGAACACCTGCGCGGGCTGCGCGTAGCGCTGGCCGTGCTGGATCTTCGCGATCTCTTCCTCCAGATGGCCGTTCACCGACACGAGGTCCTGTCGCCCGTCGAGATCGTAGTCGAGGAACAGCACGCCGAACTTCAGCGGATCGCGGCTCGGCCCGCCGATGCCCCAGCTCAGGGCCTCGTCCGCGAACTGCGGTTGCTCCGGCGTGCCGGCGGACTGCTCGACGTAGATCGCCGTCATCTCGTTCGCGAAGTTGCCGATCGCGAAGCCGAGCTTGCCGTCGGCCGTGAACCGCGACGCGTCGATGCCCATCGCCCCGCGCGTGTTGCCGTAGCTGTCGAACGCGATCCCGCACGTCGCGCCCATTTCCTTGAACGTGCCGTCGCGCTGGTTGAGGAACACGTGGTTCTGCACCGTGTCGTTGGCGATCACCAGATCCGTCCACCCGTCGCGGTTCAGGTCCAGCGCCGCGATGCCCAGCGACTTCGCCGCCGGAACGCCGGTGGACGAGTTCTTCACGAGGACGCCCGCGGCCTCGGAGATGTCCGTGAATTTCCCGCCGCCGTCGTTTCGGTACAAATGGGGAAAACTTCCCTGGAAATTCATCGGCGGTCCGTAGGCCCGAGTCTGGCCGTCGATCTTGTAGCCGACCTCCGCGTCGATCTCCCGGGTCCACCGCACGTAGTTGGCCACGTACAGGTCGAGGTCGCCGTCGTTGTCGATGTCGATCCACACCGCCGCCGTCGACCAATCCTTTGCGTCGCCCCCGACGCCCGCGGTCGCCGTGACGTCGCGGAATTTCCCGTCGCCCTCGTTGTGGAACAAGCGCGCGCCGCCCACGCCCGTCAGCAGGATGTCGGGTCGCCCGTCGTTGTCGTAATCGCCCACCGCGACGCCCATCCCGTACGCGGGCGCCTCGAGCCCCGAGCCCGCGGTCACGTCCGTGAAGCGCACCTGCCCGTTGCTCGTGTCGTTCCGGTACAACGCGACGCCCGGCGGCGGCGAGGTTTTCCCGGCGGGCTTCTGCCACGGCCAGTACGATCCGTTGACGAAGAGAAGATCGGGATCGCCGTCGCCGTCGAAATCGAGGAACGCCACGCCGGCACCCATGGTCTCCGGCAAAAGCTTCCCGCCGTAGGCGCCGTTCTCGTGGCGGAACACGATCCCGGAAGCCTCCGTGATGTCCACGAATCCCGCGGCCGGGATCTCGGCGCGCGCGGCGTTCGTGGCCGCTTTCGGCGCCGCGAGTTGGGTGACCTTCGATTCCTTGCGCTTCGCCATGAGGCTCCGCGCCACCCAAACCCCGCCGACCAGCGCCGCCACGACGACGACCACCAGTGCGGATTTGCCGAGGGCGCGGCCGATCGCGCCGTCGTCGCCCTGCACCAACTCCTCGTTCTCGTCCGGGGGCGGTCCGTTTTTGGGATCCATGCTCATCGTCAAATCGTTCGGATGCGTCGTCGTGGCGCCGGGACGGATCCCGGACCCGGGTTCACCGCCCCGCCACCGCGCCGTCGGTTTTCGGGGCGTCGAGACCCAGGGTGCCCGGGCGCCGGAGGTCGTAGATCACGGTGGCCTGCGCCGCCCGGTCCGCCGCGGGATTCGCCCGCCGCGCGATTCCCACCGCCCGGTCGCGGGCATTGTCGTCCGGACGATACCGTTCGTGCAACGCCCGGTGTTCGGAGGCTTTCTCGCGATCGCCCAATTGCCCGAGGATGAGCGCGAGGTTGTAGTGCGCGGTGACGTTCTCGGAGTCGATGGCGAGCGTGTCGCGGAACCGCTTCTCGGCCGCCTCGAGGAACTGTCGCTGGCGCGCCGGATCCGCCCGCTCGGCCTTCGCGCGCTCGAACAGCGTCTGCCCGAGCTCGTTGATCACCTCGTAGTCGCGGCTGAAATCCAGGTTGCGACCCTCGAGCTCGGGATACCGGTCCTCGAGGATGCTCGTGAAATCCTGGATCGCGCGGTCGAGGTACCCGTTCTGTTTGTTCACGAGCCCGTTCAACCAGGCGATCGTCCAGCGGTTGCCGGCCGGCTTGAAACGGTTCGTGTCGTTGGCGCGGGTCAAGGCGCCGACGGCGTCCTCGAGGCGTCCTTCCTTGAAGTAGACGCGGGCCAGGTTGAGCGGACCGTCCGCGCGTCCCGCCGTCTCCACGCGCCCGAATGCCTCCGCGGCCTGCACCAACTCGCCCTTCTCGCTGCCTTTGTCGCCCTTCAGGAACAACCCGATCCCGTAGTCGTTCCACCGCTGCCAGACCGGGATCTTCGAGTCCGCGTTCGTCGAGACCAGCGCCGCGCCGCCCTCGACCGGCAACACCAGCGTGTCCGACGCCATCACCGTGACCGGAAGATCGTTGGTCACCACGAACGCCTTGCCGCGCGCGTAGTTCGTCGCGAACACGTAGTTGAAATAGATCGTGTCGAACTTCCGGTAGTTCACGTTCGCGCGAACCGTCAGCGGGCCCCTCGTCCCCGCCGGCACCTCGAGACGGTAGTGGATCACCGCCGCCGCGCCCGGCGGGATCTGGTTGTTGTACAACGGGACGAAAATATCCTGCGCGTTCCGCGAATCGATCCGGTTCCCGTCCCGGTCCAGCATGTACACGTTCATGAAGTGCGACCACGGGTCGACCTCCCTGTACGGTCCCATCCCGCCGCTCCGTCCCACCACGCGGCCGTCCGCGTCCGTGACGCTCAGGTCGGCCCACACCTCGTTCGAGTCGACCGTCCCCTGCGTGAACGGATGCCCGACCTTCAGCGTGCGCACCACGGTCTCGAGCAGGTAGGTCGCGCCCGGACGCACCGCCGGCACCGCGGGCCGCAACGGCGCGACCAGCTTGCCGTCGATGCCGCCGCCCTCGCGCAACCCGAACAGGTCGACCCGGATGTTGTCCTTCAGGAAATCCTGGTGACGCTTGACGATCGTCTCCCGGACATCCGCCGGCTCCTTGCGCTTCGCCGCGACGCCGGTGTTGGCGGAGGGGAACAGGTGGTCGTGGACCGAGGTGAAGTCGTTCGTCCCGTACTTGTGCGCCGCGAAATCCTCGGATTTCACGAGCGGCATGTGGCATCCGTTGCAATTGGCCTGCGCTTTTTCCGGATAATAGAAACTGCGCGCGTTCACGCCCGCCACGCCGCTGAGGAGGAACCCGTCGTAGTGGTTCTGGCCGCGGAGGAATTCCTTATAGTGGCTCACCTCGTACGGGATGCTGACCTTGTGGCAGGTGCTGCAGAATTCCGCGGTCTTGTGGAACGGCTTGAGGAAGGTCTGCTTGTGGAACTGGGGCTTGCCCTTCACCAACTGCTTGTTGACGAAGAACGCCAGCGAGTTCGTCGGCGCGAACGCGAACGGATAGTGGATCGGCTCCTCCAGCGTGTAGTTGCCGTTGCCGATGGCGCCCTTGGCCGAGCCCTCGAGCGACGTGATCGAATGGCACGCCACGCAGGTGAGGCCCGCCATCGCGGTCGGGTTGTTCTCGACGTCGAAATTCGGGTCGTCGAAGGCGCCGCTGAGGAACGGCACCGGATCGTGGCAACCCGCGCACCACCGCGACATCTTCACGCTGCCGTCGCGCTTCAATGCGACCGCGCGGGTCTGCTTGATCGAGAAAAGGTAGAACGGGTTGTTGAACGAGCTGAAGCGATGCGCCGAATGGATCCAGGAGTTGAACGCCTCCTTGTGGCACTCGAGGCAGTACGCGTTGTTCATCAGTGTCTCCGCCCGGACGAACTTGCCGTTCGCGGTCCGGGTCGAGCTCGGCATGAAATACTTTTCCCCTTCCTTCGGGCCTTTCGCGTTCCAGATCCGCGGGTCGTGCCGGTGCAACGCCACCATCGCCACCACCACCGCGCCCACCGCGGCCGCCCAACCGATCCCCACCTTCCAGCGGATCCGCGGGCCCGCGAGGCGATGGAGGATGTAGAGCCACACGCAGACGAAAGGCACGATCACGTGCGCCCAGTACGCCGTCCCGCGGCCGCGCTCCGAGGTCACCCGGATGAACTCGAGACCGTCGAAACGAACCAGCACCACGCCGGACACGAGCACGACGAGGCTCGACGCGAACAGGAAGTAACCGACCCACACCGCCTTGCGGCCCGGCCGATTCCACGTGTTCCGGATGTGGACCACGTTGAACCAAAGGAACGGGACGACGAACAGCAACCCGACGACGAGGTGCGCGAGAAACTGGATCTGGTAGAAGTAATTCTGGTAGCTGACGCCCTTGGACCGCTCCAGCCAGTCGAGGAACGTCACCGAGAGCAGGTACGCGGAATTCGCGCCGAGCAGCGCGAGGAAACCCCACACCACGTTGAGCAGGATCCGCAGTCTCGGGCCGATCGCGCGGACGTACTTCTTGCGCGGTGCCGCCGCGTCCGTGTCTGGAGGCCGGGTTTCACTCATGGAGTTCGCCTCCCAAAAAACGGAAACCCCCGCCATGGTGAAAGACGGGCGGGACGAACGGCCGGAATTCGGGGGCGAGGCGCGTCTCTATCGCATTGGAACCACGCGCGAAACCGGTACCATCGCCGCCATGCATTCGTCCGCCCGCGCACTCGCACTCGCACTCGCACTCGCACTCGTGGTTTTGATCCCGACCGGGTTGCGGGCCGAGCCCAGCGTCCTCCCCGCCCAGGGAATCGCCGCGTTTTCGCTCCAGCGGCCGGACGCGGGTTTTGCCACCCGCAGTGTCGTCGCGGTGTCCGGCCAGGCGTTTCCCCAGGCGGTGCGCGTCGTCACCGCCAAGGTCCCCGACAACGGCTGGGGCATCCAGCTCAACGCCCCCACCGCCGCTCCCGTCGCTTCGGGTGACATCCTCGTCGGCGAGGTATGGCTCCGCCGGGTGCTGCCCGATGGCGGGAGCGCCGCCGCGGAAATCGTCTTCGAACAGGCGGGCGGCGCGTACACGCAATCGCTCGTCCGGGCCGTGGCCGATTCGTCGGGGAACTGGACGCGGTTCCGTTTCGCGTTCGCCGCGCGCGCCGCGTATCCCGCCGGCGGAGCGCAGGTCAATCTCCGCCTTGGATTCGCCGAACAGACCGTCGAACTCGCCGGCCTCGTCCTCGAAAACCACGCCACATCCCAGCCGCTCTCCGCTTTTCCCAACGACTTCTCCTACGCGGGCCGCGAGGCGGATGCCCCGTGGCGGGCCCTCGCCGCCGCCTCGATTGAAAAAAACCGCAAGGCGCCGATCTCGGTCCGCGTCCTCGATGCCGCGGGATTCCCGATCCCCGGGGCCGACGTGGAGTTTCTCGAGGTAAAGCCCGCCTTCGCTTTCGGTTCCGCAGTCGTCGCCTCCCGGTTGCTGGGCACGGGCACCGACGACCGACGTTACCAGGCGATCGTCACCAACTGGTTCGACACCGTGGTTCTCGAGAACGATCTCAAGTGGCCGGCCTACGAGGCGAATCCGACCGCCGCGCAAAAGGCCGTCGATTGGCTCCGCGCCCGCCATATCGCCGTCCGAGGGCACAACCTCGTTTGGCCCGGCACCAATTCGCCGTCGTTTCTTCCGGCCGACGTTCCGAAGCTCTTCTCCGACGCCACCAAACTCCGCGCGCGCATCGATGCCCATCTGACCAACGTCGCCGGGAAGTTCGCCGGCAAGCTCGCCGACTGGGACGTCGTCAACGAACCGCTCCACGAGAAGGCCATCGAGGGAATCCTCGGTCGCCAGGAAATCGCGGACTGGATCTCGATCGCGCACGCCGTCGACCCGGCCTCGACGCCGTTCGTCAACGAGTACGAAAACCTCGAGAGCATCGGGACGGCGGGCACCACGCGGTTGCGGGCGTTCGCCGACGACCTCCGCGGGCGCGGCGCACCTCTGGGCGCGCTGGGATTGCAGTCGCATTTCTCGGGCTATCTCACGCCGCCTCCCGAGATCACGCGGCGTCTCGATCTCTTGGCCGGCATCCAGCCCGCCGCCACTTCGTTCGCGCTCCGCGTCACGGAATTCGACGTCGACACCGCGGACGAATCGCTCCAGGCCGATTTCACGCGCGACTTCATGACCGCCGCGTTCGCGCATCCGGCGACGACGGGCTTCCTGTCGTGGGGATTCTGGGAAAGCCAGCACTGGCTCCCGAAGGCCGCGATGTTCCGCGCCAACTGGGAGCCGAAACCTTCCGCGCTCGTCTGCAGCAACCTGACCCAACGCGCATGGATCACGCGGACCAACGTCTCGACCTCGATCTCCGGACAGGCGTCCGTCCGCGGCTTCAAGGGCGACTACCGAATTCGCGTGCGGGCCAACGGGATCACCAACGATTTCCTCGCGACGGTTTTGGCCGACACCGTCGTCGACGCGACGATGCCGGTCGTCCCGCCGACGATCTCCGTGGAGCCCGGAGCGGCCGGCTTCCACTTCTCGTGGGCCGGCCAGGCGAGCGGCTACACGCTCGAATCCACGGAACTCCTCGTGCCCGCCGATTGGCAACCCGTCGAGGTGATCCCGATGCTGCGCAAAGATCGGTTGAGCCTGGACCTGCCGCCCGGTGAAACGACCCGCTACTTCCGGCTGCACCGTCCCGCGACGCCGCCGTGAGCCCGCGCGCGACGGGATTCCGGCCCAACGCCCGACCGGGAGTTTTGACAGGATTAACGGCTTTTAAGGGATTCTTTGTTTGTCACGTGCCGCGCAAGAGTCGCCTGAAATCCCGTAAATCCTGTCAATCCTGTCAAAAAAACCACCTTCCAAAACTCCCTCAATCCGCGAATCCCGTCTCAACCCGCGAAGCCTCCCGTCACGCGGCCGCGCGCGTGGATCTCGCCGCGCGCGAGCGACGCGACGACCGCCGGGTACAATTCCCGTTCGGCCTTTTGGATCCGCTCGTGCAACGACGACGCCGTGTCGCCGTCCAAAACCTCGACCGCGCGTTGCGCCAGGATCGGGCCGGTGTCGATCCCTTGGTCGACGAGATGCACCGTGCATCCGGTGACCTTCACCCCGTAGTCGAGCGCCTGTTTCCACGCGGCCAAACCGGGGAACGACGGCAACAGCGACGGGTGGATGTTGACCACGCGTCCCTCGAACCGACGCAGCAGTTCGCCTTTCAGGATGCGCATGTAGCCGGCGAGCACGACGAGATCGACGCGGGCTTCCACGAGCGCCGCGATCAAGGCCGCCTCCGCCTCGTCGTCCAGTTTGGTCCTGAATTTTCCCGGCGGAAGATGGATCCATGGAATCGCACGGTCGCGGGCATGGGCGAGAATGCCCGCGTCCGCCACGTCGCTGACCACCAATGCCACCTCGGCGGCGACTCGCCCCGAGGAAATCGCGTCCGCGATTGCCACGAAATTGGAGCCCTTGCCGGAGCCCAGCACGCCGAGCCGCATTGGAGTTTTCCCGTTCACGCGTCGATTCAAACCCAAGTCCGCGCCGCGAACCAACAGAAGACCTCGTCAAACGCCGGCACGGGGGCGCGCGACGCCCGTCATGAAACGAAAAACGCCGGCACTGGCCGGCGTTCGTTTCCGCATGCGTGCGATCCGGATCACGGATCACGGATCAGGCGCCCATGCCATCCTCGAAGCTTCCCGCCGCCGCCGGCCAGCACAGATGGTCCGCGACGTACCGCACGCCGTTCGCGCTCGTGGAATCGAGGTCGCGGTGGGCCGATTCCGCCTCGACCACCAAGGGGGCCGTCGCGGTGCCGTGCAACTTGCAGTAGCGGTCGCGGTAACCCACGTGCAGCAGGAGCTCGGCGTAACGCTGCATGTTCAGGTCGCCCGTCGGAAGGTCCGTGAACTGCATCGCCCGGCGCGGCCAGTTGGGCTCCGCCGCTCGCAACGGGAACCCGGGACGGATCGTGAAGTTCTTCACGTGCGCCGCGTAGATGTATTTTCCGACCTTGAGGAAGCGCGTCTCCCAACTCTCGCCTTCCCAGCAGTGCGACGGATCCGCGTTCACCGCGAGGCACGGATCGTTGTCGCAGATGTTCACCAGCATCAGGAAATCGTCGGCGCACATCGCCGCCGTGCCCGGGTGGATCTCGTGGCAAAGCTTCAGCCCGAGTTCGTTCGCGTGCCTGCGCAGTTTCGCCGTCTTCTTCACGAACCGCTCCTGGCCTTCCTTGATGAGATCGAAGCCCGCGCCGGCCCAGAATCCCCATGGGTAACCAGTCGCCACTTCCCAGCCGAACGCCACGCCCCAGAACATCGGGACGCTCTTCACGCCCAACTCCGCGACGAGATCCATGATCTTCAGCAGGTACGTCTCGTGCCACTTCTCGATCTTGTCCGCCGGCAGCTTCGCGACGTCGGCCGGGATGAACGGGTTCCCCGACTTCGTCCCGGTCCAAGCCGAGGTGTGCACCCAGAACGGGCAGTGGGTGGAGACGCCGTCGATGCTCATGCCGCGCGATTCGAACGCGGCCCGGATGTCCTTCGCCTTGCGGAAACCGCCCTTGCCGTCGGCCAGCATGTAGTTGCTCGGCTGCGCCCCGGTCGCGCCGGATTTCCGCGCGTAGTCGAGGAACTGTTCCAGCGTCTTGCCGCCGTGTTGGGCGCCCTCGATCGATGCGTGGTATGCGTTGGGCATGGTGCTTCCTGAATATGTAGTGTGCTTCCTGAGTGGACGGGCCACTCAACTAACCGCGCGACGTCGGGAAGGCAAATCGAAACCTGACGAGATTGCCTGCCGCGGCGATTCGCCGTGCTTTTTGCACGGATTTTCCCGGAACGGAAGCTTCCCGCATCGAATCCTTGCCGATGCCCGCCGCGAAAGCTCGCGCTCTTTGCCGGTCCCGTGAGAATCGCCCCGTGAATTCGACGAAGGGAAAACGCGCGTGCCCCGCCCTCGGCAAGGACATCTCGTCCGCCGAGTGCGGCGACTCCCGCAACAGCAAGCTGGCCTGCCCGCCGGAATGCGCCTTCAACCCCTTCGCGCCCTCGCAGCAAGACCGACTCCTCGAGCTCGAGGCCAAACTCGACGTCGGGCTCCTGGAATGGATCGCCACCGGGGCGGGGCAAAAAATGCGCGCGACCCTCGATACGCTTCGGCGCGAGGACGCCGAGGTCGGCGTGGCAAGGCTGGTTTCCAAGTGTTATCTCAGTCGTGATCCCGACGGGCTCACCGAGGCGCAGCGTTGGGAGAAAAACGGGGGGTTCCGGTTCAACAACGACCTCCGCGCGCTCTTCGCCGCCAAGTCCCGGATCCGGGCCCGTCTCGTCGAGGTTCACCGCGTTCCGGACGATCTTCGCGTCGAGGTCGTCGATCTGCTCGAACCGGGTTCGCCACCTTTCGTGATGATCGATCGCGAGCTCGCCGAGGCCGCCGTCCGTTTCACGACCGTGTTGATCTGGAGTTTCCGACTTCCGCACTTCGAGCGGCGCGTCGGGGAAGGCATCAACATCGAACTCCAGGGATTCCTTCCAGCGGACGCGGTCGTCGTCGAAATCGTCCGCCATCTCGGCGGACCCGGCGACCGTCCCGCCCTCGATGCCTGGCTTGCGGAAAATTTCGCCCGCTTCGCCAAGAGCCTCGGCGTCGCGAATGCCGCCTTCACGCCCCTGAATATTTCAAGACCGGATATGCGGTCGTTCGAAGCGGACTACGAACTCCTTCGACCGGCCGGCGAATGCCTGCATCGTTTCCGCAGTCATCCGGCCATCGGCTCCTTCATCCTACCGGACATGGAACGACCCGACGGTTTCCTTGCGGAACGGGATTGGCAGGGACCTCCTTTTGCCGAAGCCGGATACGAGGTGTCCCTCGGCCAAATCCTCGTCGGCCGAAGCCGTTGGAAAATCGTCGCGTTCGGGGCGCGACACATGGAAATCCTCCGCAGGGAATTCGAGGCGCTGATGCACGGCCTCGTGCGATGCGTCGGCGAACGCGTCGGGGAACCCGTCCTCTCGGCGGACGTTCCGCCCTCCGCCGAAGAATCCGCGATGATCCCGCCCGGACTGCGTGAGACACGCCCGTTTGCCGCGGCGTGGGCCGCGAAGCTGCGGGATTCGTTCCCGGACACGCCGTCCATTGACCTCTTGGGGAAGACACCGAGGGAAGCGACCCGGGATCCCGCGCTGCGAATACGCCTCGTGGAACTCCTCAAACAAGTCGTGCGGAACGGCGACACGATCAACCGGCTTTCGGGGACGGTTTCCGGCGAAAACGCAATCGACGACATTCTCCGCGAACTCGGTCTGGAGGAATTGATCTTTCCACCGCCGCCGCATCGCGACACGCCTCCGGATGAATCGGAAGACTTCGATGATCCCGCGATCGACGCGGCGGGCGGGTCCACGTCGGGGATGGCACCGGATCGACCCGTGGCGCCACCCCTTCCCGTCAATCCACTGGGCTTCGCCGAATCGACGAAACGCCTTCGCACGGCAGTCTCCGCTTTCGAACAACCTTGGGATGCCATCGACGAATGGGGCGACAGCGGATCGAACCTTCCGGACGAGCTCCAAGCCTTGCTCGGCGGGATATTGGAAGAAACGGAATGGGATGTCCTGCTCACCTTCGCCGCCTTGGTTTGGTTCGGGCTGGTGAAGCCCGGCTCGAAGGCGCCGGTGATCGATGACGGGAATTTCGGCCTGTCGTTTGACCGCGAGGTCAGTGCCTTGGGCGACGCGCTTTCCGGAAATATTGCCGGTGATCTCGCGCATTGGACCCAGCGGAGTCCCCAGCCGGAATACGCCCGCGCGTGCCTCGCGCGCTTCGTGGAAGCGATGGAAGGGATGTCGGCGAACGAGCGTCCCGCCGTGCGCAAGCAACCGCTGATGCAGGCCGCCTTGATGGCGATCATTTCGGAACTCGACGGGGCGCTGCGACCGCACTGCGCGTGAGCCGGGCGTCGGCTGGCTACGCTGCCCGGGTGGCCTCGCGCCGCGACGAGACGCCGTCCGGAGGCCGCGCGACCACGCGCGTTTCTCCCCCAACTTCCCCATTGCCTCCCCCGCGGCGCACAAGGCAGCGTCGCCTCCAAGGAAGGTGGCGCGGATACACGTTGGTTCGACGCGCTTTCCCCACCACAAAAGCATCGTTGTCCCGTCACACCATGAAACCGTCGATCGTTCGACTCCTGTCCGTCACTCTCCTCGCGGCCGCGTTCGCGACCGCCACCGCGCAAACACCCCCGGCCAAGCCCACCGCGCCCGCGGCCACGAAGCCCGCCGCGGGAACCCCGCCTGCCGCGGACGCCGCGGCCCCGGCCAAGAAGAACCGATATCCGTTCCACGGCATCGTGAAGGCCACCGACGCCAAGGCCATGACCATCACCCTCGAGGGCAAGGATCACGACCGCGTCCTGCATCTCAGCGGCGAATCCCACCTCTCGAAGGACGCCAAGGACATCACCCTCTCCGGCGTCGCGACCAGTGACTATCTCCATGGCTCGGTCCAGAAGAACGATCGCGGCGAGGAAGTGATCACCAAGGCCCAGGCCGGCCCGAAGCCCGCGCCGAAGCCCAAGACGAACGACGACGACGCCAAGAAAGCCAAGAAGGACAAGTAGTCCTTCGCCGGCATCCCGTTCGAGTCACCGCGCGGCACCGCTCCAAAAGGCGGTCCGCGCGGTTCGGCTTTTGGGCGGAGGGCATGGTTCCACGGGTCTCAAGCCTACCCCTTGGTCGGCCTTGGTTCCCCTTGGCGTGAGGAACTCCTGTTCCTCGAACGAATCGTTCCCGGCTATCTCGCGACCCAACTTTCCCGTCCCCGCCCTTGCCACTCGAATCCGGCGGTCCGTCGTGCGACGTTTCCCCAACGCGCCATGAGCCATCCCCTTCTGGAGATCCGTTCGC
>JANYDN010000171.1 GCA_025363585.1 Verrucomicrobiota bacterium | reverse complement strand
ATGCCGATGCCGTGAAGCGCCGTTCCGTTGAAGGTCAGTTGCATGGGGAAATCCTATTCGTGAGCGACGGTTGGGTGCGTTGGGCCCGCCAACTCGCGTGAACGAACCGGGTTCATCGGGACTTCCCGGGATACGTTCCGTTTGCGGCTGCAAGGTACGGGGCACCGCGGGCGTCGCCCGATCGGGCCATCAACTTTTCCAGCGCATCGCCCAACCCCAGGAGTCGCATCGTGACGCGGTCGATCGCCGTTCCCATCTGCCCGTACTTGGCCACCATGGCGTCGCCTTCCGACGACCCGCCCATTGGCCGGAGATAATTCCGGATTCCCGAGGGCCCCATCAAACGGGACAACAACATTGCCTGCGTGTTGCCGACGCCTGTTGCGGCCGGGTCCTCGTCGGCCTGCGGTTTGAATCCCTTGAACCGATCGCGCTCCCGCTTGAGCTTCGCCTCCTCGAACCCGTAGCCCGGCTGGTCCATGATGAGCGGTCGCAGATCGCCGGAGGAAAGGAATTGCCCGGCCGTGATGGATTTGGATCCGTTGCCGGTGATGTCGAGCGCGGCCAAGCGCTTGAGGAGATCCTGCGGGGCGGCCAAGAGCAGGCCCTTCTGCCATTCCTTGGTCTTCTCCTTGGCGAGGTTGACCTCCTCGGCGGTCATCTCCAGCGAGCGACGTTGGAGTTCAAGGTTGGCCTCGCGGAGTTGGCGTTCGTACTCGAAGAACCGAACGGCGGATTCGAGCCGCTGGTTCTCGGTGAGCTTCGAGTCGGCCGTCTCCCGTTGGGCCGTGGCCTTGAGCTTTTCGAGCGCCTCCATGCGGCTGAAAGCGCGCTCGCCGGGCGTGTCGCCGATGTCATGGGCCAAGGCGTCGTTCGACGCCGACTTCGACACGTTGTGCAGGTGGCGGGCAAGGCGTGCGTCCGACTCCGGGATCGCGTTGAGACGGTCGAGTTCGGACTTCGCCTCTCGCAGTTCGCGTTGCTGCTCCATCAAGAGCGAGTTGAACCGATTGCCGCCGGCCATCTCTGCCTCCGCCGTGAGACGGTCCGCCTTTTCTTTGGCCGACCGCGCTACGGCGATTGAATCAGGTGCAACGGGCGACGGCTTTTCGGGGGCCGGCCCAGCGGAGGAATCGTGTGTCTCTCTCCAAAGCCACTTGATGGCTCCCATGATGTGAGACGCCGGGCTGCTGAAAGTGCCGCCGGGTTCACCGCCAAGCCCCGTGATGACGCTCTCGAAAACATTGCCAACCTGCGACGGCGTGATCTTCGCCGCATTCGCGAGCGCCACGTCGGCCGTCCCGCGCGCCTTCTTCGCAGCGGATTCTTTCGCGAGCCCGGTCGCGTTGGCGGCCCCCTTGGCTTCGAGGGTTGTGTCGACTTCCTTTTCGAGCAGCCCGACATAAACCCGCTGAAGCGAAATCCGCCGACGCAGTTCGTTCACGGGATCGTCGAGGTGAGTGAGTGCGATGATGGACTCCATCACCTTACGTCGCTCGTGCAGGTTCTCGACGTCCTGCTTGGCCAACTCGGAATAGGTCTTGCCGCTGGTGGCATCCGTCATCGTCTCGGACGGTGGCGATCCGCGGCTCGCGATGGCCTTGGCCCGGAGATCCTCCAGCTTCGCCCGTTGCTCCGCCAAGAGCTTCTCGTCGCGGGTCGCGACAGGAGTCCGGTCGAGTCGATCGACGATTATTTGTTGGGCGGCGATCGCATCTTGCTCGGCCTTCTTTTGCTGCGCCATCGCCGCGAACTGGAGATTGAGGGCAGCGGCGCGGTTGGGCGCGAGCACGGCGCGCGCGTTGCCCGGGTCGTTCACGATCTTGCGGATCTGCTCCACGGTGGGACGGATCGCTTCGGGCAATACTTCCATGTCCTTCAACATCCGGGCGGCCACCTCCGACGTGGTGTTGGGGAGAAGGTCCATCGTCTGGTCCAACAAATGGACAGCCTGTTGCATCGCCTCCGTTCGCTTGGTGGCGTGGGTCGCCGCCATCTCGAATTCCTCGACGGCATCGGCACCTTTGCCCGCACCACGCCCGAGCGCATCCATGGTTCGATTCAAGGCCACGAAGCCCGCGATCACCATTGCCGGGACGGCCAACCGTCGCGCGAGAAGGGAGAGCGAGGACGTGAGCCCCCCGAGTGTGGACGCCACCATGCCGGCGTCGCCGGCGCCGACACCGCCCAACAGGCGCGGCCCGCGAAACCCAACCATGAACGCCCGCTGCACCCCGCGGAGCTGCGTCATCACCGATCCGAAGAAGCTGTCCGCCGCACCGCGGGCCTCGATCCAGGTCCGCCCCAGGAACCCGGGCGTGCCGCGAAGCGAATCCAGACGGGCCCGGAGCAGCAGCGCGCGCGTTGCCATGGCGCCCAGCAAGGCGACGCCACCCGTCAATGCCGGGCTGACGAACGGGAGGTTCAGCAGCGTGAGCACGTTCTTGAGGGAGCCGGCAATTCCCCCAAGGATCGCGCCCGGCCCGTGGCTTCCCTGCAACGAGGCGAACCGCTCGAACTCCCCGACCAAGGCCGAGAGCTGGGCCTTCGTCGTCTCGCGGATGGCTTGGTTCTCGGTGTCGGCCGACGACAGATCCATCTCCGTTCGAACCGCCAAGGCCTGTGCGTGGATGTAGGTGTCGAGGATCGCGGCGGCGCGGGTGAGTTGGGTATTGCCGGCAACGCGGACGAGCATCGCGCGACGCTCGCTCTCGGTCATCTGCAACTGCGCTGCGTATAGCTCGTCGAGGATGCCGAGGAACTCTTTGTACTGCCCACCGTCGGCGACATCGATGCCGAAGGAGTCCCGCAATTCGTTGAGCCGGCCCGGTTCGCTGAGCCGACCGATCATCGTCTTGATGCCGTTGCCGACCGACGAGCCGCTCTGCTTCGTGCGCGAGATCACGGCGCCGAGGATGCCGTTGAGTTCGGCGAGCGGGACGTTGGCCTCCGCCGCAACCTGGGCGACTCGGGCCAAGCCGGAGAACAACTCGCCGACCGTCGCGTTGGTGATGTTGGAAATCGAGTTGAGCTGGGACAGGTCGGCCGAAAGGTCGCCGACGTTCTGGCGATACGATTGGTAGATGGCCTGAAGGTTCTCGGTTGTTTCGGCGACGCCGACCTCGGCGACGTTCGCGGCCACGATCGAGGTCCGGACGGCATCGGTGATCTCGCGGCGGGTCCGCAGGATGCGGGCCCACGCGACGCCGGACTCCAATGCTTCCTTGGTGGTCCGTCCATTGGCCACGGCCACCCGCATGAGATCGTCCCCAAGGCCGGCCACGTCCGCACGCGCGCCGCTGTAGACGACGCCGAGCCGGGCCATCTGGTAGCTGGTGTCGATGTAGGACTGAACCGCCCGGCTGGCGAGTCCGAGCGAGCCGTAGAGAAGGAACACGCTGGCGGTCCATGCGGTCACCTTCTGGGTGTTCTTCACGAAGTCGCTGCCCGCGGCGC
>JANYDN010000169.1 GCA_025363585.1 Verrucomicrobiota bacterium | reverse complement strand
TTGGTGCCGCCGAACTGCCACTGGAACGTGGCGGAGACATCGTCGACGCCGGCGTTCAGCGTCGCCGTTTGGCCGACATAGACCGTGGTGTTCACGGGCGACACCGTGAAGGTCGGCGGAACCGTCGGGATCCGGGCCGAGGCACCGAACCGCGCGCTCAGACAAAGGACCCAAAGGGCACACAGGGCGAACCGGCGGATGGCCGGACCGGCAGACGACGGGTGGCAGGAGTGCATCGGACTTCGTGATGAAACCGTGACGGCCGCTGGAAGGACAGAGGAATCACCGGCGGATCGGAGCGCGAAGCAGGCGGTAGGGCGGCCGTCCCGGCTGGGGCGGGGTTTAATGTTTCAAGATTCAAGTTTGAAGTGGCGGCGGTCGTGAGACCGCGGACTGCTTCAAGCTTGAAGCCGGGCGGGCTCTTCAAACTTCAAGCTTGAAACTCTCCCCCTGCCCTGCCGCGCAGCCGAACTTGCCGAAGTCCGCGGTCTCACGACCGCCGCCACGACCTGGTCGGACTTCAAACGTGAAACTTGAAACTGAAAACTTTCCCCCTACACCACCGTCCCGTGCGGAATCACGCCGTTCTTCGGGACGATCAGGATCCCGTCGCGGATGTAGTACAGCGGATGGTCCAAGTTCTCGGGCTTGCCCGCGGGCGAGAGCACGCAGCCGTCGCCGATGCGCGCGTTCTTGTCGATGATCGCGTTCTCGATGCGCGTCCCGCGGCCCACGCCGACGGGAATCCCGAGGTTCTCTGGACGGTTGAGGCGCGACGGCGTGTCGAAGTAGTCCGCGCCGAGCATCACCACGTGGTTCAGGTAGGCGCCGTCCTCGATCACCGCGCGCAGGCCCACGATCGAACGCTGGACCCGGGCATTGCTGATGACGCAGCCCTCGGCGAGCACGGCGTGGTCGATCGCCGCGCCGTTGATCTTCGAGGCGGGCACGAAGCGCGGACGGGTGAAGACGGGCGGGCTGAAAAAATTGAACTTCGGGACGTCGTTCGTCTGGTCGAGGTTCGCCTCGAAAAAGCTGCGGATGGTCCCGATGTCTTCCCAGTATCCCTGGAACACGTGCGAGAAAACCCGGTGCGTGCCGATCGCGCCGGGGATGATGTGCTTGCCGAAATCGGTGAGGTTGTTGTTCAGCAACTCGAACAGCACGTCGCGGTTGAAGACATAGATGCCCATCGACGCCAAGTAGAGGTCGTCGTCGCGGGTGATGCCCAGCGAGGGATAGCTGGCGCGGTCAATGCGCAGGGACTCGAGGACGGCCGGTTCCTTCGGCTTCTCGACGAAGCGCGTGATCCGGTGCTCGCCGTTGATCTGCATGATCCCGAGCGCGCTGGCCTCGCGCGCCGGCACGGGGATCGTCGCGATGGTGAGATCGGCCGAACGGTCGACATGGCTTTCCAGGATTTCCCGGAAGTCCATCTGGTAAAGCTGGTCGCCGGAAAGGATCAACGCGTAGGCGAAATCGTTGTTCCGGAAATGCATCAGGTTCTTCCGGACGGCATCCGCGGTGCCTTGGTACCAACTGGTGTTCGAGAACGTTTGCTCGGCGGCAAGGATCTCGACGAAGCCGCCGTTGAAATGGTCGAACTTGAAGCTCTGCGAGATGTGCCGGTGCAACGACGCGGAGTTGAACTGCGTGAGCAGGTACATCCGGGTGAGGCCGGAGTTCACGCAGTTGGAGATGGGGATGTCGACCAACCGGTACTTGCCGGCCAACGGCGTGGCGGGCTTCGAACGTTCGCGCGTCAGCGGAAACAGCCGCGTGCCTTGGCCACCTCCCATGATGATGCCAAGGGTCTGTTGGGTTAGATAGGAGGCACGGTTGGCGGGCATAACGAGATTCAGGTGACGCGGCCTTTCTACCGGGGATCGCCGGGACAACTCAAGCGCCGCGACGGCGCCAACGGTAGGAATTGCAACCGACATTGCCTGCCGCCAACCTGCAACCCATGTGTGGAATCGTCGGTTATGTCGGCATGCGGACCGCGGCCCCGATCCTTCTCGAGGGACTCCGCCGCCTCGAGTACCGCGGCTATGACAGCGCGGGCCTTGCCATCCTTCCCGAGGACGGCCCGCTCGTCGTCCGCAAGCGCCAGGGACGCATCGACCACGGCCTCGCCCCGCTCGTCGCAGACTTCCCCGCCCCGGGTCTCGCCGGCATCGGACACACCCGCTGGGCCACCCACGGCCCCCCCAGCGACGCCAATTCCCACCCCCATGCGGATGCCTCCGGACGCATAGCGATCGTCCACAACGGGGTCATCGAGAACTTCGACCGGCTCAAGGAACGACTCCGCGCCGAGGGCCACGAATTCCTGTCCGACACCGACACCGAGGTGCTCGCCCACTTGATCGGGCGCGAGCGAGCGGCGTTGGCTGCCGAGGTCGGCCCGCCCGGCGAGCTACTGGTCCGTGCCGTCTCGCGCGCCCTGCGCGAGGTCATCGGCACCTACGGCCTCGCCGTGGTTTCCGCGGACGCCCCGGGGCTTGTCGTCGCCGCGCGGCGCGGGTCGCCCCTGATCGTCGGCATCGGAGACGGCGAGCATTTCGTGGCGTCGGACGCCGCCGCGTTGGTCTCGCACACGCGCGAGGTCGTGTATCTGAACGACTACGACGTGGTCGCGATCCGGGCCGACGGGATCCAGGTGACGAACCTCGGGACGGACACGGCGCGGGTGCAGATCAGCCGGCTGGAATTCGACGCCGAGGCCGCGGAGCGCGGGAAGTTCCCTCACTTCATGCTCAAGGAGATTTTCGAGCAGCCCACGACGGTGCGGAACGCATTGCGCGGGCGTCTCGATTTCGACGAGGCCACGCCGCGGTTCGGCGGGTTGAACATGACGCTGGCGGAACTCCGCGGCGTGGATCGAATCGTCGTCGCGGCGTGCGGCACGAGCTGGCACGCGGGTTTGGTGGCCGAGTATCTCTTCGAGGAATTCGCCCACCTCCCGACCGAGGTCGAGTACGCCAGTGAGTTCCGCTACCGCAACGCGCCCCTCGACAAAAGCACGCTGCTCCTCGTGATCACGCAGTCCGGCGAGACGGCGGATACCCTCGCGGGCCTGCGCGAGGCGCGCCGCCGCGGGCACCGCGTGCTGGCGATCTGCAACGTCGTGGGCTCCACCATCGCTCGCGAGGCCGACGGCGGCATCTACCTCCACGCGGGACCGGAAATCGGAGTCGCGTCCACGAAGGCGTTCACGTCCCAAGTCACGGTGCTGACGTTGCTCGCGCTGTTGATGGGACGGATCCGGCAGTTGTCGTCGTCGCGCGGATTGCAGTTGATGCGTGCCCTCGAGGCGGTGCCCGAACAACTCGAGGAGATCCTCGCGCTCGATGGCCAGATCGCGGCGATCGCCCGGAAGTACCATCAGGCGCGCGATTTCTTCTTCGTCGGACGGCAATACCAATTCCCGGTCGCGCTCGAGGGCGCGCTCAAGTTGAAGGAGATTTCCTACCTCCATGCCGAGGGATATCCCGCCGCGGAATTGAAGCACGGTCCGATCGCGATGATCGACGAGCACACGCCGACGATCGTGCTCGCGCCCGCCGACGCGTTGATCGAGAAGACCGCGTCGAACCTGCAGGAGATCAAGGCGCGCAAGGGTCCGGTCATCCTGATCACCACGCGTGGGCATGACCGTCTCGCGTCGATGGCCGACGACGTCCTGTTCCTGCCGCCGACGCTGGATCCGATCCAGCCGTTGCTGACGGTCCTTCCCCTGCAGTTGCTCGCGTACCACATCGCCGTGCTGCGCGGGTGCGACGTCGACAAGCCGCGCAATCTGGCCAAGAGCGTCACCGTCGAGTGAATCCGCCCACGCCAGCATCGGGCGAACGCCGGTTGAAGGTCGCGTTCGTCATCCATGACTTCGACCAGAACTTCGGACAGGGACGCTACGGCCTCGAATTGGCGCGTCACCTCGCGTCGCGCTGCGAGTTCGTCGTGTACTCCAATACCTTCAAGACGCCGGACTTTCCCGGAGTGCGGTGGGTGCACGTCCCGGCCTGGCGATGGAACGTCGTCACCACCGTCCTCTCGTTCCTGCCGATGGCGGAACGGCTCATCCGGCGGGACCGTCCGGACGTGATCCACGCGCAGGGCCTGACCTCGTGGAGCGCGGACGTCATCACGGCCCACATCTGCAACGCCGCGCGGTCGCGTACCAACGCCATGCACCAGCGTCGGGCGCGGTGGTTCATCCGGTTGGTGACGCCCCTCGAACGCCTTTTCTACCGGCAACGCCGCGCCAGCCACATGATCGCGATCTCCAACGCGACGGCGCACGAAATCCAGTCCGAGTACGGATGGAAAAAGCCACACACGGTCCTTCACCACGGCACGAACTGCACCCAGTTCCGGCCGCCCGCGGACCCCGCGGAGGCAACCGCATTGCGACGGGACTTCAAATTGCCGGACGGTCGGTGGATCTGGCTGTTCATGGGCGAGGCGGTCAAGGGACTGAAGCACGTCATCGCCAAGTTGCCGCACTTCCCGAACGCACACCTCCTTGCGATCACCCGATCCGAGCTCGGGCGTTACCAGGCACAGGCGAGGCAACTGGGCGTGGCCCAACGCATCACCTTCTGGGGCTACACGACGCATCCCGAGTTTGCGTTCCGCGCGTCCGACGTCTTCGTCTATCCCAGCGACTACGATCCGTTCGGCATGGTGGCATCCGAAGCCATGGCCTCCGGACTTCCCGTCATTCTTGGAAAAGACATCGGCGCGGCGGAGTTGGTCCGGGACGGCGTCAACGGGCTGCTGTGCGATCCGCACAGCGCGGGCTCGATCCGTGCAAAACTCGAGTGGCTCGCCGCGAATGAGGGGCAGGCCAGGCAACTCGGCGCCGCGGGGCGCGAGACGATCGTCGAGACCTCCTGGGAACACAACGCGGAGGAGGTCTTCCGGATTTACCAGCGCGTGTTGCGCGAACGTTCGGGCAAACCCGCGTGAAGCTTCCCAAGGTCACCGTTCTGGTCCACGGGGGACCGCAAAGCATCGAGGCCGTCCGGGCCGCCGGTCTTTCCCGGCGTCTCCCGGCCACCCACCTGCGCGTGCTTTACCGGGAAGGCGGGCGATTTGCCACCGCGCGTCGCTGGCACGCCGCCCTGCGCGACGAACGTCCCGACGTCCTCTATGTCCTCAACACCGCGTTGCCCGGGGCGCCGCTGGCGGCATGGTGGCGCCGCGTCCACCGGCTTCCGTACATCCTCGATACCGGCGACGTCATCCTCGAGATGGCCAGACGCTCGGGCATCGGTGCCGGTTGGCGGTTGCCGATCCTCGCGGCCACCGAGGGCACCGCCTGGAACAACGCCGCGATGATCGTCGTGCGCGGCACCCGGCATCGCGAGCACCTGGAACGACGCGGTCTTCCCGCGACCCTGATCCGCGACGGATACGCGGAGCAGCAGGACGTGCCCGAAGGCGCGGTGGACGCGCTGCGTCGCAAGCTCGGGCTCGAAGGGCGATTCGTCGTCGGCTTGATGGGATCGCTGGTGTTCAGTCCGCGGCTGGGGATTTGCTATGGATGGGATTTGGTCCGCGCCTTGCCACGTCTCGCGGACCTGCCGGTGACCGCGGTGGTGATCGGCGATGGCAACGGCCGCGAATGGCTCGACGGCGAGGCACGCCGTTTGGGCGTGACCGACCGATTGGTCTTCACCGGACGGATCCCGTACGCGGAAGTCCCGACCTACCTCCGGTTGTTCGACGTCGCGTTGTCGACGCAGACAAACAACCTGCCCGGACGGGTACGGACGACCGGCAAGGTCCCGGAATACATGGCGGCAAGCCGCTTCATCCTCGCCAGCCGCGTGGGCGAGGCGGAGCTGTTGTTGCCGCCGGAAATGTTGGTCGACTACGAGGGCGAAGTGGATCCGGCCTACCCGGAGAGATTGGCGGCAAGGATTCGCGACTTGGCGCTGGATCCGGCGCGGCTATCCATCCGAGAAAGCCTGCCCGTTTTGGCCGCGACGCAGTGTTCCTACGACGTGCTCAGCCAGCAGTGGCTCGACTTGGTGCGTGCCGTGGCCGAACGCGGGGGGAAAGGCGGCTGACAGGGATCAGTATTCAGTATTCAGTATTCAGTGGTCAGTGGTCAGTGGTCAGTCCGCCAGTCGTCGGCACGAGGGATTGTCTTGGTCCACCGTCTCACGACGGCGGCCACGGGAAGGCGGCCGCGGTGACGCGGGCGACCCAGCCCCTTCGTTTCCTTCGTGCCCTTTTGTGGAATCCTCCCGAGGGATCCGTTTACTGCCCGACCCAAGCGAGCACGGCGATTTCGGCGGCGATGATCGCGAAAAATCCCAGCCAGAAAATACGCTCGCGGATTTCCAAGGGACGCTGGATCGGGGGGACCAAACCGAAGCGGAGGCGAACGGCACCGCAGCCAATGATGGTTCCGTTGCGAAGCGGGCAGCGATCAACGTATCCGTCGTCGATGGTGACCTTCGTTCCCTCCGTCGCCATCAGTTCAAAGCGGCCGTCCGGAGACGGGACCACGTCGAAATGATGGTCCCAAACACCGGCTCCCGAAAGGCGCACGGTCATCGTGGTACCCCTGCCCACGCTCACGGAACCGACGGCCGGCCGGAAAGTCTTCCCGGAATCCGGTCCCGCCAGCACCGCGAGTTCGATCATCACCAGATCGCGCGACGGACGTTGACCTTGTCGCCGGGGAAGATCGGCTTGTCGTACTTCTCCGGATCGTCGAGCGCCTTCTTGCAATCGACGAAGGTGGTTTTGCCACCACGGATGATCGTGACCTTCTTCTTGTTCGCGAACTCGGTGAACCCGCCCGCCATGTCGATGGCCTTCAACACGGTCATCTGTCCGCTGTGCGGGTAGGTACCGGGCGACCGGACTTCGCCGCCCACGGAGATCGGGCGAGCCGGAACCTCGATGGTGACGTTGATGATTTTGTAAAGTTGCTTGTCGAGGTAAAAGTCGCGGATCTCCTGTTCGAGGCTATCGCGACGCTTGCCCTTGAACATGAACTTGTACCCGAGGTGCAGGGTCAGTTCGCCGCCATCGGGGATCTGCATCTCGAGGGGCGCGATCGTGGTCGGAGTGTCGGTGAAAACGACTTTCACACGATCACCGACGTTCAGGATGTCGTTCCCGGGCGCCTCGGTCGTGGAGGCAGACGCCTTGTTTGTGGCAGTCGAGGAAGCCGCTGGAGCCTGCGGCTTGATGGGTTCCACGGCGCAGCCGAGAGAGGCTGCCCAAAGGAACAACGCAGTGAAAGCCGCCAAAAATCGGGGCAAACGGGATATCATGGGAATACAACGATGGATCGGAACCATTCGGCGACCGTTCAATACTTCGGGTTCACTTCCGCCGACTTTCCGTCGCCCGGAGGCGGGCCACCTTTTCCGGAGCGCGATTTCTTCTTCTTCTCGCCGTCCGGTTTGCTGTCCTCGCTCTTCGAGTAGTAGTCGTAGTAGTAGCCGCTGTAGTAGTAGTAGTAGCTGTCCTGCGAGATGTTGATGTTGTTCAACACCACGCCGAGCAGGCGACCCGGACCACCGATCTTCTCGACCATCTGCTTCGCGCGCAGCGTCATTTGCTGCGGGTACTTGCGGTACTGCACGACCAAGACCGCCATCTCGACCTCGTTGACGAGGATCGAGGCGTCGGAAACGCCCATGATCGGCGGCGAATCGAAGAAGACGAAGTCGTAGCGGTTCTTCACTTCCTCGACGAATTCCTTCATCTGGACGGAATTGAGGATGCCGACCGAACTGCTCGGCAGCTTGCCGCTGGGCAGGAAATCCAGTCCCGGTTGCGGCGTGGTCTGGACGACTTCCTCCAGTTTCATCTGGCGCAGGAGGTAGTTCGTCAGGCCGATCGTGTTCGAGACGTTGAGGATCTTGTGAAGGCTCGGGCGACGGAGGTCGGAGTCCACGATCAATACCCGGCTGCCCTGCTGCGCGAAGATGGTCGCGAGATTGAAGATCGTCGTCGACTTGCCCTCGCCGGCGCCGCCGGACACGACGGTCATCGTGCGGCAACCCGGGTCCTTGCGGGAAAAGAGGATGTTGGTGCGTAGCACGCGGTAAGCTTCCGCGTGCGGACTGTCGGCACCCTCGTTGATCAACGCCCCGACGTTTTGCGGGATGACGCCCAGCACCGGAGAGCCGAGCGACTGCTCGACGTCGTCGATCGTCTTCACGCTGGTGTCGATGTACTCGATGAAGAACGCGAGGCCAACGCCCAGCAACAGGCCGAAGATCGCGCCGGCCGCGATGAACAGCGGTTTATTGGGACGGACCGGCGCAAGTCCCTGGAGCGCGCGGTCGATGACCTGCACGCTGGATTTCGTGCCGATCTCCCCGTTGATCATCTCCTGGTTCAACTGGAGACGCATCGCCTGGCGCACTTGGAGGCTCGCATCAAGATCGCGCTTGGCCTTGGCATACGGCGCGAAACTTTGGCTGTCCTCGGCGCCCTTTTGCACCGCGGCTTGGTATTGCTTCTCGAGATCCGCCGTGGCCGCCCGGTTCATCCTCACCTGCGTGATGACGCCCTCGACGATGGCTTTGACCTGTTGGTCGATCTGGTCGTTGATCTCGGAGATCAAACCGATGATGCGTTTGGTTTCGGGATGTTCGGGTCCGAAATCGGGATTCATCCCACGCTGCCGTTGCTTCGCCAGATTGAGGCTCGTGATCAGCGATGTCAGCTCTTGGGTTGAACGCGCGACCGACAGGAAATGACGGAGCTCGTCGTCCTTCTTGCTGGTCACCTCGGCGAGCAACTGGTCGAGCGACGCGGCCACCGTGCGCAATTCCGTCCGGCTCGCCTCAAGGCGCGCCATCGTCGCGGTGTTCAGGTTGACGACGTTCGCGTTGTCGGCGGCATCGGGGACTCGAAGCTTCAGGCGCAACTGGTCCACGTTCGTCTGCGCGGTCCGGACCTGATCGTCGAGGTTGACCAACTGGTTGGAATACGTCGTCAAGCCACGAACGTGACGTTCCGCGCGCTCGCGATCGCGTTCCTGCTCGTAGACTTCCTCGATGCGATTGGCGATGTCCGCGGCCAGCGCGGGATCCTGGTCGTACGCGCTGATCTCGATGATCGAGGTATTGCGCCGCTGCTTCACCTCGACGGCGCGGTAAACGAAATCGTAGGTCTGCTGGACGCTCAGCTCGGGAACCTTCGCGCGGTCGGCATAGACCTTCGACAAACGCAGCTTCTCGACGACGCGATCAATGATGCGGCGCGACTTGAGGACCTCGAATTCCGTGTTGAAGAAATACGGGTCGAATCCCGACTGCGTCGGAGCAGCCAGAAACCGATCGATGTCCGGAGTGTCCTTCTCGACCTTCACTCCCACGGTGCTCATGTAGAGCGGCGTGAGGAAGTGGGTGACCACCGCGACGGTGCCCACCACGAGGAGGAACACCGTCAGGATGATCGCCTTCCTGAGGCGAAGGATCCGCCAATAGTCGAGGAAATGCAGTTTGCTATCCGTGGAGGATCCGCCGGATGACTGCGTCTTTGTCGCTTCCATTCGATACAAAAAAGGGAGGCTGAAAACGATTCCAGCCTCCCGCAAAAACTGAAACCCCGCCCGGATTGGCCCCGCTCAATACGTCGCGCGGATACCGACAAACACCCGGTTCCGAGTATAGTCTCGGAAATTAATGTCGGACGACAACCGGTCGTAGTAGTACGCGGCCTCGGCGGACAGGTAGTTGTTGATGCGGTAATTCATCGTCACGCCGAACGAGAGATAATTCTCGTTCTGGCCGTCGAGCGCGTTGTTCTTCACCACGCCGACGAACTCCGAGTTCTGGTACTGGGCGATGAGGCTGCCGCGCAGCTTTCCGGTGATCTGGTGGTTGATCGACCCGTAGACCAAGGTGGATTGCTGGTCGAGCACCGAGCTCGTCACCGAGGACGCATCCAAATCCGTCGCATTGCGCGCGTGGCGCACGCCCACCTGCAGGCTGCTGCCGGTGGTGTACGAATAGGTGATGTTCGCGTCGATGAACGGATTCGTCCCGTCGCTGCGGGTCCCGGCCGGATCATGGTACCAATTGACGAGCTGAACGCCCGCGCGGATCGAGGCGACCAACTGCGAATTGAACGAATGGTCGAGGCCGGCGAAGATGTAGTGCGACCGGTTGTCGCGGTAATCGGCCTTGCGGTAGTTCACGTCGCCGTACTGGTAGTTGCCGGAAACGACGGTTTTCGGCGCCAACTGGTAGCGAAGACCGAGCGACGGCAGATTCTCCATTCGGTCCAGCACTTGGCTGAACCCGGCGAAATCGTAGCTGTAGTAGTTGTTGCGGTATCCCGCGACCGCGCTCCACAAAGGCGACAATTGGACCGTGAAGTCCAGACCCGCCGAATTGCGGATGTTGTTGCCCTCGGCGCGCACCGTCTGCGGAAGGGTCGTGGAACCGGTCACCGGCGCGAACTGCTCGGGCTCCTGCGCCGCCGCGAAATTGTCGAACACCATCAGCTTGTACCGCGGGCTGAACGCATGGCTGAAGGAGACGTCGGCCAGATGGAACTGGTCGTACTTCTTGCCAGGGCGGTTCTCGTAGTAACGAAGACCGTAGGTGTATCCCGCCGACAACGTCGAGCTCTCGAGGGGAATGTTGAACCGAACGCCCGGCGTGACCTCGAAACCGAAGCTGTGGAACTTGCGCTTGTCGGCGATGCCGTCGCCATCCACGTCGGCCTTGTTGTTCGCCGTGTAGATGTTGTCGTCGTAAAACCCGCGCACGCCGGCACTCAACGTCCAGATTTTAGAACCGTCGGCGGCCATTGCCGACACAGTGGAGAGGAGGGCGGCTCCCGCGGTTGCCAGGCTAGATGCTTTGAAGGGCTTCTTCATACGGAAAATCTTTTTTCTTCGGCCGCCAACCGAGGCGGATGGAGATTAGCTGTGGCGTTCTAGAGAGAGGGGGGGCGACTGTCAAACATAAATGCCTCCGCCACGTGATCTTCCATTCTTTTTTCACCAACCCCGCCCGCCGGAACATCTTCCGGTCTTTCCCCCGCCGCTTGGGCCCGCACCAATCGCTCGTACAAACCGCCCGCCGCCACCAACTCCCCGTGCCGGCCCGCCTCCTCGATCCGGCCCGCCCGCAACACCAGGATCCGGTCCGCCCGGCGCACCGTGCTCAGGCGGTGCGCGATCACGAAGCTGGTACGGCTCGAAAACAGCCTTTCCAACGCCTCTTGGATCAACCGCTCCGTCGCCGTGTCCACGCTCGCCGTCGCCTCGTCCAGGATCAGGATCGGCGCGTCCTTCAACAACGCCCGCGCGATGCTGATCCGCTGGCGTTCCCCGACGCTCAGGCGCACCCCGCGCTCGCCCACCCGCGTGTCGTAGCCGTTCGCCAGCTTGCGGATGAATTCGTCGCAGTTGGCCGCCCGCGCCGCCGCTTCCATCTCCGCGTCCGATGCGTCCAATCGTCCGTACATCAGGTTCTCGCGGACCGTTCCGTTGAACAGGAACGGCTCCTGGCTGACCACCGCGATCTGCCGGCGCAATTCGCCCAGCGCCATCGATGCCGTATCCCGCCCATCGACGAGGATCCGCCCCGCCGTCACCTCGTGGAATCGCGGCAACAGGTTGACCAACGTCGATTTTCCCGCGCCGGTCGGGCCCACCAACGCGATCATCTGTCCCGGTTCGGCCACGAGACCCACGTCGTGCAGCACCCCTTTTCCCTCGTATCCGGCCGACACCGACTCGAACCGGACCTCGCCGCGCGCCCGCCATGTCCACGGACCGCCATCCACCGCCTCCGCGGTGGCGTCGAGGATGTCGAACACCCGCTCGCCCGCGGCCCGCGCCGATTGCGCCATTTGGTTGAGGCCGCGGAGTTGCGAGACCGGTTGGTAAAACATCCCGAGAAACAACAGGAAGCCCACCAACTGCCCTTGGCTCATCCGGCCCGCAAGCACCTCGCGCGCCCCAATCCACAGCACCGCCACGGTGCCCACCGCGCCCACGAACGTCATCGCCGGATTGTAGCACGCCCATGCCCGCATCACCGCCAGCGTGCCGTCCCGCAACGCCTCCGCCCGGCCACGGAAGCGCCCGTCCTCGTGCGCTTCCCGTCCGAAACTCTTCACCTGCCGCACGCCCTGCAGGTTGTCCGTCAGCAACGCGTTCATCGCGCTGTTGGCGCGCGACCTCGCCCGGTACCGGTCCCCGGCCGTCTTCGTGTACCACCACGCGCCGACGATCAACACCGGCAGCGGGGCGATCGCCACGCACGCCAGCTTCGCGCTCGCAAGGAACATGAACACCATCACCCCCGCCACGCCCACCAACGAAACGACGCCCTGTTCGGTGCCGTCGATCACCAACCGCTCCATCACGTTCACGTCCTCGATCACGCGCGTCATCAGGTCGCCCGTCGCCCTCTGGTCGAACCACGCCGCCGGCAACCGCTGCATCCGCGCGTACACGTCGCGGCGCATGTCCAGCACCACCGCCTGCTCGAACGAGTTGTTCAGCAGGATCCGCAGGCCCGACAACCCGTCCCGCACCAAATACGCCGCCAACAACCCCCCGACCGCCCACGCCAGACGATCGCCGCGGCCCGCCAGGAAAACCTCGTCGATCACGTACTGGGTGAGTTTCGGATACGCGAACCCCGCCAACTGCGACACCAACGCGCACAGGATCGTCCCGCCCGCCATCCAAGGGTACGGACGCAGGTAAAGCAGCACGCGCGACGCGACTTCCCAGGTCGTTCGTTTGCGTACTTTGAACGAGGGATCCGAGAATGCGTGTGAATGGTGGGCCATCGCGTCGCGGGCGTCGGGCGGCACTCGCCGCGTCCCGACAAAACTGCCCGTCGGAACCGCGCCTGCCAAACAACATCCGGGAACAACGACTCGTTGGCGGCGAGAGTCACTTCCGCGACCCGAATCCCTTCCGCGTTCCCCATTCGTGCGTTGACCCCGATTTCGCCCGGCGTAGGCTCGGCGCATCCACCGACATCAACGTCAGAACGGCATTCCTATGTCTACGCACGATAACTCTCCTTCAAGCGCGTGGCCCACCAGCCGCCGCCAGTTCCTCAAGCGCACCACGGCAGCCGCCACCGTCGCGGCCGCGGCCAACAGCCTCATCATCCCCGTCTACGGCCAAAACCAAGCCCCGTCCGTCAACGTCGCGGGCGCCAACGAACGCCTCGTCGTCGGCTTCGTCGGTGTCGGTGGCCAGGGCGGCGGTGCCCACGTCAACGGGAACATCGATCACTTCCAGGAGAACAACGTCACGCTCGGCGCCGTCTGCGACGTCTCCAAACACCGCGTCGAGGAACACGTCAAAAACATCACCAACAAGGGCGCCGGCAAGCCCCAGGGCTACGAGGACTACCGGAAAGTGATGGAGCGAAAAGACATCGACGTCATCTTCTGCGCCACCGTCGACCATTGGCACACGCCCATCTCCAAAGCCGCCCTCGAGTCCGGCAAACACGTCTACGTCGAGAAGCCGATGACCCGCTATCTCGCCGAGGCCTTCGAGCTCTACGACACCGTCAAACGCACCGGCAAGATCCTCAACGTCGGTTCCCAGGGCTGCTCGGACATGAAGTGGCACAAGGCCGCCGAATGGATCCGCGCCGGCAAGATCGGTCCGATCACCATGCTCCAGGGCAGCTACATGCGGAACAATCCGTGGGGCGAGTGGAACTACACCCTCCAGCCCTGGGCCACCGAACAGGATATCAACTGGAAGATGTGGATGGGCAACCAGATCAAGACCCATCATCCCTTCGATGCCGACCACTACTTCCGCTGGCGCAAGTACGCGCCCTATTGCTCCGGCCTGCTCGGCGACCTCTTCCCGCACAAACTGCACCCGTACATGCTCGCCACCGGCAACCCCGAGTTCCCCGTCCGCGTCGCCGCCGTCGGTTCCAAGGCGTTCAAGACCGATCTCCGGAAGGAAGGCCGGAAACCGGAGCAGGAAACCAAATACCTCCGCGATGTCCCCGAGATCATCCAGCTCATCGCCGAGTTTCCGAGCGGCTACGTGATGCACATCACGTCGTCCACCGTGAACGAGCAGGGCACGCAGGAACGCATCCGCGGCCATCACGGCACGCTCGACATGAGCGGCAACAAGGTCCAACTCAATCCCGAGCGGCCGTTCGCCGAGGAGATCGACCCGCAGACTTCCGAGGGCTTCCCGGCCGAAAGCGTCCCGGCCCACCACAAGAACTTCTACGAGTCGATCCGCGCCAACAAGCAGCCCAACTGCGGCATCGACCTCGCCGTGAAGGTCCAGACCGTGATCTCGCTCGCCGAGACGTCCGAGCGACTCGGCGTCATGTGCTACTTCGACGAGAAAACCCGCAAGGTGGCGGACGGATTGGGCCGCGAGATCAAGCCGCTCTACTACGGTTGGGACAAAAATTCCTGAAGTCGCGCGCGACACGCACGAAGGGCCGGCCTCCCGAGGGAAGCCGGCCCTTTTTCATGCGCGCGGTGGCCGCCGCGGTGGCGCGGTGGATCGGCCCGTCGTAGCGCGGGCGTCCTCGCCTGCGCACTTGCGAGTCAACCCAAGCCATCGATTGGTTCAACGTGCGTGGCTGGCGGCGGCTCGCCGCCACCGGGTGCAAAAACAGCGCCGGAAAACAGGTCGGGAAGTGGCACCAGGGCCGGTGCCACCCACGGCATGCCGCGTTGGGCTGACGCGCACGGGCGAAGGTGGGAGCGGAGGCACCCCGGAAACGTCCGGCTTGGATTTCCCGGCCAAGCCCGCCTAGCCTGTCCGCGGTTATGCAACGCATCAACGACCTCCGGGTCGTCACGAACCGGCCGCTGCCGTCGCCGCACGTCCTCATCAGTGCCCTTCCCGGCACCGAGGCCGCGGCGGCCACCGTCGTCGAGGCCCGCCGCACGGTCCAAAACATCCTCCGCGGCGAGGATCCGCGCCTTCTGGTGGTCGTCGGCCCCTGCTCGATCCACGACACCGGCGCCGCGATGGAATATGCCCGCCGCCTCGCCCGCCTCGCCCCGGACCTTGCCGACCAGTTCTACATCGTGATGCGCGTCTACTTCGAAAAGCCCCGCACCACCATTGGCTGGAAAGGCCTCGTCAATGACCCGCATCTCGACGGCAGCTACGACGTCGAGACCGGCCTTCGCACCGCGCGCAGCCTCCTTCTCGAGATCAACGACCTCGGCCTTCCCGCCGCCACCGAGTTCCTCGATCCCGTCGTCCCGCAGTACATCGCGGACCTCGTCGCGTGGGCCGCCATCGGCGCCCGCACCACCGAGAGCCAGACCCATCGCGAGATGGCCAGCGGTCTTTCCATGCCCGTCGGTTTCAAGAACGGCACCGACGGATCACTCCAGATCGCCGTGGACGCCATGCTCTCCGCGCGGCACGCGCATCATTTCCTGGGCATCGACCGGATGGGCACCGTCTCCGTCGTCCAGACCACCGGCAACGACGACGGCCACGTCGTGCTTCGCGGGGGTCGTGCCCGGACCAACTACGACGCGGCCTCGATCGCCGACGCCGCCGTCCAACTGAGGAAGAACGCCCTGCCCCCCGTGGTCATGGTCGACTGCAGCCACGCCAATTCCGGCAAGCAACACGCGCGGCAGGAAGACGTCTGGCTCAATCTCGTGGCGCAGAAGGCCGAGGGTTGCGAGCCCCTGATCGGCGTGATGCTCGAGAGCCATCTCCACGAGGGCAGCCAACCGCTCAAGGATCCCAAGGCCCTCGCGTACGGCATCAGCATCACCGACGCGTGCCTGGGTTGGGAAGCCACCGAGCGCATCCTACGGCACGGCGCCGACGTGCTCCGCAAGCACGGCAAACCCGCGCGGGCCGTCGCCGCGAGAACCTAGGCCTTCCGTGAATTCCACCCCCATCGACTGGCATCGTGTCGCGATCATCGCGGTGGGCGTGGCGATTGGGATCGTGGGATTGGTCATCGCGTGGAAGGTGACCAAGCTGCTCCTCAAGCTCTTCGCTTTGCTCGTCATCGTGGCGATCGGCGGTGCCTTGGCGTTCTGGTGGCACTCCGCGCGCTGACTTCGGTTTGCGCGGGGATTTGATCCCGGGGTTTTCGCGCGCGTGAATTCCGAATGGCACGGTCCGCGCGAGTCGCCGTGGCGGCGGGCCGCTCGACGCGAGCGTGTAGCTGGGTCCCCTGACCCGGCGTCGTAAGGACCGGCAAGCTTCCGGTCGGAATCCCGAGGTGGAACG
This sequence comes from Verrucomicrobiota bacterium, assembly GCA_025363585.1. Taxonomy (GTDB): domain Bacteria; phylum Verrucomicrobiota; class Verrucomicrobiia; order Limisphaerales; family UBA9464; genus UBA6176. Next base: position 28,820 of record JANYDN010000169.1, on the reverse strand, counting down.
CCGCGTGGGGGCACGCGGCTACACAGAAGGGCCTGGCTGCGCGGGAAGCCCCGTCCCGATGCGGCTGGTTTCGGATCGCTAGTTCTCCGATCGGAACACCACGATGCTCAGCGGCGGCAGACGCAGCACCGCCGAGTGCTGCTGGTTGTGCACGACGTAGTCCTCTGCCACCACGCCGCCCGCATTGCCCGTGTTGGTGCCGCCGTACGACGCCCCGTCGCTGTTCAGCACCTCGCGCCATCGACCCGCCACCGGCAATCCGATGCGGTAATCCAGTTGAGGCACCGGGGTTAGGTTCATCACCACCACCACGTGGGTCGCCGGCGCCGTTTCGGAGGCCGGCAATCCCTCGCGCCGCGAGGCCTCGATTTCCTCCGGCCGCACCCGGCGCGAGAACGACAGCACGCTGTTCTGGTGGTCGGAACAATCGATCCACTGGAACGAATCCGGCTCGAAATCCCCGCGCCACAACGCGGGCTCGCGCGTGTACAACGCGTTCAGGTCCGCGACCCATTGCTGCATGCCCCGATGGTACGGTCCCTCGTTCAACAGCCACCAATCGACCTGCGAGTTCGCGTTCCATTCCGCCGTCTGGCCGATCTCGCCGCCCATGAACAGCAGCTTCTTGCCGGGGAACATCCACTGGTATCCCAACAATACCCGCAGGTTCGCGAATCCCTGCCAGTCGTCGCCCGCCATCCGCTTGCGCAATGATCCCTTCCCGTGGACGACCTCGTCGTGCGACAGCGGCATCACGAAGTTCTCCTGGAAGTGATACAACATCGCGAACGTCAGGTCGTTCTGGTGGTACTTCCGGTAGACGGAATCGCGGGTGAAGTAGCCCAGCGTGTCGTGCATCCAGCCCATGTTCCACTTGAGGCTGAAGCCCAGTCCGCCCAGCCAAGGGGGACGCGACACCATCGGCCACGCCGTGCTTTCCTCCGCGATCGTCACCACGCCCGGATGCTCGGTGTGGACGAGGTGGTTCACGTGCCGAAGGAACTCGACGGCCTCGAGGTTCTCCCGCCCGCCGAATTTGTTCGGCACCCATTCGCCGTCCTTGCGCGAGTAATCGAGGTACAGCATCGACGCGACCGCATCCACGCGGAGCCCGTCGATGTGGAAGCGCTCGCACCAATAGAGCGCGTTCGCCGCCAGGAAATTCCGGACCTCGTGCCGGCCGAAATTGAAAATCAGCGTGCCCCAGTCCTGGTGCGCGCCCTGCCGCGGGTCCTCGTGCTCGTACAACGACGTTCCGTCGAACCGCGCCAAGGCCCACTCGTCCCGCGGGAAATGCGCCGGCACCCAATCCACGATCACGCCGATCCCGGCCTCGTGCAGCGCGTTGACCAAAAACTGGAAATCATCCGGCGTGCCGTACCGGCTCGTCGGCGCGTAGAAGCCCGTCACCTGGTATCCCCAGCTGGGGTAATACGCGTGTTCCGCCACCGGCAGGAGTTCCACGTGCGTGAACCCCATCCGCCGCACGTAGTCCACCAACGGGCCCGCGACCTCGCGGTACCCCGGCGATTCCGTGTCCGACTTCTTCCGCCACGACCCGAGATGCACCTCGTAGATGCTCATCGGCCGCCGCAACGCGTTCGTCTTTCCCCGGCGCTCCATCCATTCGCCGTCGCTCCACCCGAACTTGCCCGTGTCCCACACCACCGCCGCCTGCTTCGGCGCCACCTCGAAGTGGAACCCGAACGGATCCGTGCGCAGTCCCAGCCCGCCGTGCCGGTCCACCACCTCGAATTTGTACAACGAACCGACCCCGGCGCCCGGGACGAAAATCTCCCAGACTCCCGACGCGCCCAGTTGCCGCATCGGATGCCGACGCCCGTCCCAACCGTTGAAATTGCCGACGACCGAGACGCGGCGCGCGTTCGGCGCCCATACCGCGAAGGTCGTGCCCGGAACGCCGTCCAACACCTTGAGATGCGCGCCCAGCACGTCGTAGAGCCGCCGGTGATTGCCCTCGTTGAACAGATGGAGGTCGGTCTCGCCGAGCGTCGGCCAAAACGAGAACGCGTCGCGTCCCTGGCTCACCGTGCCGTCCGCCCAGCGCACGACCAAGTCGTACGCATAGACGCGCGTCGCGGCGTGGGTCGCGCCCTCGAAAACGTCGGTGTCACCGAGGCGGTCCAGCGGGAAACGCGGCAACGACGACTCATGCACCGGGACAAGTTCGACGGCGGACGCCCCGGGCAAGTGCGCGCGGGCCACCAACCCGCTGCCATCTCCCAACGGGTGGAACCCCAGCAACGAGTGCGGGGAGCGATGTTCGAGTCGCACGAGCGCCTCGAGTTCGACCGGGCTCAGCAGCATGGGAACGACGTTATCTCGGAAGCCGCGTCGCGCCCACCGGCAAATTTACGGAGCGTCGTGGCCGCCGCGGTGACGCGGCGGATTCCGCAACCATGGCGCCGGCGACCTGTAGGCCGCGTGCCCCCACGCGGCGTTACCAGGCTTGGAAAACAACAAAGCCGGGCGGGGATTAAATCCCGGCCCGGCCTTGTGGATTCGAACGGCTTGGATCAGGCCTTCGCTGCGGCGGAACGACGACGGCGCCAAGCGAGCAGACCCACGGAGGCACCGGCGATCGCGATGCCGGCCGAAACCGTCCCCGCCTCGGGAATCGGGGCCGGCGGGGTATAGGTCAAACCGGAGACCATCTGCCACTCCTCGAAACCACCCTCGCTGGTATAATTGCCGCCATACGCTCCCAATTGTGCGTACAGGTAAAAGTAGGCATTGGCCCCGGCGACACCACTCGCCGCGTCCACGGTGGCTTTTGGCACCAAGAACGTAACGTCGGAGCGCCCGCTACCACTGCTGGAAATCGCCTGGTTCAGAAGCACCACGGAATTTCCTTTCACGCCGGCATCCATGTCCCACGCCAGCGTCGAACTACCCGACAACGAAGCGAGGGTATCCGCCGTCGTGATCGCGGTTTGGCGGACATAAACCTTCAACTGATCCAACGATACAAATGAGTTAGCGCCCCCGCCCTCGTTGATATCGAGACCCAGAGTGTAATAGGTGATTCCAGAGATCGCGATCGTGGGAAGCGTATTCAGTTGAACATCGAATACGCGCTGAGAGGAGGTCTCCTCGTTCGGCATCACCGGTCGGGCGGTGGCGTTGTATCCCTCCTCGCTCCCCGAGTTCTGAAAACCACTGAACGTATTGTAAACCCCCGTTCCCGACGCGGTCGTCGGCGTGATGGAGAACAGATACCCACCGTTGATGATCGCCGAACCCAGCGGAGCCGGAGAGGGTTGGCTCAGATCATAGACAAACTGGGCGCGAGCGGACTGTGCCAGCAGGGCGGCGATTCCCACCATCGGCAAACGGCGGACCATTCTGGCGGCAAAATTCTTGGAACGTTTCATGGCGTGGGTAATCCCAATCGACCCGTGGACCCTCCTAGTTTTCCCCTTGGGACGTCAAGCGAGAGTTTCCCCTGATTTGGGGTTCCTGCCCGGCGTTCCCCGGGGCAATTCGACCCAATCGCGCGCCTAATCCGCTACTTGCGAACGCATTGGGACCTCGCACTGATTCCCTTCACGCCTCCCCATCAACCAATTCATGCGACGCAAGCCACGGTTCGCCAGCCGCACGGGAGCGATGGCCAGCGGACGACCGCGTGCTTGCCCGCAACCCATCCGAACCGACCGCAAGCCGACAGCCCGAGCTTTGAATCACCTCCGGACTTGAGTGCGGGGCCGCGGGCGACTCTTCTATCCGTCGCGTGAATCACCTGCCTCAAATTGCCGGTATGGCCCATGTCCGCCGCGTCCGGTGGCTGGTGCCACTGGTGATGTTGGGTTTGGTCGCCATCCTCCTCGGTCTGGTTTACGTCGCCCCGCCGGTTTACCGCGCCAAAAAGCGGTTGCGCGCCGAACGGGCGGCCATGGTCGGGGCCGCGGCCATCGAGCGTCAGGATTGGCGCGAGGCTTCCAACAACCTCCTGCTGGCGCTCAATCTGGCTCCGGAGAGTCCGGCAGTGCTGCACCAAGCGGCGCGATTCACGACGCTCATCGGCAAGGATTCGGCTTTCCAGTACTGGCAGATGTATTTCGACCACGCGACGCCGACGCGCGACGACCGCTTGATGTATCTGGGGCTGGTGTCGCGCCTCGGCCGGGCGGACCTGATGAAGCCGCACTTGGTGGCGTTGCTCCAGAAAGACGCCCACGACCCGGAAGCCCTTGAGCTTTGCATCGGGGCCTTCACGCAGATGGGAAATCCCGAGAGCGCCCTGGATACAGCCCGCGAGCTGGCCACCCAGCATCCGAACCGTGAAGGCGTGGATTTCCTGTTGGCAAAAGCATTGATCGCGGTGGGCAAAAAAGGTGGAAGGAACGAGGCGCGCCGCCTGCTGTGGAGCCTGGCCTTTCGGCCCCGACCGGACGCATTTGCCGCGCTCGGCGAGCTTTCGCGGATGCCCGAGGTTTCCACCAACGAGCTTCGCCTGCTGTTGCACCGCGTTCCCTCGATCCAAACCAACTCGCTTTTCCGCCTGCTCGCCGAATTCAACCTCCGGATGCGGCTCGATCCGGCGCTGGATCGATCCGCGGCGGCCCGAGACGTGGTGGAAACCCTCCCATCCGACGCGCCGCTCACCGAACGGTTGCTGGCCCTCGACTGGCTTCTTGCAAACAACCAAGGCGCGAAGGCCCTCCAGATATCGGGGCCGCCCTGGAGCCAGACCAATGAATTCGTTCTCCAGCGACACCTGACCGCGCTCGGCAGTCTCGATCGTTGGAACGAGGTGACGCGGTTGATCGAGGACGACGAAAGCCCGGTGACCCCCATCAACCGGCATCTTTATCGGGCGGTCTCCGCCACCCACGGAAACCATCCCGACGAAGCCGCGGTACACCTTCTTTCCGCCACGACGGTGGCCAACGCGAGGCCCGAGGACCTCCTGATGATCGCCGCCTACGCGGAGGCATTGGATCAACCCGCGATCGCGGCCACCGCGCTCCAACCGCTGCTGAGCAATCCCGTCCTTGTGCCGAGCACCGGTCCGCGCATCCTCCAACTCCTCGATCGGGTCGACAGCATCCGACCCATGTTGTTGGCCGTCGACCGACTTCTCACGATGGATCCCGGCAAGGATTCGCTGCGGAACGACCAGCTCTGGCTGCGAATATTGTCGGACGATCGGGTCGAGGAATCCACCGAAGCCGCGACCGAACTGTTGGGCAAACATCCCGACGAACCCCGCTTCCTCGCGACCGTGGCGTTGGGTCGCATTCGCATGGACGATCCGGAGAAGGCGTTGGAACTCCTCGAAAGCCATCCGGTCCACGGCACGAACTATCCGATTCGACTCCAACTCGTCCACGCCGCGGCGATGGGCGCGAGCGGGCGCCGGGAGGCCGCGCGTCAATTGGCACGTGCGATTCCCATGGTGGGCCTTCGTTCGGAAGAGCGGGTTTTGGTGCGCGAATGGCTGGAAAAATCAAAGCAGCAATAATTCGATCCGACATCGGGGCCGTCGGGACGAACGCGGGGCTCCCGTGCCGCACAAACTCCGCTCGGCAGACAAGGATTCCGAACGTCCTCCAAAGGGATTTCAACCGCACCACTACCGCACCACGACGAAATCGTTGTGGTTGAAGAGCACCTTCACGAAGTTGCCCGCCATCCGCGCGTTTGACTCCGCGCCGGCCGGCCGCGCCCCCAGATACGCCACGCTCTCCGCGCGTTCGGCATCGGTCGGACGCCGCCCCAGCACGCGGGCGAAGGCCAGCTCCACGAACCGCCCGTCGTTCCCCGCTGCTTCCGCCGCCAAACGCCTCGCCAGCACGTCCGCCTCCCGCGACACCATCTCGCTGTTCGCCAATGCCAGCGCCTGCTGCGGCATCACGCTCGGCCGTCGCAGATAACACTCCGTCACCGCCGGCCCATCGAAGATCTGCAGGAACTCGGGCTGCTTCTCCGCCGCGTTCCGCAGGTACAACGAACGCCGCCGCGACGTCATCGCCTGACGATGGTCGATCTCCGGCCCGCCGCGGGAGGGATCCAGCGATCCCGACGCGAACAGGATGTTGTCGCGCACGGCCTCCGCTTCCATCCGCCGCGAATTCGCGCGCCACAAAAACCGGTTGTCGGGGTCCGCCGCCAGATCACGGTCGTCCGGCGTCGATGCCATGCGATACGCCGTGCTCGTCACGATGAGCCGGTGCAGATGGCGGAAGCTCCACGGCTTCGCCGACTCGCCGTGCCCGTCGGGAATCGTCGGCTCCATGAACTCCGCCGCGAGCCAATCCAGCAACGCCCCGTGGCTCGGTGGACGGCCGTTGCGCCCGAAGTCCGACGGCGTCGGCACGATTCCCGCCCCGAAATGACGGAGCCAAACCTGGTTGGCCGCGACCCTTGCGGTCAGCGGATGCTCCGCGCGCGTCATCCACCGCGCCAATGCCAGCCGCCGTCCGGTGCTGGTCCCGGGATACGTGGGCGCCAACCGCGGCAAGAACGCCGCGTCCAGCGGCTTCGCCAGTACCGTGATCGTGTCCGCGAGATGCTTTGTCGACGCGTCGAACTCCTTGCGCGCCGCGGCCGCTTCGTTGGTCTTCGCGATTGCCAGCACGTTCTCCGCACGGAGTCGGCGCAACCGGGCTTCGGAGACGTCCACCAACCGCTGCAACAACACGGCGTTCGTCGCCGCGGGATTCGCCGGTGCCGCGCCCTCCAGCGCGTCCTCGGCCGAAAGCACGCCGAGCGTCGCCGCGTACCGCTTCTCGGCCGCGTCGATTGCGGATCGTGCCTCCAAAATCCGCGACGGCGTCGCGTTCGTCGCTTGCTCGGCCTTCGCCAGTCCGTCGCGCGCTTCCGCGATCGCCCGTTCTCCCTGCGCGCGCAGGTCGCGAAGGACGAATTCGCGGCGATCCGGACGCGACGCGTCGGACGGCAACCGCACCTCGGCGACTTCCAGCTTCCCGCCCAGCAATCCCGGCACGCCGGGCCGCACGACCTCGTTCGTCAACGGATGCCGTTCGTCGCCCCGCACGAACAGCCACGTCGGCGCGTTCGTCGCATCGTACACCCGCGCGAGGCCGTCCTTCGCCGTGTCGAGTTGGCCGGGGACACGGTCGAGCCGGACTTGGTGCGGCTCGAACACCGCGCGCATCGCGTAGTATTCGCGCTGCGCGATCCCGTCCACCGGATGGTCGTGGCACTTCGCGCATCCCAGCGTCACGCCCATGAACGCCTGCGACGTGTGCTTCAGCGTGTCCTCGAGCCATTGCTCGCGCGAAAGCATCTTGTAGTTCCGCGCCAAAAAACCGGTTGCCCGCAACGCCGCGGCGTCGCCGGGCATCGCCTCGTCCGCGGCCAGCATCTCGACCACCATCCGGTCGTACGGCTTGTCCGCCGCGAGCGAATCCACGATCCAGTCGCGCCAACGCCAGATGTGCGGCTGCGAATCACGGATCTGGTTGCCGTCGGCCCATCCCGCCCAGTCGCTGTAGCGCCACACGTCCATCCAATGCCGCGCCCATCGCTCCGCGTGCCGCGGATCGTCGAGCAACCGGTCCACCCACCGCTCGTACGCGTCCGCACCGGTGTCCGACATGAACGCCGCCTGTTCGGCCGGCGTCGGATTCAATCCGACCAGATCGACAAAAAGCCGCCGCAACAAGACCTCGCGCGACGCCTCGGGTCGCGGCGCCAGCCCGTGCGCTTGCCAGCCTTCGGACAAAAAGCGGTCGATGGGGCCACGCGGAACGAACCCGGCGATCTCCGAAGCCGGCACCGGGGGCCGGCGTACCGATTCAAAGGGACGCCACGGATAGCCGTTGGTTGCGGAAGCGTCGTGTGGCGGCGGGGCCGCCGTGGCGGTGGCCAGGACCCACAAGGCCAGCAGCCATGGCATGTGCCGAAGCGGGAACGGGAATCCGGATGGATCGGCAGGACGCATGGAAGCGCCGACAGCGTGCACGCGGCGAACGCGACGCGAAAGGCCGAAGGTGCGGTGTAGGTCGTTCGCGCGGCCGTCCCCGCCTGCGCCGGGCTTCGGCGCACAGCCCCGCCTGAGTTCACGCCCAACCGACCCGCCGGCCCGCACCGAGACGGTGCTCTTTTGTGCAGCCGGGGACGGCCGCCCTACCCCGTGGCATGCCGCCGCACGACGTAGAGCGGGCGTCCCCGCCTGCGCAAACAAGGGCGTCCCCGCCCGTGCCAGCAAGGCGCAACGCGGGCGTCTCGCCTGCGCTCGAGTTTTAGGTTTGAAGTTTTTAGTTTGAAGCCAAGGGAACCGAACCGCGGCACATCGGACCGCGCGCCCGTCCCACGCGTCCCCCCAGTCTTCCACCTTTTCTTTATCGTGCCGTTCCGCGACGCACTCCGCGGTCACCCAACGCGGGACACCTGCGCCACGTCCCAACACCCGGGGCACGAACTCAACGAAACGGAAGAATCCGTCCCCTCCAAATTTCGGGCGGACCAACATTTGGCATGAAAATCGCGAACGCCCGGCCGCGGACGCGGTCGTAGTTTGCAACGGATCGCACGAGTGTGGCCGGGACGTTGAGGCCCGGCGCGGTTCGTTCCGGCCGGCGGCGGGCGGAGACACCCGTTGCCGGCCCGATGCTTTCGCCGGATTTATTGGAGTAGGTCTGGCGCATAGACGGCGGGGTTGGGCGCAAGCCCGGCCCCGCCGATCTTCTTGAGAACTTCCCGACGACGACGCCACGATTCGTTCCGCGCCGGAACGATGCGCTGAGAAGCGCTTTCGGACTGCGGTGGGAAGGAGCGCCAGCGACGCCACACCGCTTTCCAAAGCCGTAGCGAGCGCGGCGGGGAAAGCGACGACACCCATCGGAACCACGGCGGGACGCCGCGGCCACCGCATGCGGGACGCTTGCGCTAATCGAACCCCACGACCACCACGTCCTGCGCGTTCGTCCGGATCGTCGCGCGCGCCGTCTTCTTCTTCCCGTTCCACTCCGTCTCGATCGTGTAGGTGTGGTCGCGCCGCACCTCGAACGGCAGGATGTCGTTGAGATCCGCCGTCTCGCCGCGACTCGTCCCGCTCCATTCCGCCGCGACGTCGGCCGCGTCGCGGATGCGGACGTTAGCGACCACGCGGCGGCCGTCCTTCTTTTCGACGACCTTCACCAGCAGCCGGCCGTTCGTCGCGGTGGGCTTCGTCGGCGCGTAGCGGTCGGTGACATTGACCGCGGGAACCCAGTCCACGTCCTTCGCCCACACCATGGGATACGACAGGCCCGTGCGCTTGAAGCTGCTCGCGTAGATCGCGTGCTTCGGCTCGTCACGCAGCGCCTCGGACGCGTCGTGCACGAACCATCCGCGGTCGAGTCCGGCGGCGTCCGGTTCCGCCGCGCCCGCGAAATGCCAATCGCCGTCCCAGACCTCGACCCACGTGTGGTTGCCGCGGAGATTCGCCCACAACGGCGTTCCGACCAACCGCGCCGGGACGCCGACGGAACGGCAGGCGTCGATCAGCAGGATCGAGAGCCCGGTGCACGTCGCCATGCCGGTCTGCATCGTCTCGACCGGACCCTGGTCGGCCTTGTGGCGCTTGGTGTCGTAACGGACCTTCACCAGCGGGAAGAGTTTTTCGTTGAGCCGACGCGCGGCGTCGGTGGGCGTCTTGCAATCCGCCACCAACGGGAGCGACAACTCCCGGAGCTTCGCGCGCCAATCGTCGCGGTCCTCGTTGACCGCGGCATAGGGAAGGACGTCGTTGCGGAAAATTTCCTCCGTCACGCGCCCGTGCCACGGCGATTTCTCCCATGCCTCGTGCGCCAACGCGGTGTTGCGCAGGAGGAAATCGGCCGACAACCGCGCGCGATCGGCGTCGGGCATGTTCTCGACGAGGAACGCCATCGAGGCGCGCTGCGCGACGGGAACCGCGCCGAGTGCCCGCTCCATCTCGACGCGATTCGTCCCGGCCAACGGCAGCACGGCCGCGGTGGACGTCGTCCACCAGACTTCTCCCGCGATTCCCGCGGACGCACAGCCCAAGCCCAGGAGCACCATCGAAGCGCACTTCGCGAATCCCATGCCGTGGACCCTGGCACGGCCGGGCCCGCTTGGGCAATGGCCCGTGCCGCCTGTGCGGGGTTTCAAGTTTTCAGTTTCAAGTTTCAAGTCGGCCACGCCGCAGGAGCCGTGGCCGCCGTCGTGAGACGGTGGACTGGAGACGTTCCCTACGAACCCGAAACCCGGCGCAGGCGAGACGCCTGCTACTTGCGCAGCCGAGGACGGCCGCTCTACGCCGCGATCCACCGCGTCACCGCGGCGGCCACGAACACTGAACACTGAACACTGAACACTGAACACCCAGCCCGCACTCCCCGGATTCCACGTCGCCTTTTCGGTGGCGGCGTTCCGGAGCGCGACCGTAGCGTGGCAACGTGAAACTGATGCCGCCTCCGGCCGACATGACGCGCGCGTTTCTCGCGGGTGACCGTGGGTACGACGGGCTTTTCTGCGCCGGCGTCACCACGACCGGGATCTACTGCCGCCCATCGTGCACCGCGCGCAAACCGCGGCCCGAGCATCTCGAGTATTTCGCCACGCCGGACGACGCGACCGCGGCCGGCTATCGGGCCTGCCTCCGGTGCGATCCCAAGGGCGCCGCGGGCACCGAGCCCGATTGGGTGAAACCGCTGTTGCGGCGCGTCGAGGCCGATCCCGGGGCGCGGGTTTCCAACGACGACCTCGCGTCGCTCGGCATCGAGCCGGCCCGCGCGCGACGATGGTTCCTGCGCAACCACGGCATGACGTTCAGCGAGTTCGCGCGCGCGCGGCGATTGCAGGCCGCGCAGGAAAAACTGCGCGCGGGCGCGGGTCTCGACGACGTCGCGCTGGGGTCCGGCTGGGAATCCCACAGCGGCTTCCGCGAGGCGTACACGCGTCAATTCGGCAAGCCACCGGGCGCGGGACGCGACGGCGAGACGATCCGGACGCGCGTGATCGCGAGCCCGTTGGGACCGCTGCGGATCGGCGCGATCGATGCGGGCGTATGCCTTTTGGAGTTCCATGATCCGGTGCGATTGGAACGGCAGGAAGCGGCGTTGCGACGATGGCTCGACATTCCGACGGTGCCGGGCAACCACCCGCACCTCGACCGGCTCGAGTCGGAGTTGACGGCCTACTTCGCGGGAAAGCTGCGGCGCTTCGCGGTTCCGATCGTGGCGCCCGGAACGGAATTTCAGAAAACGGTTTGGGAAACGCTGCGCGCGATCCCGTATGGAAAAACCTGCTCGTACGCGGAGCTCGCCCTTCGCGCGGGCAAGCCCGGAGCGCAACGTGCCGCGGGCACCGCGAACGGCGCGAACCGCGTGGCCATCGTGATCCCGTGCCATCGCGTCGTGAACGCCGACGGCGGGTTGGGCGGCTACGGCGGCGGCACGTGGCGCAAACACTGGCTGCTCGAACTCGAGCGACGGTGAACCTTGGCTATAGGTCGCGTGCCCCCACGCGGCGTTTCTCGCGAGATTCCTGCCGGCGCGTTGCCGTCGGCCTCGACGCCGGGTCGGGGGACCCGGCCTACAATTCGACGGACGCCCACGCCACGACTGCGCATCCACCGCGTCACCGCGGCGGCCACGTCGAGGACGCCACGCTGCACCCGAAGAAATTCCTCGCCTCCTCCGAAGCGGGCGCGAGTAGACTCCCGTCCCACGCCATGAATCTCGCCGCACATCTCCGCGCCGCCGGCATCGCCGCGCTCGCCTTGGCCGCCGCGCCCGCCGCCTTCGCCCAACACGCCCACGGCCACGCCGCCGCGCGGACGATGGCCGATACCATGGCGGTTTACCCGGGCCTCGCCGTCGGCGTGTTCGCCGCCGAACCCGACGTCGTCAACCCGACCAACATGGACGTCGATTCCAAGGGCCGCGTCTGGATCACCGAGGGCGCCAATTACCGTTCCACCTTCCAGAAATGGGGCAAACTCCGCCCCGGCGGCGACCGCATCCAGATCCTCGAGGACACCGATGGCGACGGCGTCGCAGACAAGGCCACGACCTTTTACCAAGGCGAGGAAATCAACGCCGCGCTCGGCATCTGCGTCCTCGGCGACACCGTCATCGTCTCGCGCTCGCCCGACATCCTCGTCTTCCAGGACAAGAACCACGACCTCAAGGCCGACGGCCCGCCGCGCAAACTTTTCTCGGGAATCGCCGGCGTCGACCACGACCACGGCGCCCACGCGTTCTCGTTCGGGCCCGACGGCAAATTGTATTTCAACGTCGGCAACGAGGGCCGGCAGTTGAAGACCGCGGACGGCACCAACTGGATCGTCGATGCCGACGGCAACGAGGTGCGCGGCCATCGCAAGCCGTACCAGCAGGGACTCGTTTTCCGCTGCGATCCCGACGGCTCCCATCTCGAGACGCTCGGCTGGAACTTCCGCAACAACTTCGAGGTCGCCGTTGATTCCTTCGGCACGCTCTGGCAGTCCGACAACGACGACGACGGCAACAAGGGCGTCCGCATCAACTTCGTGATGGAGTTCGGCAACTACGGTTACACCGACGAGTTCACCGGCGCCGGGTGGGGCGACAAACGCACCGGCATGGAGGAGGACATTCCCCGCCGCCATTGGCATCTCAACGATCCCGGGGTCGTCCCGAACTTGCTCCAGACCGGCGCGGGCTCGCCGACCGGCATCGCGGTCTACGAGGGCGATCTGCTCCCCGAGGTTTTCCGCGGGCAAATCATCCACTGCGACGCCGGACCGCGCGTCGTCCGCGCGTATCCCGTCCGCAAACAGGGCGCCGGGTATTCCGCCGAGATCGTCGATCTGGTCTCGTCCGCCGACGGTTGGTTCCGTCCCAGCGACGTCACGGTCGGTCCGGACGGATCGGTGTACGTCGCGGACTGGAACGACGCGGGTGTCGGCGGCCACTACATGGCTGACCAGGATCTCGCGACGATGACCGGACGCGTCTACCGCATCGCGCCCAAGGGTCATCGTCCGACGGTCCCGAAGCTCGATTTGTCCACGCCCGCCGGCGCGGTCGCCGCGTTGAAGTCGCCCAACAACGCCACGCGCTGCGTGGCCTGGCAGGCGGTGCACGAAATCGGCGCGGCCGCGGAGGCCAATCTCGGGAAACTTTGGTCGGATGCCAACCCGCGGTTCCGCGCGCGCGCGTTGCACCTGCTGGCGCGCATCGATGGCCGGGCCGCGACGTACGTGGCGGCGGCGATCAAGGATCCGGACGCCGACATCCGCATCGCGGGCCTGCGGATCGCGCGCGAGCTGCATCTGGACATCGTGCCCATCGTGCGCCAACTGGCGTCCGATCCGGACCGGCAGGTGTTGCGCGAATGCGCCATCGCGTTGCGGCACCACAAGTCGCCCGAGGCACCGGCGTTGTGGGCGAAACTGGCGGATCGCCACGACGGCAAGGATCGTTGGTATCTCGAGGCGCTCGGGATCGGCGCCGACAAGAACTGGGACGCTTGTCTCGCGGCGTTCCTGCAAGCGCGCGGCGGCCAATGGAACACCACGTCCGCCCGCGAGGTGATCTGGCGCTCGCGCGCGAAAGCGACGCCGTCGTTGCTGGTGAAGATCGTCCGGGACGCCTCCACCGGAGAGAAGGAGAAGCAACGCTTCATGCGCGCGTTCGATTTCCAGTCGTCGCCGGAGAAAGACGCGGCCCTCGTGGAGCTGCTGACGTCGTCCACGCGCTGAGCCGAACGACGAAACGAAGCCTGGGTGGGTGACGGCGGCCCTGCCGTCACTCCCATGAGCTTCCTCTGGCAGGCTCGGATTGCCGCAAGATTCACCGCGCCGGTGGCGGCAGGGTGGCGGCGACCCACGGTTTCCCACGCTCGACGAAACGCCGCGCGGACGCCAAGGTGTCGCGCGGTGCAGCTGTTCCAGATCATCTTCAATCCCACGAGCGCCGCCGAGTTGGCAAGGCTGCCGCGGGACCTGCAACTCCACATCCTCGGCCAGTTCCGCGGACTGCCGCTGGAATTGCAACGGGGCGACACGCACTTCGGCCATCTCGCGCGCGACGGGCGCTCGCTGACGCGCTACCGGCTCGGCGACTACCGCGTCTACTTCGAGCGGCATCCGCTGGGCATCGTGGTGCACCGGATCCTGAACCGGAATTCGCTGAAGGATTTCCTGTTCCGCTCGAACCTGCCGACGGGCGAGGACGAGCAACTCCAGGACAACCCGAAGTTCTGGGAACTCATCGAGGAATCGCGGAGCCCGTAGCGCGGGCGTCCCCGCCTGTGCTGTAGGCCGCGTGCCCCCACGCGGCGTTCCTCGCAAGATTGCGGCCTGCGTGCTGCAGTTCGACTCGGCGCCGCGTGGGGGCACGCGGCCTACACACGGGCCGGCGCAGGCGGGACGCCCGCGCTACCGCACGTCCTCGCCCAGCTCGACGTTCCAGTACGCGATGTCGAGGAAGTGCTTCCACGACTCGTGCACGGAGGTGCCGATGTTCACCTGCATGAACGGGCGCCACTTCGGGCGCTTCGGCTTGCGGACCAGGCGCAATCCCGCCTCGAGCGGCGTGCGGTTCGCCTTGCGCGTGTTGCACGGGATGCACGAGCACACGATGTTTTCCCACGTGGTCGGGCCGCCGCGATCGCGCGGGACGACGTGGTCGAGATTGAGGTCCTTGCGCTCGAAAACCCGGCCGCAGTATTGGCAGCAATTGCGGTCGCGCTCGAAAATGTTGTGCCGCGTGAACTTCACTTCCTTCTTGGGAAGGCGGTCGAAGAACAACAGCAGGATCACGCGCGGGACGCGGATCCGCAGCGCCACCGTGCGCACGACGTCCTCGTCGGGATGCACGCCGTCGCGGGAGAGATCGCGCCACTGGTGGAAATCGTAGGTGCGGAACTCGCCGTCGGGTTGGCCGGAAACCACCTGCGCGTGACCCTCGAAGAGAAGCCCCAGGGCACGTCGCACCGAACACAAATTCACCGCCTGCCAGAGGCGGTTGAGTACCAGGACCTGTTGGTTCAGCGTCTGGCTCACATTCGACCTTTCGATTGAGCGGAGTGGGTATCGGACGTTTCGAGCCCTGTCAACGGGGCGTTCCGCGTCCCCCGCGCGAAGCGAGCCGCCATCGCTCATGCGCGTCAATCTACTGGGCGAATGGTTCAATGTGCGTGGGTGGCGAGGGACTGCGCGTCCATCCGCTTGAAGGCCGGGTCCCCTGACCCGGCGTTGTGGGGACCGGCAACAGATTCCATCGGGTCGGAATCCAACGGTGGAACGCGGCGTGGGGGCACGCCGCCTACAGGCTGGGCCGGCTTAGGTTGACGCGCATGCGCCGGCGCGGGAACCGGCAGCCGCCCCCGCCTCAAAGCGGTGTGGCGCCATCCGATGGCTTCCCACCGCATCCCGCGACGGCGGGGCGCTTCGCGCGGCGGCCGGGTCCACGTGATGCGAGAATTCTCGTCCTCGGTTTTGCCGAAGGTATTTGAAACACTCGCGTCCGCGGACGGGTGTTCGCCCGGGTACCCGTCCCGTCCGCGTGGGACGCATCGATGAACGATCCAGTCCAGTTCGAGACCTTCCTGGCCAACTACCAGGACATGGTCTACGCCACCGCTTTCCGGCTTTTGGGCCGCGAAGCGGAGGCGGAGGACATCGCGCAGGAGACGTTCGTGCGGGCATGGAACCACTGGCAGGAACTGGCCGGCAGCCCCACCGCCGGCGGTTGGCTGAAGACCGTCGCCCGCAATCTTTGCCTGAACCATCTCGAGCGCTACCGCGCCCGCTGGAAATTCTTCACGGACCTCAAATCCGCGGACTCCGACGACGACGACGCCGGGCTCGAGGCAACCTTTGGATCCGAATCGACCGTGGACTCCGACCTGCTCAACCGGGACCAACGGCGCGTTTTGGAGGAAGCATTGGGCAAATTGCCCCAGGACCAGCGGGTCGCCCTCGTGCTCTACCACTACGAGGACCTCGACTACACCGAGATCGCGGCGCGGCTCCGGGTCAGTCTGGGCAAGGTGAAAACGGACATCCACCGCGCGCGGCTGGCCTTGCAAAAAAGACTGCAACCGTGCCGGGAGCAGCTGGGTATTTAGAATGGAAACACCGATGAAAACGGGAGATCACGACAAGGATCCGTTGGCCCAGTGGGCCGACCGCGTGCTCCGGCAGGCGCCGGAACGCCGCGCTCCGTCGACACTCGTGCCGCGCGTCGTCGCCGAGATCCGACGCCGGGCCAACCTTCCCTGGTACCGGCGCCCTTGGCTCCAGTGGTCGGGACCCCAACGCTGGATGTCCGTCGTGGTTCTTTCCGGCGCACTGTACGGCTTCTTCGGATGGTTGATCCCGTCGCTGAATTCCGCCGCGGTCGGCACGGCGACGTATCGCCAGGCCAGCCGGGTTCCCGGCTTCATCGACGTTCTTTGGGATGCCGGTTCGCTCGTCCTCGATGCCGTCGCGCGCTCCGCGGAGACCATCCCGCCGTGGGCGTTCACCGCCATGCTCGCCATCGTCGTCTTCTCCTGGCTCTCGACCGTCGGGTTGGGAACCGCCTGTTGGCGCATCGCCCGCCACTCCCGCTGACAAAATCCCATGAACTCCCGCTGGATCTCACTCGCCGCCGCACTCGGCATCGTGCTCGCCGGCCACCGCGCGTTGCCGCAGGTGCCGCCGGTTCCCACCACCGAGCCCGCGGACACGGCGACCCCAGCCGCCACCCCGGCCCAGCCCGAGACTCCCGCGTCGGCGACCACGCCCGCGATTCCCGACGATCCCGACGCGCCGCCCGTGGGGCCGAAAAAGAAGCCGGCCAAGCACGGCGCGAAAAAAACGAAGACCCCGGCGAAGAAGGGAACCGGGGCCGAGGATATCGACCTCAAGTTCGCCGATTATCTCCAGAAGCCGGGCCAGAAGGCCCATGACGTGGTCATCATGTACGGCAACGCGCGCATCGAGGGCGAGGTCGAGGAGGACGTCGTCGTCCTTTTCGGACGCACCACCGTGCTCGGGCACGTGTCCGGCGACGTTGTCAACATCGGCACCGGATTGTTCGTCGAGGACGGCGCCCGCATCGGCGGCGACGCGGTGGGCATCGGCTACGGCGTCATCCGCGGCAATGACGGCATGGTCGGCGGCGGGGTCGTCAACCTTGGGTTGGCCGCACTTCCGGAAAACATCCGCACCCGCGCCATGCAGTACTCGGACCTTTGCGTCCTGATGGCACGCCCGCTGGCCCCCAGCCTTGGGTGGTTGTGGATCGGCTGGGGCGCGATGTTGCTCCTGCACGCGTTGCTCGCGCTCATCTTCCCGTCGGCCGTGCGAAAGATCCTGAGGACGATGGAAGAGCGACCCGGCGGAACCGCGCTCCTCGGGATCCTCGGCATCCCGTTGTTGCTCGTCGCGGTGACGATCATCGGCGCCACAGTGGTCCTCGCCCTCGCGCTGCCGTTCCTGCTGGCCGCGATGGTCGTCGGACTCCTGTTGGGCCGCACGGCGATCTACCAATTCCTGGGACGACGCATCCTTGCGATCTTCGACCCCGGCGAACCCCACCCGATGTTGTCGTTCGCGGTCGGTGCGGGACTGACCACCGCGCTGTTCCTCGTGCCGGTGGTGGGCTTGATCGTCTGGTTGATCTTCTGCCTGTGGGCGATCGGCGGCCTCCTGCTCACGGTGTTCTCGAAGGATGGCGCGAAGAAATCCCTGCCCAACCCGACCGCGGGACCGGAAGTCCCGGTCGCGGACGGCGTCGTGTTGCCCGTGGTCGCCTTCGAGACGCCCAGGGTCGCGGATACCGCCGCCGCGGGCTCGTTTTCGGGCGACACGGTCGGAGTGATGGAGCCCGGGATGATTCCGGCGGCGGCATTCCTCGCGGCGACGACGGCTACTGCAACCGCAACCGCGACGGCCTCGGGGCCGGGGTCGGGACCGGTGGATCCCGGCACGGCGGGGGCGACCGGTTCCGCGGCGATGGACGCCGCGACGATTGCCAGCGCCGGACGGGTGCCGCTTTTCCGCAGGCTCGCGGCGGTCGTGGTCGACTGGATTCCGCTGTTGTTCCTCGCGGCCCAGCTTCCCCACCGGTTCCTGACCTTCGATTTCGGCCAGCACGGGTTCGCCGTCCGCGCCGCGCTCGCCGTCCTGTATTTCACCGGGATGATCGCGTGGCGCGGAACGACGCTGGGCGGAATCCTCTTCGGCCTGCGCGTGGTGCGGCAGGACGGGCGGCCGCTGACGTGGGAAGTCGCGGCGGTGCGCGCGCTGTCGGCCATACTGAGTGGCCTGGCACTGGGCCTCGGTTGGATTTGGTCGCAGTGGGACGCGCGTGGCCAGACGTGGCAAGACAAGCTCGCGGGGACGGTCGTCGTTCGCGACGACGCGCCGCGTCCGTTGGTTTGATGGGACGCGGGGAGCGGGCGCCACGACTCCCCGCTCGCTTCGGATGCCGCGCCCGGGACAAACTGCACGCCGCCCGACCGCATGAATCCCGTTCCCATCCCGACCGCCGCCGCGCCCGCGCCCCTCGTGCCCGGAACGCTGTATCTGGTCGCGACGCCGGTCGGCAATCTCGAGGACATCACGCTGCGCGCGCTGCGGGTGTTGCGGGATTGCGATGTCGTCGCCGCGGAGGACACGCGACACACCGGGCATCTTCTCCATCACTTCGGTCTCCATAAACCGCTCGTCAGCTACCACCGGTTCAACGAGGCGCGGCGCAGCGACGAGATTCTAGAACGGCTGGGATCGGGCCAAACGGTGGCGTTGGTCACCGACGCCGGGTCGCCGGGAATCAGCGATCCCGGACAACGCGTCGTCTCGGCGGTCGTCGCGGCGGGCGGGCGCGTCGAGGCGATCCCCGGCGCGTGCGCGCTCGTGGCAGCGCTCACGGCGGGCGGATTGCCCACCGACGAGTTTCATTTCGCCGGCTTCCTTCCCGTGAAATCCGGACAGCGCGCGCGGCGTCTCGGCGAATTGCTCGCGCTCCCGGGCACGCTCTGCATTTACGAATCGCCGCACCGGATCGGGAAACTCGCCGGGGAATTGGCGGCGGCCGTCCCCGCGCGGCGCGTGGTCCTCGCGCGCGAACTCACCAAGAAATTCGAGGAATGGATCCGCGGCACCGCCGTCGAGGTCGACGCCGAACTCGCCAGACGCCCGCGCAAGGGCGAGTTCGTCGTGCTCGTTGGACCCACCGGCGAGACCGACTCCACGGCCGAACGCGAAGAGTCGACGCCGGAATCCGCGTGAGCCGGAACGGTGGAGTGGAAACCGTGGGGAGTGACGGCAGGGCCGCCGTCACCCGCGCCGACTGCATCGGTCCGACCAGGGGCCGCCTCACTTTTTCGCGCCGCGCAACCGCACCAGCCCGAGTTCCTTCGCCCGTTCGTCCAGGAACGCGACGATCAGCCGCGTCAGGTCGCGGCGCGCGTTGTTGAGGCGCCATGCCAGCAACGGCAGCACCAACAGCGACGTCCAGAATTCCCAGCGTCCCGACACGCCGATCACGATCAGCAGGAATCCGGCGATCGAGAAGAACACCGCGCGCGCGACCAGGCTCCACTGCCCGCGGAGTCGGCATCGCAGCACCTGCGAATGGTCGTCGAGATACTCGCACGCGGTCACGAGATGCAGCCGCGCCCAGCGGCTGCCGTAGATTTCCACGTCGTGGTCGTTCCATCCGCCGTCCGGCTTGTTCTGCCAACCGCGCTCGTCGAGGCGCTGCAACACGAGGCGCAGGAACTCGGTCCGCTCCACGCAGTCGCGGGACCAGTACCGGAGCAACTCCAGCGATTCCTCGCGGTCCTCGAGCGAAAGCGAGTCGAGCGTCTCCCGCGCGCTGAGGGGCGTTTGTTGCCCGCGCAGATGATTGCGGTGCCGCGCGCCGCCGCGGACCACGGGCTGCAACAGGAACAACAACGCCACCAATGGACGCGACCAGAGCCTGCGACGCCCGCGGGGGAGGTTGGCCTGCAACGCCGCGACCACGCACATGCCGATCGAGAGCACGAGGCTCGCCACGCCCAACGTCCCGACGTACGGAACCACGGACGCGAGCACCAGCAGCGGCAAGGTCACGAGCACGTGGTACTCGGGACTCGTCACCACCAGCAGCGTCAGTCCCGGGTTCGGCGTGTAGATGCTCTGGAAAAATCCCGTGCCGAAAAGGCCGTGGTAAATGATCGGCCGGCTCGTCTCCACGCCGATCTTCGCCGGGGAATAGATCCGCCCGTGCCAGATGGAGCCGCCGAACCGGTTGAAGTTTTCCGGGTGCCGCCGCTCGAGCAACGCCTCCGCGTCGCCGTACCCGGATTGCTGCCGGAGGTACGCGGGGATCGTGTTGCGCCGGTAGTGCCAGACGAATCCACCCGGGCTGAATCCGATCCGATAACCGCGTTGCTGCAGCCGCCAACAGATGTCCACGTCGTCGCCCGCCTTGCGGTAGACCGGATCGAACCCGCCCAACTCGAGAAGCGCCCAGCGATGGAACGCCATGTTGCAACCCGGGATGTGTTCCGCCACGCGGTCGGTCAACATCACGTGCGCCGGTCCCCCGGGCGAGACCATCACCGCCGCCGCCACCGCCGAGTCGTCCGGCGGCAGGAAATTGTGCCCGCCCATGCCCGCGAACCCGGAATGCAAAAGGTCCGCCACGAGGTAATGCAGCCAGTCCTCGTCCGCGCGGCAGTCCGAATCGGTGAACGCCACGACGTCGCCCGTCGCCGCGTAGATCCCGGTGTTGCGCGCAGCGCTCAATCCCAGGTTGCGCTCGTGCCTTAGATTCCGGAACCCCGGGAATTGCGCCGCGATCGCCTGCGACGCGTCCGTCGAACCGTCGTCGACCAGGATCACCTCGTAGTCCGGGTAGTTCAGCCTCTCCAGCGATTGCAGGCAGATCTTGAGCGTCGCGGCGCCGTTGTAACTGGCGACGACGATCGAGACGCGGGGCGCGGCCGGCAGCGGGAACCGCGGCGCCAGGCCGAACTGGCGGCGCACCATGGCGAACGCCGGCTTCGGCTCGCGCGCGATCGTCGTCAAACCGAATTCCCAGCCGACGACCTGCGCGTCGTTCTTGTGCCAGTCGTCCGTGAACGAAAACACCACCGCGCCCGCGCACCCGCTGCGGAACGCCGACTCGATCTTCCAGCCGAGGATCTCGGCCTGTCGTTCCGTGCCCTCGCCGAGCGTGTCGATCCCGAATTCACCGAGCACCAACGGCTTCGTGTCCGCGAGCATCTGGAGCCGGGCGAGGTAGTTCTCGAAGGGCTTCCGGTCGTGCAGGTAGACGTTGAAACAGAAGAAATCGACGTTGCGCGGACGCAGGAATTCCGTCGGCGGGAAATTCCCGAACGTGCACAGCAGCTCCGGATCCTCCCCGCGCACCGCCATCACCAGCTCGTCGACGAACTCCTCGACCGCGCCGGCGCCCGACCACCGCACGATGTCGGGCGGCATCTCGTTCACCACGCTGATCGCGAAGACCGCCGGATGCAGCCGGCACGCGCGCGCCGCGGCACGCACCCGCTCCAACGCGTCCGCCCGCGTCGCCTTCGAATCGAGGAAACAGAGGTGCTTGTTCCACGGCACGTCCACCAATGCCTTGATGCCGTGCTCGTCGAGGAGATCGAGGACCCACGGCGGCGGGATGGTGTAGACGCGGACCAGATTCGCGCCGAGATCGCGGATCATCGCGAGGTCAGCCACCAAACGTTCGCGCGGCGGGAACGGATGCCCGTCTTCCCCGCGCGCGAACGGTCCGTACGCGACTCCCTTCGGGTGGAATTTCTTGCCGTCGACACGGAAGAACTTGCCGTCGACGGAAACCCGGGCCCGCTCGGTGGGAAATTCCTGGGACATCACGCGCGAGAGAGAACGCGACTCGGCCGTGCCTGCTTCCCGGACGGGAGGCAGGACGATGGCTTTCGTGGCGACGGACGCATCGGGCATGAGAGTGGGGGCGCGGGGAGCAGAATCAAGGGCCGCGCGGCCCCGGAAAAAAAGGCCCGCCGGTGTCTCACATCCGGCGGGCCAACCTTCTCCTATGCGTTAAACCCGCCGGCACTCACCGGCAGTAAAGTGGGCGGAACCCGTGGTGATGCACCGGGTAATGCACGTGGGCGGGACCGGGATAAATGACCACCGGCGACGGACACACCCAGACGGGCGCGGGTGCCGCGTAATAGACCACCGGCGGTCCCGACACGAAGATGGGAGCCGGGGCACAGACCGGGGCCGGGGCGCCGACATAACCCGGCGGGTATTGGTAAACGACCGGCGCGGGCTGGACGTACGGACGGGAATCGATGGCATGGGCGATCACGCCGGCCGCGACCACCCCGGTGAGAACCTTGCCTGCCACCGCCCACTCCCGATCACCGGCCAAGGCCGATGGAGCCAACGTGGCGGAGGCCAACGCGATCGCGGTGAAGGTGGCAATGGAAACGGTTTTCATGGTGTCTTTCCTTTTTCGAACGACGCCATGTTCGACTGGCCACCCCGCGGTTTATTCAGCGGGCCTCGGATGGAACAATGCAGGTGGCGTGGGTGCCGGCGGCCCTGCCGTCACTTCCTAGGGGCTGCTGCCGCCATACTTTGGATCGCCACCGCGCTGATCGGTCGGTGAGGGGTTCCAAAGACCACCAAATTTCGCTCCGATCGCGGAAGTGCCGGCAGGGCCGCCGGCACCCACGGCTTCCACTGCATGGATCCGGCCCCTGAACACTGAACACTGAAAACTGAAAACTCCGGCCCGGCGCTACACCCGGAAGCCCGGCGTGTAGCTCTTCGACAACAAGGCGTTCGCCCCGGCGTCGTTCGTCTTCCCGACCTTGGCGTTCCATCGGAATTTCTTCCCGGATCGCACCGCCACGTTGCCGAGCAACACGGCCTCCGTGACGGGTCCCGAGATCTCGAAGTTCGACGCCGCCTTGGGCCCGCCCTTCGCCGCGGCGATCCACTCGTCGTAATGGCTTCGCTCCCACTCCGCGTGCTTGGGGAAAGTCTCCGGGATCGATTTGAAATCCTCCTTCTTTGCCCCGCCCTTGAATTGTCCCACGCCCTCGTAGCTCGTCAGCAACGTGTCGCGGCTGCCGATCACCAAGACACCGTTCGACGCGTCGAGCTTCCCGTTCCACAACGCCGGATCCGGCCGCTTCCCGCCGTCGTGCCAGACCACCTTCATCGGGCCGTGCTTTTTGCCCGACGCGAATTCCCACGTGACCCGCGACCACAACGGACCCGCGTCCGCCGTGAGTCCCTCGCTCGCGGCCTCCACCGAGACCGGATCGCGGATCTCGAACGCCAGCGCCAACAAGTTCATGAGATGGCATCCCATGTCGCCGAGCGCGCCCGTGCCGAAGTCCCACCAACCGCGCCACACGAAGTGGCCCCACGCCGGGTTGTACGGCCGGCGCGGAGCGACGCCGAGCCACAGGTCGTAGGAAAGTTCCTTCGGCACCGGCGCGCCGGCTTCCGGGCGCTTCATTCCCTGGGGCCACCACTTTCCCGGCCGATCGGTCCAGAGATGCACCTCGCGGACCGTTCCCACCGCGCCGCCGCGCACCAACTCGGCCTCGCGACGCAACGCCGGATGCGCCATTCCCTGGTTGCCCATCTGCGTCGCGACCTTCGCTTTCCGCGCCGCCAGCGTCAGCGCGCGCGCCTCCGCCACCGTGTGCGTCAGCGGCTTCTGGCAGTACACGTGTTTGCCCAGCTTCACCGCGGTGATCGCCGGCGGGAAATGCGAATGGTCGGGCGTCGAGACCGTCACGCCGTCGATGCCGTTGCCCATCGTGTCGAGCATCTCGCGCCAATCCGCGA
Organism: Verrucomicrobiota bacterium; assembly: GCA_025363585.1. Taxonomy (GTDB): domain Bacteria; phylum Verrucomicrobiota; class Verrucomicrobiia; order Limisphaerales; family UBA9464; genus UBA6176. The sequence continues at coordinate 5,044 of JANYDN010000169.1, read as the reverse complement.
AGCGACGCGCCGACGGAAACCGCTCGCCCGCCTTCGCCAGACGCCCCGAATCAACGTCGCACAAACCAACGACGTTCTCGCCGTCGACCATCGTGATGTCGGTCCAGCCTTTGCCGCCGACGCCGATGCCGGCGAGGTTGAGCCGCCCGTTCGCGCCCAGCACGCGGAGTCGGCTGACCATCGGGAAAGCGATCGCGGCAAAGGCGGCGCGGCGCGCGAACGAGCGCCGGTTCATCGGTGCATTCATGGGATGTCCGGAAGCTACGCGCGAACGCCGTCGTCCGGCCATCCCGATGTTGGCGTACCCCGCCCTTTCACCGCGACGCGAACGCGTGGAACAGGATCTCGCCCGAGAACAAAGCGATCATGGCGATGCAACAGGCCACCTTCCCGACCGTGCCCGCGACGAGGCCGAGCACCGCGCCGATCCCCGCCTTTCCCGCATCCCGCCAATGCCGGCCGGCCAACATCTCCAGCAGCATCGCGCCGAGCAACGGCCCGACCACCAACCCGATCGGTGCCCAGAACAACCCGACCATCGCGCCGATGGCCGCTCCCACCGCGCCGCGCCACGTCGCGCCGAGTTTCTTCGCGCCGTAGGACGTCGCGAGGAAATCGAGCGCGAGGGAGAACACCGTCAGGACGGCAAGGACCACCACCACCCACCACGCGGATCCATGCGGCCCCAGCACCAGCCGGTGGACCAATGCCGCGACCAGGATGATGGGCGGACCCGGCAGTCCCGGCACGACCGCGCCGAGCAATCCGACCATCATCGCAAGCAGCGCCAGAACGAACGCGGTGATCTCCATCGCCGACATGATGGCGGACGTTAGTCGGCCGAAGGAACGCGGCAAGTCCCTGCCCGGACCGCGGAGGTGCCCGGGGCGCATCCGGACACTGCTGCCGATTTGTTCCAGCAGGACTTGGGACTTTTACAAAAGGCAACGAAGGCAACAAAGGCTCGCTCTTCGACTTCTTCGCGGCTTGGAGCAAGCCCTTCGCCAGCCGTGACAAAAAGGTCCCCAGCGGCGCACTTTCGCCGAAAAGAGCAAACCCGTGGGTCGTTCCATGGGGCAGCAAGCCCGACGAAGCCTTCGTTACCTCCGTTACCTTCTGTAAAATGTTTTCGACTTCCAGAAGTTGAACCGGGGCAGTGCCAAAAATTGGCCAGATGCCCGTCGTTCCCATCGGCCGCGTGCCGTGCGACGCTCGCGCGACGGAAAATGAAAGACACCGACCCATCCGACCGAATGGGAGGGGAGATGACCGATCCCGATTCGGCACCCGATGTGTTTTTGCCCACGCGGCGCAGCCTGCTCTCGCGGCTGAAGTCGTGGGACGAACAGGATTCGTGGCGCGAGTTTTTCGAGACGTATTGGCGGCTCATCTTTGACACCGCGCGCCGCGCAGGACTCGACGACGCCACCGCGCAGGACGTGGTCCAGGAGACGATCGTGGCCGTTGCCAAGGAAATGCCCGGGTTCCGCTATGACCGCGCCAAGGGATCGTTCAAGGGTTGGCTCCTCACCATTACCAAGCGGCGCATCGCGGACGCGCTCCGGAAACAATACCGCTCGGGTGAACGCCGGCGCGCCGATCCCGACAATGCCGCGGTCGCCTCGGAATTGGCGGGACTTCCCGACGGACAATCGGCCGCGCTGGACGAACTTTGGGACCGCGAATGGCACGCTCATCTGTCGGCAGCCGCCGTGGAACGCGTGAAACGCCGCGTCAAACCGGAGCAATTCCAACTCTTCGACCTCTATGTCCTCAAGGGATGGCCCGTGAAAAAGGTCGCCGCCGCCCTCGGGGCCAGCGCCATGCAGGTGTATCTCGCGCGGCACCGCGTCGGTTCGCTCTTCCGTGCGGAGCTCGAGCGCCTCGCGAAGGCGCACGGTTGAAGATCCCGGAAAGCGACGGCCCGGGCATCGCGACGCGGGGTCCCGCACCACGGCCCGGGCCGTATCAAAAACCACCCAGGGCGTTCCCCCGGCGGATCAATCGGTCACTTCGTCTCCGGCCGGTCGTACGTGCCGAGCGGACGGATCCAGACGTTGCGATAACGGACGGGATCGCCGTGGTCCTGGAGGCGGATCGGGCCGGTGCTGTCGTAGACCGCGTACTTCGGCACGTTGCGATGGCCGGTGGGACCGTTGAACTCCTGGTGGTGGTGCAGGACGACGCCGTTGTGGATGACGGTGACGGCGGCCTTACGGGACACGGAACCCGAGGCGTCGAAGCGCGGCCCTTCGAACACGATGTCGTAGCTATTCCATTCGCCGGGTTTCTTGACGGCGTTCTGGAGCGGCGCCCACTGGCCGTAGAGACCGCCGGCCTGTCCGTCGGCGTACGTCTTGTTGTTGTACACGTCCAGCACCTGGACCTCGTAGAGGCCGTGGAGGAAGATGCCGGAATTGCCGCGGCCCTGGCTGTCGCCGTGCGGCGGGTTCGGCGCGGACCATTCGATGTGCAACTGGAAGTCGCCGAACTTCTCGCGGGTCTCGATGTCGCCCGCGCCCTTGGTCACGACGAACGCGCCGTCGGCGACGTTCCATTTCGCTTCCGCATCGCCGGACTTCCATTTCGAAAGATCCTTGCCGTCGAAGAGGACGATGGCGTCGGCCGGGGCGGGCGCCATGTGGCTGAACGTTTCGGCGGGAACCACGATCGGCGGGTTGGGCCGGTTCTTGTCGTGGACCTTCCACTGCTGGCCGGGGATCTGGGGGGTGTCGTCGTAACCCACGCCGGTCGCGAACGCGACGGCGGAGGTGAGGAGCAACGAGGGCAACAGAATGCGGGTCGTTTTCATGCGTGGTGAGACGGACCGAGCCTGCGGGCCGCGGATTCGAAGGCAATCGCGAAATTTACATCGCGAAATTTACGTCAGAGCTTGGGCTTCATCGCCGCGGTCAGGCGTTGGCTCAGTTCGCGCGCGGGATTCAGGCCGCTCAACCGCAGCTTCGTCTGGAACGCCGCCACCTCGATCAAACGCGCCATGTCCCGCCCCGGCCTTACCGGGATCACCATGTGCGGGATCCGCATCCCCAGATGCTCCACGTGCTGCTCGTCCAACCCCAGGCGGTCCACCTCGGGCACTTGGTCCCATCCTTTCAACGTCACGATCAGGTCCACCTGCTTGTCGGACCGGATCGACGCGACGCCGAACATCGCGGCCACGTCGATGATCCCGATGCCGCGGACTTCCATGAGATTCCGCGTCAGCGCCTTTCCGGTGCCGATGACGGTGGTGCCGTCAAGGAGATGCAGCAGCGTGATGTCGTCGGCGACGAGGCTGTAGCCGCGCTCGAGGAGACCGAGGACCGCCTCGCTTTTGCCGATGCCACTCTCGCCCTGGATGATCACGCCGATGCCCTGGATATCGACCATGCTGCCGTGCACCTGGGTGCGCGGCGCGAACAGGGCCTCGAGGGCGAGCGTGGCCTGGTTGATGAACTTCATCGTCAACAGGCTGGTCTGGAACATCGGTATGCTCGCGGCCTCCGCCGACTCGAGCATCGCCTTCTCCGGGCGCAGGCCGCGGCACAACACGACGCACGGGATCCGCGCGCGGAACAGTTCGTCGTAGCGTTGGCGGCGCAGCGTGGGTTCGAGCGTGCGCAGGTAGGCGGTCTCGACGTTCCCGATGACCTGGAGCCGTCGCGGCGCGAAATATTTCCGGAACCCGGCGAGCGCGAGGCCCGGTCGGTTGACCGTGGGTTCGCGGATGACGCGGCCCAGTCCGGTGGCGCCGCCGAGCAATCGAAGGCCGAGGGCGGAGGAATGCTCGTTGAAGAACCGTTGGACCGTGACGGGTTGGGTGTTCATGACGCGGGGGCGGGAGCAGTCGCGGCGGCCTCGGCACGGCGCCGGCGGTTGTGCGAACGGAAGAAGCCGACGATGTAGCCAAGCACGGAAAGCGTCGGCAAGCCGGCCACCACGCCGAAGGCGCAGGCCGTCGCGATCATCGCCATCCACGGAAGCCACTCCCGCCGGACGTCGTCCCTGAGCCAGCCCACCGCCATCAACGGAAGGACGAACACGACGGCGCACACACCCATCCCCAGCGCGCTGCCCGCCAAACCAGAGAGCGCCGCGAGTCGATTGGGTCGGCAACTCGGCCACATCCAGAAGAACACGGTGATCGCCAAGGGCAACCCCACGGCAACACCTACGGCACCCAGGGCCACCAGCATCATGAGGCCGCCGATGATCATCACGGGTTTCCCCCGGTTGGCGGCGACCCATTCACAGGTTGAAGTCCGGGCCGAGATAGATGTCCCGGGCCTTCGGATCGTTTGCAAGGCGGTCGGCCGGTCCCTCGTACACGACGCGTCCCTGGTGGATCAGGTAGGCACGGTCGACGAGCTTCAGCATCTCGCGGATGTTGTGGTCCGTGATGAGGATCCCGAGTCCTCGGTCGCGGAGCCGCCTCACGATCTTCTGCACCTCGTAGATCGCGATGGGATCGATGCCGGCAAACGGCTCGTCCATGAGCATCAGCTTCGGGCTGGTGACGAGCGCGCGGGTGATTTCGAGGCGACGTTTTTCGCCGCCGCTCAACTGGTAGGCCTTGCTCTTGGCGAGACGCGAAAGATCGAGTTCGTCGAGAAGGTAGTTGAGGCGCGTGGCGCGTTCGGCGCGCGGGCAATCACAGGTCTCGAGGATCGCCTTGAGATTGTCCTCGACGCTGAGTTTCCGGAACACGCTGGGTTCCTGCGTGAGATACCCGACCCCGCGCCGTGCCCGCACATGCATCGGCTCGCGCGTGATGTCCGCGTCCCCGAACCGGACGCTGCCCTCGTCGGGCTTCACGAGACCGACGATCATGTTGAACGACGTGGTTTTTCCCGCGCCGTTCGGCCCGAGCAACCCGACGATCTCGCCGGCGTTCACATGGATCGAAACTCCGTCGACGACCCGACGCCCGCGGTAGGCGCGGACGAGTCCGTCGACGGTGAGCAACCGGTGTCCCGAAGCCGGGGCGGCGGGGGCGACGGGAGCGTCTGCGGCGACCTGTGCCATGGCTCAGGGTGATTCGGTC
>JANYDN010000163.1 GCA_025363585.1 Verrucomicrobiota bacterium | reverse complement strand
GCGAACGGCATCGCCTTCGTCGGCCGGCCCGGGGCCGTGCAGAGCCCGCTCTTCGAGTACGGCCAGGTGCAGGACCTCGCGTCGATCAAGCGCACGCCCGGTCCCCGGTCGCACGACTATCCGGGCGACTGCCTCGTGGACGACTGCCTGATCCATCTCAGCGGTCGCGTGGAGAAGCAGACCGCCGGCGTCCAGATCGCGATGTCCCGCGGGATCCGGGTGCGCGATTGCTCGATATACGACGTGCCGCGCGCCGGGATCAACATCGGCGACGGCTGCTGGGGCGGGCACCTCATCGAGGGCTGCGACATCTTCGACACGGTGAAGGAGACCGGCGACCACGGCTCTTTCAATTCATGGGGCCGCGATCGCTATTGGCGACCCGACATCCGCGAGGTGGACGCGTTGGTCAAGGCGACGCCCGCCCTGCCCTTCCTCGACGCCGCGAAAGTCGTCGTGCTTCGCAACAACCGCTGGCGTTGCGACCACGGTTGGGACATCGACCTCGACGACGGGTCCACCCACTACGAGATCCGCGACAACCTCTGCCTGAACGGCGGCCTCAAGAACCGCGAGGGCTATCGGCGCGTCGTGGAGAACAACGTCATCGTCGGCAACTCGTTCCACCCGCACGTCTGGTACGCGGCGAGCGGCGACGTGTTCCGTCGCAACATCGTGTTCGAACCGTACCAACCGATCGGCATGCACCGTCCCTGGGGCGCCGAGTGCGACTATAACATCCTTCATCGCCCCGGCGCCTCCGGGGAATCGCCGGCGGAAAAACTCCGGGAGCAAAGCGGTCGCGACGAACATTCGGTCGTCGCCGACGCGCTCTTTGTCGATGCGGCCCGCGGCGACTACCGGGTCCGCGACGGCTCGCCCGCCCTGCGACTCGGTTTCCGGAACTTTCCCATGGACCAATTCGGCGTCCAATCGCCGCGCCTGAAAGCCTTGGCGCGCACACCGCGTCTTCCCGGCGAGAAGCCCGTCGCTCCCGCCACCGCCACGCGCGACGGGACGATCGCCGACTGGATGGGCGGGAAGATCAAAAACGTCGTCGGCCTTGGCGAGGTTTCCGCGGCGGGTCTTCCCGGCGAATCGGGCGTGGCCATCGTGGCCGCACCGCGCGACAGCCCGCTCGCGAATGCCGGGCTCCGCGAGGGAGACGTCATCCTCGCCTCCGGGAAGACGGCGATCACGGATCGCACCTCGCTCTCCGGGGTGGTCAAGGCGACGGTCGCGCGGGAGCCGATTCCGTTGGTGGTGTTCCGCAGCCAACGTCGGATCAAAGTCCTCTTGTCGGTCCCGGCGCAATGACCCGCGCGGGTTCCGGCGGGCCTGCCGCCGCGGGCACTGTTGCATGGCGGTCCAAAGGTTGCCGACCGCTGCCCCGTCAAGACGTGGCGGCCGGGCCGCCGCCACCCACCCAGGCCGGGTTGTTCCAGCCGCCCCCACCGCATTGACCTTGGCGGCTCCGATGGCTAACAACCATGCATGCCCCGCAACTCCCGTGCGCTGGTTGCCGCGTCCGCTCTCTTGCTGGCAAACGTCCCGAGCCAGGCCCAGATCGTGAACGGGAGTTTCGAAGTGGACCCCGGGTCGTTTTGCACGATGACCGGATGGACCGGCGGGTGCAAACTGGGTGGCACCGGGACCGTGCCGGTTCCGTACCCACCCGGCTATGTCAACGTCCAACCCATCGGCAAGGATGGCAGTGCGTCGGCGGGCGTCCATGGTGGCGAGCAAGTCAAACAGTCCGTGACCGTGGACGGTGGGGCGCCCCACACCCTTTCCTATTACGCGATGTATATGGGCCTGGCCGAGGTCACCCTGCGGACCCGGGTGATCGACGGGCTGGGCAACGTCATCGCCGAACAGACGCAGACGCTCCCCCACGGTGGGCCCGGCGGCCTCGGCTATCAGAAATACAGCCTCGATGTCCCGGCGATCACGGCCGACGGGTCGCTGACGGTCGAGTTCGCGGGCCTCGGACCCCAAACTTCCAACGTTGCATCGGTCGATGTCGTGAGCCTCGACCGGGTCCTCTCGAAACTGCCGCCGGTGCTCGATCCGCCGAAACTCGTCGGGGGCGTGTGGAAGCTCGCGTGGACGGAGACCGTGGCGAAACAGAAACTTCTCGGGGCCGCGGATCTCGGCGGGCCGTGGACGGTGCTCGATTCAAGCGCCGCGGTCGCGAAGGGCGGCAAGTTATACCTCGATATCGCGGCGGATCCGAACGCCAACTCGGTTTACTTCCGTACCCACGCCGGACCATAGCGACCGCGGTACCCGTCTTGAATCCGATGACGCCGGGTCACCCTATTGAAGTCGGTACCTAACGAGCGGACGCCGTCAGGATGGGCTTGGCGCCTCCTTCGCCCGCGGATTCCGGGGCGTGCCGGCGAGTGGCCAGCGCCGTGCCGACGGCGAACAGCGTCAGGCTCGCGCCGAGCGCGAGGAATCCGGTGGGTGTATTGACCACCGTCCAGACCGCCGGCGTCACCGCGACTTCGTACAAGGCGAACGCGATTCCCCATGCCGGCAACCCGATCGCCCGGCGTGCCACGAGGATCGCAACCAACAGGATCAACCCGACGGCGCCCGGCGTCCAGGCGGCTGTCCGCGACGGATCCCACGCCCACGCCAGCGCGTCCACCATCGCGACACCGGCCACCACGCCGCGTCCCACGAGCACGTCCGCGCGCTTGTCACTGGACCACCGGAAGCTGTGTACCAGGCCGAGGAGAGCGCCGAATTGGATCGAGACGTGCGGTTGTTCCCATCGGACGACGAAACCCGTGCCGATCGCGGCGGCGAAGGCACCGAGAAGACCCATCACTGGGTTCCGCGTACGGAAGACCATCGCAAGAATTGCCGCGCCCCCAAGGATCGCACCGAGGTTCCAGGCCGGTTCGTTGCCAAGGATCGACTCGATTCCGGGAATCGCCCCGATCAACCGCAACACCGAGATGCTGGCCGCGATCCCATAAGACACCGACAACCGGCGGGAATCCGGCGCGGCACAGGCGGCGCGGACCAAGAACAGCGCGGCGTTGATACCCGCGAGCAGCATCAGCACCGGGGTCTCGGGCGTCGGCCAGAACGGGGCCGCGCAGGCCAATACCATGACGGTCGCCCGCAACCCTATATAAGTCCCCGGCCCAAAATCGCGGTGCCGCCACTCCAGCGTCCAGCATGTGGCCATCGCCAACGGCACAAGCATCCAGGGCGGCGTCGGCGTCTTGTCGATCCACGCCACGCTCCAGGCATGGACCGCGGTTCCCGCGATCCAAAGTCCCTGCATCATCAAGGGAAGCCACGATTGTTCCGGCGCGATCCCGTCCCAGCGGCGCGTTCGCAGGAGAACGTTCGGCAACACCGCGAGGAACGGCAGAACGCCGAGCCACAGGACGCGGTTCCCGGCGTGCCAATCGGTATCGACCCGCGTTCGGTACACGAGCGGGAGGCCGACGTTCACCGCGAGCACGAGGAGACCGATGAGCCACGCGCGGTCCGGCATCTGGAACCGCGTGTAGAACCGACGTACCGACCAGCCACGGCCGATCACCGCCAACGCGCCGCCGGCCGCGAGATACACCGCCAGCGAGGCATCGATCAGCACGGCCTGGCTGATCACGAGGAATGGTGCCAACACCAACCCGTTCTCGACGACGACGAGCAACGCCGAGTCATACCACACGCGCCGGCGCACGAGCCACAGCGCGGTGCAAATCACCAGGCATCCGTAGGCCTGCAACGCGCCGAACTGGAACAGAAGTTGGCGAGTCTCGGTGGTCACGAACCGCGCGTCGTGGTTGATCTGGCCGAGCCCGAACAGCAGCACCGCCGCGCTCGCGAGATAGAATGGGTTGCAGATCACGAAGCGCCGCAGCCACCGCACGAGGTCGTCGGTGCCGAAACCGTCGTCCGACGTGGGGACGGTGCCGGACGATGCCGGCGTGTCTTGGGTTGGGTTCATGGGATTTCCTTGTCCGAGGTTTCCGGGGCGATCCTGCGATTGGACGATGCCCGCCAACCGGCGTCACGGCCCCGACCGCGGCACCTTGCCATTGGTTTCTACCCCGACTAAGCATTGCCCAAGCCAACGCCCCGCCGCTTTTCCCATGCGTCCACACACCCCTCGATTCCTTGTCGCGACGATCGCCACGGTCATCGCGGGTTGCGCGGGCAGGCAAAGTCCGCCTGCACCCGCGACTCCGATCACCATCGCGCGTATTGCGACCGAGTACCGGAGCTACCGGCAGATCACGGACCGGCCGGTGGAGGTGAACATGCAGTTGGCGCTCCTGTGCAGGGGCGTCAACCAACGCGATGTCGAACTTGCCCAGGCCAAGCATGGCCCCCATGCGTATGCCGCGATCCAGGTCTTCATGAACGCGGAGGCCGCCGCGGCGATGGAGGCGGGCAAGCTCCGCTATCCGGTCGGGTCGGTCGGTAAGATTTCGTCGAATCCAACTTATATAATCCCAATGAAACAACTCGCCTCGATCCTTGCCATGGCCGCCCTCGCCGCGTTTGCCGCCGCGGCCGGCACGAGCTCTTCCGACGGCGACGGCTCCGACTTCGTCATCGCGCTCTCCCACCCCAAGACGGTCGCGGTCTCGTTGCCCATGCCCGCCGACTACGTCTCGGTCCAATTGCGCGTCTCCAGCGACCAGAAGAACGCCGTCGCCGCCCACGAGGAATCGCGGCAGGCCATTGATGCGGTCGTGCAGAAAGCCAAGGAAGGCGGGCAGTTCAAGACCACGACGGGCCTCGTTTCCTTGGGGCAGCACGCGTCGAAGTTCTCGATGAGTTCGGGCTCCGCCTCGTCTTCGCCCACCGGCGCCGAGGTGTTTCTTCTCGTCCCGTTGCAATGAGCGGATGGTCGAGTAATACCTGCCCTACACGCTCTCGGTCACCGTCGGGCCGGACAAATAACGACGGCCGTCTTCCTTTTCGTCGACGACGCCGGCCAAGACGGGGAAGCATCGCCCAATGCTCGCCCGCGCCGCCTGCCGCATCGTCCTTTTTTGCCTGTTGACCGCGGGATCCCTCGCCGCCGCGGCCGACGCCATCGCCACGTTCAAGACGTCGGGCGCATCGCTCGTCATCGATGCCACCGGCGCGATCTCTTCGCTCAAGTCGATCCCGGGCAACCGCGAGTTCATCGCCGCGGGCCAGCCTTCCCCGCTCCTCTCGGTGCGGATCGACGGAAGCATCGTCCCCGCGACGCGCGCCCGGTGGGATCCGATCGCCCGACGGGTCTCGCTCGAACACGGCGATTCCGGCGTCACGAGCGTCGTCGGCGCGACCGTCGCCCCGACGCACGTCGCGTTCGAGGTGATCTCTATCGAACCCCGCGCGCGCGCCGAACTCGTCGTCTGGGGTCCTTATCCCACCGTGATTCGCGAAACCATCGGCGAGATCGTCGGCGTGGTGCGCGACGCGGACTCCGCCGTGGGAATCCAGTCGCTGAATCCACGGACCCTCGGCGGGTTTCCCGCGCAGGAAAGCGACATCGAGTCGGAATGGAGCGGGGACGACCACGGGATTTATATCAATACGGAGTTCCCGACCGAACTAAGGAAAGGGCAAGGCTACCGTGGCGACACGGCCCGTGCGACGCCGTTCGGGAGCGTCCTGCAGGCGTTTTGCCGCGAGCGAGCGAGCGACCGTGTCATCGCCAACTGGGGCCACGACAAATTCGTCGCCCCGGCCTTCGCCGACGGCGGCGTGGTCGGCAGCCGCATCGCACTCTTTGCCGTGCCCGCCACCGACGCGCTCGCCACCTTGGGCGCGATCGAGGTCGCGGAAAGACTTCCCCATCCCGTGCTCGACGGCGTCTGGGCCAAGGAATCCACGCGTGCCAGCGACTCCTATCTCATCGTCGATTTCGGCGAGGAGACGATCGACCGCGCCGTCGAGATGACCCGCCGCGCGGGTCTTTGCTATCTCTATCACAGTTCGCCCTTCGAGACCTGGGGCACGTTCCGGCTGAAACCAAAGCTATTTCCCAATGGCTGGTCCGGTTTGAAAAAGTGCGTGGCGAAAGCGGAGGCCGTCGGGATCCACGTCGGCGTCCATACGCTTTCCAATTTCATCACGCCGAACGATCCGCTCGTGTCGCCGACGCCCGACCCGCGTCTCGCACGCGTCGGCACGTCCGAACTCTCGTCGGACGCCGGCGTCGACGCGACCGAACTCGTCGTCGCGGCGGCGGACTATTTCCGAAAATCCACCACGCTCGACACCGTCGTGATCGGCGACGAGCTGGTCCGCTACGCGTCGGTATCGGAAGCAGCGCCGTGGACGCTTCGGGGTTGCCAGCGCGGCGCGTGGGGCTCGCGGGCCAGCGCGCATCCCAAGGGCGCGGCGGTCGGACGCTTGATGGACCACGGTTACAAGACCTTCCTCGGAAACGCCGGATTGTCGCGGGAGATCGCGGGGAACATCGCGCGGCTCTGCAACGAAACCGGGATCCGGCAGTTGTCGTTCGACGGGCTCGAGGGGGCTTGGGCGACGGGAATGGGCCAATACGGTCGCACGCTTTTCACGGAGTCTTGGTTCGCGGCCCTCGCGCCGGCGTCGCGCGGCGGCGTCATCAACGACGCCAGCAACCCGGGCCATTTCAACTGGCATATCAATACCCGGATGAACTGGGGAGAGCCGTGGTACGCGGGATTCCGCGAGAGCCAGACGCTCTATCGATTCAAGAACCAGGTGCTCTTCGAGAGAAACCTGATGCCCCACATGCTGGGTTGGTTCGCGTTGCGGCCGGACACGAGCATCGAGGACGCGGAATGGTTGCTGGCGCGCGCCGCGGGTTTCCACGCGGGATTCGCCCTGGCGGCCAGCCTCGCGAGCACCGCGCAACTCGCGGCCGACCCGTCGTCGTCGGAGGCGATGCGCGATTTCGGCGCCTCGCCGCAAATCCTGGAAGCGGTGCGGCAATGGGAAACCGCGCGCATGTCGGGCGCCTTCTCGCCCGCGACACGCGCCCTGCTCCGCGACAACGCCCGCGAGTTCCACCTCGAGCCCAACGGTCCGGGGAATTGGAACCTCTTCGAAATCCACGCCGAACGATTCGCCGAAACCAACGGCGCGCCCCAAGCGGCGCGGGCCACGCATGAATTCGTCAATCCCCACGCCTCGCGGCCATTGCAATGGGTGATCCGCAATGGCGGCAAGGAACCGGCCGCGGGCTGGGAAATATCCATCGATGGCAAACCCGTGCTGCGCCTCGGGAAACGCGCGGTACCCGCCGGCGGTGCCATTAGGTATTCCGGCGGTTCGGACGCCGTCCTATGCGATTCGGTCTGGAAGATCGTGGGACGCGTGCCCGTCGATGTGGCTGCAGCCACCGTCGGCACCGGACCCCATCGCTTGTCGGCGGTTTCGGATGTGGTGCCGGGGTCCGTCGTGAAAATCGAGGTTCGCACGGCGGGTCCGGCCACTCCCGTCCTCGCACCGCTTCCCATCGGCAAGCGCATCGTCGCCGCGGCGCGCGCGCAGATCGGCGTCACCACCGAATACGACCCGAAATACCGGAAGCTCGCGTACCCCGGGGGCGACGTCCCGAAGGAGACCGGCGTCTGCACCGACGTGGTGATCCGCGCGCTCCGCGGCGTCGGGATCGATCTCCAGAAGGACGTCCACGAGGACATGGACGCCAACTTCGCGAAGTATCCGACGAAGTGGAAACGCACCTCGCCGGACGCGAACATCGACCACCGTCGGGTCCTGAATCTGATGCGTTACTTCGAGCGCCGGGAAATCGTGGCCACCGGGAATCCGAAGTCGGCCGAAAGCTATCGTCCGGGCGACATTGTCGCGTGGGACCTCGGACGTGGAATCCTGCACATCGGCGTGGTGTCGGACACGACCGCCAAGGGAATCCCAAGGATCATCCACAACATCGGGCGCGGCGCGCGGGAAGAAGACATCCTCCTCGAATACACGGTTGTCGGACACTACCGGTTGAAGGAGCGCGCCGAAAAACCGTGAGGATCGCGGCGACCTTGCCGCAACTTGCGCGACTCGAGCAGGGCACGTTCGGCGTCGGATTCGTTCGCCGAAGCGCGACCGCAGCGATAAGCCAGTAGCCGTAAGGAACCACCGTCGGGGACGTGGCGGCGGGCCGCCGCCACCCACTTGCTTACTCAACGCTTCTTCATCTCGCGGATCGCGTCCTGCGCCTGGATCGCCGCGGCATCGCCCGCCTCGACGCGGCGCGCCATCTCGGACTGGATGTTTCCCATCGCGTCCTGCACGGCGGCTCGCTGGTCGGGCGTGAGGGCCGGTTGCGCGCGGAGGACGCTCAGCGAGGCCGCGGCCTTGGGATAGTCGTTGTTCTTCGCGGCCTCGGTCGCGGCGGCGACCAATTCCGCCACCTGTTGCCGGTCCGGCGACCCGGCCGCCGACTTCGCGCCGAATGCCTTCTCCAAAGGCGCGACATCGGCATCCGCTCCCTTCTTGTTGCAGCCGACACCGACGCATGCGGCGACTGCAATCGCCGCGATGATGAGGGGACAACGCATGGTCATATGAGGGGTTCGCAGAGTCGGCGGGAAACCTTACTGCCCCGTGGCGGAACCCGGATTGCACCAAAGCCGGCCGGGATGGTTGTTCACCTCGAGATAGAATTTCTTCCGCTTGAAGTATTCCACGCTGCCGGTGACCACGCCCACCGTGGTGCCCTCGTTGTGGATCTTGGTGATGTTTTCGTTCGGCGTGCTCGAGCCGTCGTTGAAATCGCCCGGCGAACGTTCGTCGGCCTGCCACAGGACGATGGCATCGGCCTTGAATTGGCTCTGTTTGAAAGTCTTCGGCTGGATCGTGAACGCGCAGATCGCGCCGTTCATGATGTAGCTGGATAGCTTCATGCCGCGCTGTTTGAAGAGCGCGGTGTTCGTCTTGTCGAGAGGGCAGAAGAACGGTTTGTCCTCCTGGATCGTCTTGCGGAGGAGTCCTTGCTCCACGAACAGGCGGTTGGTGATCACCGGGGGCGCGCCGGCGGCGGTGGGTCGGTAGAGCCATCCGGCATAACCCGCCTGGTTGTCCCAGTTCGGATGCGGCATGAAGTCGTTGTTGTCCGTCACGTACATCTGCGTCGCCAGCATGATCTGCTTCTGGTTGTTGATGCAGGCCGTGCGGCTCGCCTGTTCCTTGGCCTTGGCGAGCGCCGGCAGCAGCATGCCGGCAAGGATCGCGATGATGGCGATGACGACCAGGAGTTCGATCAACGTGAAGGCCGCCCGCTCCGAGAAACTGGTTTTCGGGGACATGTTGGAGAGATAAGGCCGGGACGGACGTGCGTCCAGCGTTGAGTCGCGCCGACAACTGGCCATACCCGCTCCGTCTAGTTCCGATCGGTGCCCGCGCCCGTGCCCCGACAGGAATCCTGTTCCCTCCGTCAACGATCCGCGCTTCCCTCTGCGCCTTCGTGTCGCAACGCCGGCCAGATGCCGCCATCGGGGCGGGAATCGTCCTCGGGATCCTCCTGTGGGGCGGGAACAACGTCGCGCTCAAGCGGATCGTCGCCACCTGGCCCCCGCTCTTCACCGGCGCCACCCGGTTCCTCGTCGCCGGATTGCTCCTGCTCGGGTTGCTCCGATGGACGCGTTGGCTCGGCGAATGGAAATCGCCCGACGCCGCGCTGCGTCGCGATCTCTGGTGGCGCGCCGGATTCTCCCTGGCGGTCTACATCGCCGCCTGCAACTGGACCCTTCGCTTCATTCCCGCGTCCCACTTCGCGTTGGACATGGCGACGTCGCCGATCTGGGCGTTGCTCGCGGAGCACAACGTGCAAAAGCCGGGCGAACGGCGGCGTCGTTGGATCGCGACGCTGCTGGCGTTCGCGGGCGTGGCGGTGCTCATCGCGCCGGCATTCCGGGCGGGCGGCCAATGGTGGGGAGAGTTGGCGGGCATCGGCACCGCGGTCCTGTGGACCTGGCACAACCGACAATGCAAGGCGGTGGCGACGCGCCTTTCCGGTACGGCGGTGACGGCGCACGCGATGTGGCGCGCGGGATGGTTGCTGTTGCCCGGTGCCGTGGCCGAGGTGTGGTTCGCCGGGAAATTCCCCGCGATGGAACCCCGACTCCTCGGGCTGCATGCGTACTGCATCACGCTCGGCGGGGTCCTGCCGTTCGCCCTGTGGAACGACGCGCTCGGGCGTTGGCCCGTGAGCCGCGTGGCGTTGTTCGGGAACCTGATTCCCGCGAGCACCATGGCCTGGAACTGGGCCACGAGCGGCGAACCCGTCTCGCCGACCTTCGGCATCGCGATGGCGTTGATCGTCGTCGGCGTCGTCATCGGGCAAACCGATCTCGCGCGCCACTTCAAGCGCGGGTGGGTTCCCGAGGAATGAGGGAAGCGCACGGGCGGACGGCCCGCGAGCCGAAGCCGGCCGAAGGCGGGGACGGCCGCTCCACGGCATGTCGGCGTCAGTGCCCCCACGCGGCGTTCCGCCGCGGGATTCCGACCCAGTGGTTGTGTCTTGCCGGTCCTCACGGCGCCGGGTCGGGGGACCCGGCCTCCAACTGGATGGCCAAGGAAACCTTGCCGCCATCCCCGCAGGTTGGACCGATCGCACGCCGGGGTTAACGCGCATCGGGGACCCGGCCTACAAGCCCATGGCCGCTCAACCCGCGCATGCCCACCAACGTGGAGCGGGTTTAGGGATTCCGCAGTCAGCCTTCCATGGACAGACTCGCGGCATGGACGTGCGCCCACTCGACGACTGCCCTCCGTTCGTCACCAAGGACGGTTCGGAAATCCGCGAGCTGCTCGCGTACCGCAACTCGGAGATCCGCAACCAGAGCCTTGCCGAGGCGCGCCTGCCCGTCGGCGCCGCGACCGACGAGCATTACCACGCGCGCACCGAGGAAATTTACTACATCACCCATGGCCTCGGACGCATCCGCATCGACGGCGAGACACGGGACGTGTCGGCGGGGGACGCGATCGCGATCCCGCCCGGCCGGCGGCACAAACTATGGAACACGGGGTCGGAGGTGCTACGCTTGCTCTGTTGCTGCGCGCCCACCTACGAGCATGCCGACACCATCATCACCGAACCATGAACGACCCATCGCGGACGCAAGGGAAGAAGCCGACGACGGTCCGCCTCTTCGTCAAACCGTTCTGCCCGTGGTGCGACGAGGCCGTCGATTGGCTGGAGGAACACTCGATCAAGTTCGAGACCCTCGACGTCATCCGCGACCCGATGGCCTTCCGCGAGATGATCGAGTTGACCGACCAGGAACTCGCGCCGTGCATCGAGGTGGACGGCGAGGTGCTCGCGGATTTCGGCGTGGACCAACTGGAACGCTGGCTCGAGGAACACGGGTACGAGTTGTAGGCTGCTTGGTGTGGCAGCCATCGTGAGATGGCGGACCCAGCTCGGCACATTCGCCCGCCTAGGTCCACCGCGTCACCGCGGCGACCACGGTGTGGCGGCCATCGTGAGATGGCGGACCCAGCTCGGCGCATCCTCCCGATTCGATCCACCGCGTCACCGCGGCGGCCACCCAGCACGCGGATTTCCTTCCCCTCGCCTTTTTGCGACGGGTCCATAGGCTCCGCCCGAATGTTGCCCGTCCACGCGAAAGCCATCGGTGCCGCGACGCGACTCGTCGCGGTCTATGGCAGGCCGATCCGCCACTCCGCGTCGCCCGCGATGCAGAACGCCGGGATCGCCGCGCTCGGGCTCGATTGGCGCTACCTCGCGTGCGACGTCGATCCCGCGCGCCTCGCCGAGGCCATCCACGGCGCCGGCGCGATGCATTTCGTCGGACTCAACCTGACCGTCCCGCACAAACTCCTCGCGATGCCCATCGTCGACGTCCTCGACGAGTCGGCGAAAACGTGGGGCGCGGTGAACACGGTCGTGTTCGAGGCACGGGACGAATCCGGCGAATGGATCCCCATCGGACGACTTGATCGTTGGTCCGGCCCCGTCCGCAGCCGTGGCCACAACACCGATGCCGACGCGATCATTCGTTCGTTGAACGAGGACCTCGCGATCGAGCCGCGTGGATCGCGCGTGCTGTTGCTGGGCGCCGGTGGCGCGGGTCGCGCGGCGGCGCTCCGACTCGCGGACGAGGGTGTCTCCGTCCTGTGGCTGCTCAACCGCACGGAATCCCGCGCCGCGGAACTCGCGGCGGAGATCGGCGAACGGTTCCCCGCCGTCGAGGTCGCCGTTGGATATCCCGACACCGACGTCGAGATGATCGTGAACGCCACGTCGCTCGGGCTGAAGGCGGGCGATCCCCTGCCCCTCGACATCGCGCGGTATCCGCTGGCACGCGCCGACGGCGTGTACGACATGGTGTACCGGCCCGCGTCCACGCCGTTGCTGGAGGCCGCGCGCGCCGCTGGATGCCGCGCGGCCAACGGTCTCGGCATGCTGTTGTACCAAGGCGCGGCCGCACTCGAACTCTGGAGCGGTCGCCCCGCGCCCATCGGTGTCATGCGCGCCGCGCTGGAACGGGAGATCCAACGATGAACGCACGCCTCGTCGACTGGTGGATCGCCGACCCGAGCCTTCTTGGTTTGCCCTTCCATTTCTGGACGGCACTCCTGCTCGTCGTCGGCACGTTCGTCGGGAGCTTCCTCAATGTCTGCATCCACCGCATGCCGATCGGCGAATCGGTGGTCCGGCCGCCGTCGCACTGCCCGCATTGCAACTACCACATCCCAGCGTTGCTCAACATCCCGGTCGTCACCTGGCTGTGGCTGCGGGGGAAATGCGCGAATTGCCGGGCGCCCATTTCTCCGCGGTACCTCGCGGTCGAGGTGCTCACCGGCGGGCTGTTCGTGGCGAGTTGGCTGAAGTTCGGGCACGACGCCCCCGGCGTGGCGCTCGCGTTCTGCGTGCTCCTCGCGTCGTTCGTCGTCGCGACGTTCATCGACTTCGCCCATTTCATCATCCCGGACGAGATCACCATCGGCGGGACGGTCGCCGGATTCGTCGCCTCGATCCTCGTGCCGGGATTGCACGGCGCGAACCTCGCCACCGAATCGATGAAATCCAGCGGCCTCGGCATCGCGGTGGGATTCGGCGTGGTGTACGGGATCGTGCGCTTGGGCAAACTCGCGTTCGGACGCGAGAAGGTCGCGCTCGAGCCCGGCGCGCGCGTGGTGTTCCACGAATCGGGCATCGACCTTCCCGACCGACACGTGCCGTTCGAGGACGTCTTCTACCGAGAGAGCGACACCATCCGGATGAAGGGTCGCCGCGTCGAGTTGTCGGACCGCTGCTTCGCCGAGGCGGAGGTCGCCCTGTCGCCGTCGAAACTCACGGTCGGCGGCGTGGAATTCGTGCCGGAAGACGAACCGTACCTCGCCGCGGTCGCCGACGGGCTGGTCTTGCCGCGCGAGGCGATGGGATTCGGCGACGTGAAGTTCATGGCGGCGATCGGCGCGTTCCTCGGATGGAAAGCGACGCTGTTCACGCTGGGCTCGGCCTCGATGGTCGGCGCCGTGGTCGGGGTGACGCTGATCCTGATCGGCCGTCGGGAGTGGTCCAGCCGTTTGCCTTTTGGTCCATACCTGACGCTGGGCGCGACGATCTGGATTTTCGGCGGCTCGGTGTGGTGGCACCGGTTCTTCGGGTTTTGACCGGGACTGATGCGGACGCGGCAGCGGAATCATTTCACGCCAAGGCGCCAAGACGCCAAGAAGACGGGCATTCCCGACCGAGCCGGGACGGAACCCTGCGGTCGCGGCATGGGAATTCTCTCACGCCAAGGGGGACCAAGGCCGGCCAAGAAGGCGGGAACGTGCATCGGGAGCCAGAGATTGGATCCCACCGTTCGGTGAAACGACACGCCGGCGGTCTTTGCCCCCTTGGATGGC
>JANYDN010000153.1 GCA_025363585.1 Verrucomicrobiota bacterium | reverse complement strand
CCGGACGTGTCGCCGTCGCCGGATACCGACGCGCGCCGGTACGCCGCGCTCGTGACGACCATCCGATGCAGTCGCTTCGTCGACCATCCGCCGCGCATGAATTCGTCCGCCAGCCAATCGAGCAACTCGGGATGCGTCGGGCGCGCGCCCGCGAGTCCGAAGTCGTTCGGCGTCGCGACCAAGGCGGTGCCGAAATGCTGCTGCCAGACGCGGTTCGCCTGGACGCGCGCCGTCAACGGGTTCGCGGGCGACGCGATCCAGTTGGCCAACGCGAGCCGGCGTCCGGTCGTCTTCGGATTCGGCGCCGCTGTGATCTCCGCGGGATTCGGATCGAGCACCGACGGGAATCCCGCGGTCACTTCCTCGCGCGGATTCCGATGGTTGCCCTGGATCAGAACGTGTGTTGCCGCGGGCTTGTCCGCGCCGTCGGTTGCCAGCAGGCCTTTCTCGAACGCGCGTCGCCGTCCGTCGACCGACTTGATCTCCCGTTCCGCCGCCGCGACCGACTCCTTTTCGGTGGGCGCCAATCCGTCGCGAACTTCCTCGTCCGACGGTTTCGTGGCGCGTTTCAGTTCGGCGGCGCGCTCTTTATCCGTCGCCGATCGATCCGCCTCGGGTTTCTCCAGGACCGCGCGATCGGCCGGGGGCAGTGCCGCGCGCCGCGACGCGACGATCCGCGACTTCGAGGCGTCCAATGCAGCGTCGCGGCGTTTCTCCGCGGCCGCTTGCGGCACATCGAGCGCCGCGTTGTGCCGGCGGATTTGCTCCTGGTCGCGGGCGAGGTCGAGCGCTTGCTCGTCGGCGAATGCCAGCGGTTCGAAGAACGCGCGCATCCGGTAATGATCCGCCTGGGAGAACGGGTCGAACTTGTGGTCGTGGCAACGGCAGCACGAGAACGTCAGCCCGAGGAACGCGCCGGTCGTCGTCTCGACGAGATCGACCATCAGTTCGTTCCGGCTCCGGTCCTGTTCGTTGAACAGCGGCGCCGCGCTGTCGTGCGGGCCCATCCGCAGGAATCCGGTTGCCACCCACGCGTCCTGCTCGTCGCGGTCGCGCGGCGCGCCCGGGACCAACTCGTCGCCCGCCAGTTGCTCGCGCACGAAACGGTCGAAGGGCTTGTCCTCGTTGATCGCGCGGATCACGTAGTCCCGGAACCGCCACGCGCGCGGCCGGAATTCGTCCCAGTCGAAACCGTTGCTGTCGCTGTACCGCACCACGTCGAGCCACAGCCGTGCCTGGTGCTCGCCGTGGCGCGGCGACGCCAGCAAGCGGTCCACCAGACGCTCGTAGGCATCGGGCGCGGTGTCCGACTCGAACGCCGCGACTTCCGCGGCGGTCGGCGGCAACCCGGTGAGATCAAACGTCACGCGCCGCGCCAGCGTGCGTCGGTCGGCCTGGGGCGCGGGCGCGGGATCGCGCGGATTCGATGCCGCGCCGAGGAGACGGTCGATGGGATGCGCGGATTCGCCGGGCCGGGCGGCGGGTGGCTCGACGCGGCGGACGGGGTGGAGCGACCAAAGATCGAGGCGTTGCCCGGCGAAGAGCGTGCGGATGGGATTGCGGGGATCGTTCCACGCGTCGCCGACGCGCGTGGATTCGGCGCCCAGCAAAGACGCGCCGAGCAGCGCGAGCAAGGCGAGGGAACGGGCGACGATCACGGACGATTGGATCGCATGAAAACGCGGGGAGGGGAACGGGAAGGTTGCCGTGTGGGAGTTTTACAAAAGGAAACAAAGGGAACGAAAGGGGCCGCCGCGCGAAGCGTCCCGCCGTCGCGGGATGCGGTGGGAAGGAGCGTCGGCGACGCCACACCGCTGTGAGGCAGGAAGCAGCGGCGGTAAGGAAAGCGGCGTGGCGCCTTCCGAAGGCTTCCCGCCGCAGTTCCCGCACGGCGGGACGCTTCGCGCGGAGATTGCGAGGGCTTGTCTTGGTCCACCGTCTCACGACGGCGGCTACGGTTTCACCACGGTTTGGAAAAGATGCCCGTCCTGGCTCGAAGGCGTTTCGTCACAATAACTCGAGTTGCCCCGGTTCGACGCGGCGGAACGCGGCGGTGGAGAGTTCGGGGCGGCTGCCGTGGATTCCGTGGCGTCGTTTGGCGACGGCGAACATCTGCGACAGGCGTTCGGCCGCGGCGCCGGTCCCGCGCATGCGGTCGCCGAATTCGGCGGAGCTCAGCGCGCCGTCGCGGAAATCGCGCAGTTGGCCGAGGACCTTCGCCTCGCGGTCCGGGAAGTTCCGCCGCAGCCAATCGAGGAACACCGGGCGCACCGAAAGCGGCAACCGCAACAGCGTGTGGCTCGCGTACCGCGCGCCGGCTTTCACCGCGGCCTCGACCACGCGCGGGATCTCGTGGTCGTTGATCGCGGGAATGATCGGGGCCATCAGGATGCCCACCGGCACGCCGGCGGCGGAGAGACGGCGGATCGCCTCGAGCCGCGCGGCGGGAGGAGAAGCCCTTGGTTCCAGCACGGAACGAAGCCCGGGATCGAGCGTGGTGAGGCTCACGTAGACGGCCACGGCCTGGTGCCGCGCGAGTTCGGCGAGGAGATCGAGGTCGCGGGCGACCAACGCGTTCTTGGTCACGATGACGACCGGGTTGCGGAAATCCGCGAGCACCGCGAGGCAACCCCGCGTGATGCCCAACCGCCGTTCGGCCGGCTGGTAGCAATCCGTGACGCCGCTCATCGCGATCGCCTCGGGCTTCCACGAGGGTTTCGACAACGCCTCGCGGAGGAGTTCCGGCGCGCGCCGCTTCACGAGGATGCGGCTCTCGAAATCGATGCCCGCGCCGTAGCCGAGATATTCGTGCGTGGGCCGCGCGTAGCAGTAGGAGCAGCCGTGCTCGCAGCCGCGATAGGCGTTCACGCTCCACGTGAAGCCGACGTCGGGACTCTCGTTGTGGGAGAGAATCGATTGGCTCGCGTCGTCGAGGAACTGCGTGCGCGGCCCGGGTTCCTCTGCCGGATCAAGGTCCGCGAACTCGGCGTCGTGGGCGCGCTGGGCCGCGACGAAACGATTGGCCGGGTTGGCGACCGCGCCGCGATGCGGCTTTGGCGTTTCGTCGGGCATCGCGCGGCTGCCGGTCTCAGCGGATGCCGACGTTGATGCTCATGGCGCCGCCCAGAAGGTCGTGGATCCGGGTCTCGCGGAATCCAATCCCCTTCAGGCGTTGGTCGACGCCGCGTTGCGCGGGGTATCGGTCGAGCGATGCCAGGATGTAGGAATGCGTGTCGGCATCGCCGCAGAACAGGCGGCCGAACGCGGGCACGAACCGTCGCAGATAGAGCCGGTATGCCGCGCGCCACGGCGCCCATTCGGGAAGCCCGAACTCCAGCGCGGCGAGGGTGCCGCCCGGCTTGAGGACCCGCGCGATTTCCGCGAGCCCGCGATCGAGATCCGCGAGATTGCGGAGCCCGTACGCGACGGTGACGATGTCGAACGACGCGTCGGGGACGGGCAGCGCGAGGGCGTCGGCCACGCCGAACCCCGGCGCGCCGGGACCCAGCGCGGTGGCGCGGCGTTTTGCGACGGCCAGCATGGGTTCGCTGAAATCGAGGCCGGTGACGGACGCACCGGCGCGGGCCAGCGCGAACGCGACGTCGCCCGTGCCGCAGCAGACGTCGAGCGCGCGCTTGCCGGGGGCGGCCCCGGAGAGCGCGACCAGCCGTCGTTTCCAGAGCCGGTGCAGGCCGAGACTCTGGAGGTCGTTGATGAGGTCGTAGCGCGGCGCGACGGCGGCGAAGAGATCCACCACCTTGTCCGCGCGCCGTTCGCCCTCGACGTAGAACTTGCTCACGCAAGGTCACCGTACGCCGACGCCGCGCCCGCGCCAGTCCGGCTTCGGGACACGTTCCCGACAAACCCGAAACTTGGAACGCGGCCCGCCCCGCCGCATCCTTGCCGCGTGCCAGAGACCCGTCGTCCACGCGTCCTCCTTGTCGACCACGTCAACAAGGTGATGGGCGGGGCGGAAATGAACGTCGTCGACCTCCTCGGCCATCCCGAGGCGCGCGCGGCCTGGGACGTCACAGTGGCCTGCGCGCCGGACGGCCCGCTCGCCCGGGCGCTCGACGCGAAGGGCATCCGGCGGCGCGACCACGCGTTCGGGAGCGCGCTGAACGAACTGCGCGTGGTGGGTCGACGGTTCGATCCGCTCGCGAAATTCCGCGGTTGGCGCGAACTCCGGCGCGCGACCGTCCGTCTCAAAAATCTCGTCGCCGAAACGCGGCCCGACGTGCTGCTGTCGTGCACCAACAAGGATCACTTCGCCGCCGCCGCCGCGGGGAAAGCCCTTGGCATTCCCACGCTGTGGTGGGTCAACGACATCTTGTCGGCGGATTTTTTTGGTTGGCCCGTGCGCAAGGTTTTCGTGGCGCAGGCGCGCCGTCATTCACCGCGACTGGCCGCGGTGTCCGAATTCGGGCGGGAGGCGTTGGTCCGCGAGGGCGTTCCCGCGGGATCGGTCCGCACGATCCACAATGGCATCGATCCCGCGCGGTATCGCCGCGACGAGGGCCGACCGTTGCGACGCGAACTCGGCGTCGCGGATGGCGAGCCGCTGTTCGGGGTCGTGGGCCGCCTGACCGCGTGGAAGGGGCAGGAGGTGTTCCTACGGGTCGCTGACGCGTGGGCGCGCGCGGGGCGGCCGGGGAAGTTCGCGGTGATCGGCGGCGCGTTCAACGAGGACGGGCCGTTCGCGTCGGGCTTGAGGCAATACGTCGCGGGACACGGTCTCGCGGACCGGGTGCGGTTCGTGCCGTTCCTGCCGGACGTCGTCGGCGCGTTGTCGAGTCTCGACGTGTTGCTCCACACCTCGACGAAGCCGGAGCCGTTCGGCCGGGTGTTGATCGAGGCCATGGCCGTGGGCGTGCCGGTGATCGGCGCGCGCGAGGGCGGCGTGCCGGAAATCGTGACGCACGACCGCGACGGAGGGTTGGTGGCGCCGGGCGACGTGGCGGGATACGAGGCGTTGCTGGCCGCGTTGGTGGCGGAACCCGCGCGGTGGCGGCGGTGGCGTGACGGCGGGTTGGCGACCCTCCACGAGCGCTTCACGCTGGACAGGGTTTTCCGCGATTGGGACCGGCTGGTCCGGGAGTCGACGGCGGTCGGCACCCAGCGGGAAGCCCAAAACCTGCGTGGGTGACGGCGGCCCGCCGTCACCGCCGCGAGCCGAGCAGCATTTGTTCGGCAGCAGCCGGAACGACGCAGTCGCGGCGGGGGAATGTTTTCACGCCAAGACGGACCAGGGCCATCAAACCGTCGGGGAGTGACGGCGGGCCGCCGTCACCCACTCGGGTTGCGCCTTTGGCGCCAAGTTCGCACTTGCCCGCGGCGAGCGCGGCGGGCGAAGTGGCCGCATTCATGAGTGAAAGTCCGGATCGGAAACGCGTCAGGAAACGCAAGGGAGCCGGCAGCTTTGGCAATCTCCAGCAACGGGACACCAGCCTCCTGGGGATTCTTAGGACCGAACCCAAGTTCCGGTGGGCGTTGGCGGGGCTCGTCCTTCTGGGACTGTTCATCGGCGGGATGCTTCCCAAGATCTGGATCACCTCGCCCGAGGGCTTCGATCCGGTGGTGAAGGTGAGCGGGCTCGACCTGATCCAGGCGCGCTCGCTGCGCCATTCGGCGGTCCGCCATGCGGACAACGGCGAGGTCTCGGAAGCGATGAGCGCCTGGCATTCCGCCATCGCGAACAACATGGGCGATCCAGATAGTTTCCGGGGCATCCTGCGTTATGGCCTCGGGGTGGATCACCTCGAGCAACGGTGGGTCCTCCCGATGCTGCAGCAGGCGGGCTGGTTGATGCGGCTCTCCAAAACCAACCAGGCGGATCTTGAGCTGGCGTGCGCGGTTTACCAACGGAACGAGCTGCACGAGACCGTCGCGCGGTTGTTGAGCGACACCAACCGGGTGTTGAGCGTGCAAGGCAACGCGATCCTCGCGCGCTCGCTGTTCGAGTCCGGCCGCATGGCGGAATTCGGCGAGCTGTGGAAAAAGAGCGGCGACCAACTCCAGGTCAACCCCGACATGCAGGTGTTGCGCGCGGCCTGGGGCGCCGGATGGGGTCCCGCCGTGGGCATGCAGGCAGCGGCCAAGGCGCTCGCGGACGCGACCACGAAACCGGACCTCGCCACCAACGCGCTCCGGCTCCAGCTCGCGGTGCAGGCCCAGCGAATGGACACGGCCGGCGTCGACGACACCTTCCAGCGGCTCCAGTCCCTTCGTGCCGATCGGCTCACCGACCACGTCCGCTATTGGCTCCTGCTCGATTTCCTCGGGCGCCGGCAACAGGCCATCGACCGCGCCCGCAATTTCGTCACCCAGCCGCAGACCGCGTCGGAGGCGGAAGTCCTGCTGCGTGCCTGGTCGCGGCTCGGCCAGTACGACCTCGCCGTGGATTTCGGCACCAAGCAGATGGCGAATTATCCGAATGCCACCCAGTTGTGGCTGCTGCTGAGCCGCATGCTGGTCGCCGCGCAGAAGTGGGACGAGGTCCGGTCGGTCGCCGTCGAGATCCGCAACAACCACCGCATGAGCCGGATTCTCGGCGGCTACACGTATTACCTCGAGGGCGTCGCCGAGCACGGCGCGGGTTTCTCATCCCGGGCCGAGGCGGCCTTCCGGAGCTTGCTCCGGCAACCGCCGGACGACCCGATGCTCACGTTCGAGGCCGCGTCGGAAATCCAGCGCCTCGGCTACGCGGAGCCGGCGCGCGAACTCTACCGCACCCTGGAAAAGACGATGGGTGACAAGCTGGTCTTCTGGCAGCAGATGGCCAAGGCCGCGCACGACACCCACGAGACCGCGTTGTTGGTCGCCGCCTGCGAGAAAGCCCACCAGATCGAGCCGAACAATCTGGTGCTCGCCAACAACCACGCGGCCGCGCTGTTGATCACCCGCAGCAATGCCACCGAGGCCGTCAAGCTGACGATGGCGGTGCTCAGCAAGGCGCCGGAGTCGTCGATCGCGCGCATCAACCATGCGCTGGCGCTCGCGCAGATGGCCCGTTACGACGACGCCGAGGCCGAGTTGGGCAAGCTGCAGATCACCTCGCTCGACGAGCAGGAACAGACCTTTTACCACTTCGCGCTTCTCGACTGCGACGCCGGTCGCGGGCGGCTCGAGGAAGCGCGCAAGGAGATCGAGCTCGTCGAGTTGCGGTACCTGTTCCCGCCGCAGATCGAGTGGATGACGCAGATGCGCGTGCGCCTCGCGCCCAAGTCCGAATAACGTCCCCAACGTGGCCGCGATCCCAGACCCGTGGCCGTGATCGTGAGATCGTGGACCCGGACGTAGCCGCGATCGTGAGATCGCGGACTCTTCGGTGGCTGGGTCGGTCGTGGCGTCGATCGTGAGATCGCGGACCCAGCTCGCCCTGAGTGACCCGATGCTTCACGGAATCCGTCGTGTTACCACGACTGCCACCTTCCCCCCCGACGGCCACGTTCGTCCGGCCGACGCCCACGTTCGCCCGGAAAATCCGCCGGTCACCAGATCCGCGCCCGGGCGTTTTCCTCGCGGTACATCGGCGCGCCGGCCTTGATGCCGAACGCCCGGTAGAACTCGTCCAGATTCACGTGCGGCCCGATCGCGCGGTATTGTCCCGGCGAATGCGGGTCCACGGTCAGGCGGCGCTGCAATTCCGCCTCGCGCCAGTTCGTCCGCCACAGTTGCGCGAGCGACAGGAAGAAACGCTGCTCCGGGGTGAAGCCGTCGATCTCCCGGCGTTTCGACGGATCCTTTGCCAACGCGCGTTCCAGGGCCTCGTAGGCGATGCTGGTGCCGCCGAGATCCGCGATGTTCTCGCCGAGGGTGAGTTGCCCGTTCACGTGCTTGCCCGGAAGCGGTTCGTACGCGCCGTACTGGGTCACGAGCTTCTGCGCGCGCGTTTGGAATTCGCCGGCGTCGCCCGCGGTCCACCAGTCGTTGAGGTTGCCGTTGGCGTCGTACTTGCGTCCCTGGTCGTCGTACCCGTGCGTGATCTCGTGCCCGATGACCACGCCGATCGCGCCGTAGTTCACGGCGTCGTCGAGATCGAGGTCGAAGAACGGCGGCTGGAGGATGCCCGCGGGGAAGACGATCTCGTTCTGCAACGGGTTGAAATACGCGTTCACCGTCTGGGGCGTCATGTGCCATTCCGAGCGGTCCACCGGCTTGCCCACGCGCGCGGCCTCGCGGCGCGATTCCGCGGCGGCGGCGCGCTGCACGTTGCCCAACAGGTCGTCCGGCGCGATGCGGAAGGCGTATTCCCTGAACTTGTCCGGATGCCCGATCTTCTGGGTGAAACGGTCGAATTTCACCGCCGCTTTCTTGCGCGTCTCCGGCGACATCCATTCGAGTTTGTCGAGACGGTCGCGGAAGACCGCCTTGAGGTTCGCCACCATCTCGGCCATCCGCGCGCGCGCCGTCGGCGGGAAATGTTTTTCCACGTACAACCCGCCCAGCGCCTCGCCGATGCCGCCGTCGATCGTCTTCGCCGCGCGTTGCCAACGCGGTTCCTGCTGCGGTTGCCCGCGAAGGACCGTGCCGTAGAACGCGAACGACTCCGACTCCGCCGCCGCATGCAGGAACGGCGACGCCGAATGCACCAGGTGCCACCGGAGGTACGTCCGCCAATCCGCGAGCGGCCGCGCCGAGACCATCCGGTCGAGCGACGCGAAGAAATTCGTCTGGCCGATGTTGATGTTCGCGACGCCGTCGACGTGGGACGCCGCGAGATACGACTTCCAGCGGATCGCCGGCATCCGGCGCTCGAGCTCGGCCAGCGGCAGTTTGTTGTAATTCGCGTCGGGATCGCGGAGGTCGACCCGGCTCTTCGAGGCGCGGGCCAAATCGGTCTCGAGTTCGAGGATCGTCGCCGCGGAGGCGTTGGCGACCGCCGCGGGATCGCCGAGCAGGACCAGCATCTTGGCGACGTGTTCCTTGTAGGCCTCCCGCTGTTTGGCGAAGCCGTCCGAAAGATAGTAATCGCGGTCGGGCAACCCGAGGCCGCCTTGGCCCAGCTTCAGTTGGTAGACGCTGCTGTTCTTGGCGTCGGGCACCACGCTGCCGCCGAACATCCCGCCGATGCCGCGCTCGTGCAGGTCTCCGAGCAAACGGAACAAGGCGTCGGGCGAACGGATCGCGGCGATCCGCTTCAGGTCGGCATCGAGCGGCCGGAATCCGAGCGCCTCGAGGCGGTTGGTGTCCATCGACGACCGGAAGAACGCGCCGACCTGCCGTACCTCGCGCCGCGTTTCCTTGCCGTTGGCCGCGTCGTCGAGCAGCGCGTGGATGAGTTGCCAATTGCGTTCCTGCAGTTCCTCGAAACCGCTCCAGCGTGATTTGTCGGCGGGCACCGGGTTCCTGCGGATCCAGCTGCCCGCGGCGTAGCGGTAGAAGTCGGCCGACGGGTCGACGGACTTGTCCATGTTGTCGACGGAGAATCGTGGTGCGGGCGCGACGGTGTCGGCGGCTTTGGCGAGCGGGAAGGCGGCCAGGGAAAACGCGAGGGCGGCGGGCCAGACGAAGCGCTTCATGCGGCGCGAAGCTATCCGACGCCGCGTCGCCGGGAAACGGAAAGCTGTGGTGCGCGCGTCCCGAGCCGGAACGATTTGTTCGGGAAACGGATATTCCTCACGCCAAGGCGGACCAAGGCCATCGAAGGGGGCAAAGACCGCCGGCGTGTCGATTCACCGAACGGTGGGATCCAATCTCTGGCTCCCGATTACACGTTCCCGCCTTCTTGGCCGGCCTTGGTCCCCCTTGGCGTGAGAGAATTCCCATGCCGCGATTGCATGGTTCCGTCCCGGCTCGCTCGGGAATGCTTGGATTCTTGGCGTCTTGGCGTGAAATAATTCCTGTACCGCGACTGCATCGATCCGGCTAAGGCCTAACATCCAATAATCCCCTCATGCCCGAATCCCTCCCCGAGCCCCGCCTCCGTCTCCCGGTGATCCTCCTCACCGGATTCCTCGGCGCGGGAAAAACCACGTTGCTGTTGCGTTGGCTCTCGGAGTCGCCCGCGACCGGTTTGCGCGTGGGGATCGTGATGAACGAGTTCGGGCAGGAGAGCGTGGATTCCCAGTTGCTACGGCGGCCCGGCCTTCCCATCCGGCAGGTGGACGGTGGATGCGTCTGCTGCGCCCCGGAGTCCGAGATCGATTCCGCGTGCCGCGAGTTGGTGCGTTCGGGTCTCTGCGATTACCTCGTGCTCGAGACGAGCGGCCTCGCCGATCCCGACAACGTCATCGACGTGTTGACCGATCCCGACCTGCTCGCCGACGTGCGGTTGCAAGCCGTGGTGACCGTCGTGGACGCGGAGTGGTACGCGCGTCCGGGCGACGCGGCGGCCGAGCGGATTCTGGCGCGGCGCCAAATCCAGTTCGCGCACGTCGTCTGTTTGTCCCGGTGCGACCGCATCGATTCCGCCGCGGTCGATGTCGTGGCGAAGGAAATCGCCGCGATCAATCCGCGCGCCCGGATCGTGCGGCTGCCGTTCGGGTTGCCCGAGGTGGGCGCGATCCTTTCCGCACCCGCCGCGGAGTCCGAATTGGAAGTCGAAGCCGCCGGAGACGTTCACGACGGCACGGACCGACCGCACCTCCACTCGGACTACCGGAGCGTGACGTGGCGGTTCCCGACTCCGGTGTCGCGTTCGGCGTTCGAGGGATTCCTGTCGGGGTTGGATCCAAAGGATGTGGTGCGGGCGAAGGGATTCGTGCGGTTCCGCGAGCAGCCCGGGAAAGTGTTCTTGTTCCAGACCGTGTGGGGACGCCACATCATCGACGAGTTCCCGGCGAAGCCCGATCCCGAGACCATCGCGGTGTTGATCGGACCCGGCCTTGACGCCGCGAAATACCAGGCCCGGTTCCGCGCGTTGTCCGGCAAAATGCCCTCGCTGACCTCGGCTTCCTAGACGGAAGCGTGCAGTGGAGGCCGTGGAATTATTTCACGCCAAGGGGGACCAAGACGGGCCAAGGGGCCAACAGACGCCGCCTGAATCCTGTAAATCCTGTCAAAAACCCACGCGCAGCTCGGACACGATCCTTGTCGGGGCGTGGTGAGAGGAAGTTTTGACAGGATTAACGGGATTAACGGGATTTGAGCTGGAAGAATGTCGGGCAGCACGCCGGCGGTCTTCCGTTCCTTGGATGCGCGTCCCTTGACCTTGGCCGGGCTTGGTCCCCCTTGGCGTGAAAGATTCCGGTTCTCGAACGAATCGTCGCCGCGTCGTGGGCGCTTAGTCGGAAGCATTCGGTGGCAGCCGCGGAATGTGATCACACCAAGGCGGACCAAGGCCCACCAACGGGCCATCCGACGCCGTCCCAATCCTGTAAATCCTGTAAATCCTGTCAAAAACCCACGCGTAACTCGGACACGATCCTTGTCGGGGCGTGGTGAGAGGAAGTTTTGACAGGATTAGCGGGATTAACGGGATTTGAGCTGGAAGAATGTCGGGCAGCACGCCGGCGGTCTTCCGTTCCTTGGATGCGCGTCCCTTGACCTTGGCCGGGCTTGGTCCCCCTTGGCGTGAAAAATTCCGGTTTCGAACGGATCGTTCCGGCCGGTCGGGTCCGTGGGCTCGACGCGCGTCGGGCGCGTTTGCTAACAATCCCGCGTGCGTTCCGAAATCGTCAGCGGCGCGAAACGTGTCGTCGTCAAGCTGGGAACGGGTGTCCTCACGGACGCCCGGAAACGTCCCGACTTGGTGCAGTTCGCGCAGTTGGTCGCGCAGGTCGCGGGACTGCGCGCCGACGGACGCGAGGTCGTGCTGGTGACGTCCGGTGCCGTCGGCGCCGGCATGGGCGTGCTCGGGTACGAGACGCGCCCGCCCAGCCTCGCCGAGCGACAGGCCTGCGCCGCGGTCGGGCAATCCCGGTTGATGGCGACCTACGACGGCTTGTTCCGGCACTTCGACCTGACGATCGCGCAGGTGTTGCTGACGCACGACGATCTCGCCGACCACGAGCGCCATCTCAACGCGCGCAACACGCTGCTCACGCTGCTCAAGCGCGGCGTGCTGCCGATCATCAACGAGAACGACGCCGTCTCCGTCACCGAACTGAAGTTCGGCGACAACGACCGTCTCTCCGCGCTCGTCGCGAGCCTGTTGCCCGCGGACCTGCTCGTCATCCTCACCACCGCCGACGGCCTCATCGAGAACTACGGCAAGGCCGACGCGCGCCTGCTGGACTCCGTGGAATCGATCGACGACTCGATCGAGGCGATGGCGGGAGGCACCACCAGCGCGACGGCGACGGGCGGCATGGCGACCAAGATCACGGCGGCGAAGATCGTGGTGCGCTCGGGAATCCCGATGGTGATCGGGCCGGGGCGTCGCCACGACGTCTTGGCGCGCATCCTGGCCGGGGAACACGAGGGAACTTTTTTCGCGCCGTCGTCCTCCCGGTTGCCGAGTCGCAAGCGTTGGATCGCGTTCTATGATCGTCCGCGCGGCACGCTCGTCCTCGACGCGGGCGCGGCGCGCGCGGTCCGCGAATCGGGCCGCAGCCTGTTGGTTCCGGGCATCGCCACGTGCGAGGGCGAGTTCGCCGCGGGACAAGTCGTGCGGCTGGTGGATCCCACGGGCCACGAGTTCGCGCGCGGGCTGGCGCGGTTCGACTCCACCACCATCCGCGCGCGCGGCACGGGCCGCGCCGAGGTCGTCCACCGCGACGACCTCGTGGTGCTTTGATTTAAGGGAACCATTTCTATAGGCTGAAGTTCTCCGAGAAGTTGCGTTTGACGGTCCAGTTCGCCACCTTGCATTGAAAATGGAACCGCTC
>JANYDN010000140.1 GCA_025363585.1 Verrucomicrobiota bacterium | reverse complement strand
TAGATCAGCACGGACGCGGCGGTCCCGAGCACGAGCACGATCGCGATGTAGCCCACCCAGCGGATCAACCCGGGGTCTTCCTGCGGTCCCTGGATACGAAAACCATCCACCATGTATTTGACGGGCATGTGGACCAGGTACAGCGGGTACGACAACTCGCCGAGAAACCGGTCCCAGGAAATATTCTCGGAAGCCGCGAACACGGCGGGCAGCGCCATCGGAAACAGCAGTGCGAGGGCCGGCTCGCGAAAGGGAATCCTGAGCAAAGGAAACGACAGCAACACCAGCAGCGTGAGCACCCATATCTTTCCGGAGTGCCGTTGCAGTCGGGCGAAAGACGGGTGGGATTCCGGCGCGGAACCCAACCGGTAGGCAACGATGCCGGCGACGAAATGCCAGAGTTGGCTTCCGACGAATTGGTTGTGCCAGAAACTCGGTCGTCCCGGTGCGACTCCCGGCAACCACTGCTCCAACGCGAACGAGGCCGCCCCGATCACGACGAGCCATTTGAGCGGAAGCCTGACGAGCCACGGCGCCATCAGGTAGAATTGCAACTCGACGCTCAGGCTCCACGCGGGCGAGTTCAGCATGAAATAATCAAGGGGGAGCGTGCCGGGGTTGGGAGTGGCAACCACGGCGTGTCGCGCGGTGTCGAGGTCGAAGCACAGGGCCCATTCCTGGCCGAAGGGCACGGCGTTCACCAAGGCGAGCGCCCACGCGCACCATCCGGGAAGATCGGCGCCATGGACACTCCACGTCGTGAGATGGCCCACGGCAACGCGATGCCCGACTCCCAGGCCGATCACGGCGCACGCGACGAAAAAGAGCAGCAGCACGACATAAAACGTCGGCAACAGCCGCAACAGCCGGTTGCCGAAGAACAACCTCTTGCCGCCCGGCCCGGAGTATTTCCGGGTCAGGACCATCGCCATGTAATACCCCGAGATGGCGAAGAACAGTTGGACCGCCAAGCGACCTCCAACCGCGAAATAACCGCCGAATTCCGTCTTGCAGTGAAACACGACCACGCTGAAAGCGAGCAGCATTCGAAGAACGCCCATAGGCGCATGGAACGTCTTCCGTCGCCGCGCCGACCGGCAAGCATCATCTTCCGGCCCACCTCCCGCTCGGGCATCGGGACGGGCGAATGCCAACTGTCGATGCGAACGAATGCGGCCGCCCCCTTGGCGTGGGGAAGTGACGGCAGGGCCGCCGTCACCCACCCAGGTCACGACGTCTCGGCCCAATGCAAAACGGCGGCCCGAAGGCCGCCGTTTTTGTTCGCGGATTCGCCCGGTTACTTGGCGTCGGCGCCCGGCTTCTCTATGCCGAGGAGCTCGACGTCGAACACGAGCGTCGAGTTGGGACCGATCTTCTCGCCGGGCCCGCGTTCGCCGTAGGCGAGTTTGGACGGGATGACGATCTGCCACTTGTCGCCGACCTTCATCATCTGCAACGCCTCGATCCATCCGGGGATCACGCCGTTGACGGGAAAAGTGAACGGCTCCTTGCGCTCGACGGAGCTGTCGAAAACCGTGCCGTCGATGAGCGTGCCGTGGTAGTGGGCCTTGACCTCGTCGGTCGCCTTCGGCATCGGGCCGGTGCCGGACTTGATGACTTTGTACTGGAGGCCGGAGGCAGTGACCTTGACGCCTTCCTTCTTGGCGTTGGCGGCGAGGAATGCCTCCCCGTCCTTGAGGTTCTTCGCCCCGGCTGCCTTTTCCTTCGCCGACGCGCCGGCCGACATCTGCTCGCGGAGATTCGAGAGCACCTCGCGGATCTCGGCTTCCGTGAGCGTCAATTTGCCGGCGATGGCGTCGCCAATCCCGGCCGCCAAAGCCTTCGGATCGATCTCGATTTCCTGGCGCTTGAAGCTGCCGCCGATGTCGGCGCCGATGCAGTAGCTGGTCCGCGCCTTCGGATCCTTGAGATCCGGCTTGTCTTGGGCACACACGACGCCCGCGAGCAAGGCCGCGGCCGCCACCGAGAAAACACGATGAAACGACATGGATGAGTATGGGGCCCGACGAGGGAATCGGCGTGCCGGCGCGCACAGTCCGCGACGGAAGGACGAAGTCAAGGCCGGGGCGGGCAACGGCCGGGCCAACGAGGAATCCGCCGCGATGGGAGTCGCCGGAACGACCGCGGCCAAGGCAGCCATCCGCCACAGGGAGCGCGCGCCCCGCCCCGCCGTTTCGTCCGTCGGCCACACGGCGAGCCGCATCGACCGACGTTCGGGTTATACCAACGAACTGGCATCGATGGCGACGCGGACTTCGTGGTTCATTCGATCACGGAGAGCGCGGCGGTCGATCAGTGACATTTTGCAGAGTTGTACCGTGTGGCGGGGTGCCCGGTTTGTTCCCGGGCATCCCGCATTTTCATTTCGGATGCCGGGCGGACTTTTGCCCGAGAGAACGGAGACAGCGATCATGTGTGATCGCCTCGGAAAGCGATGTGGCGTCCCCCGCGAAAGCGGGGTCCTTCCCACCGCATCCCGCGACGGCGGGACGCTTCGCGCGGGCAACGATGGTTTCCTTCATAACAACTTCCCGGCCTCGGTGAACGGCAATCCGTGCGCGGCGGCGACCGCCGCGTGGGTGACGCGGCCTTCCATCACGTTGATCCCGGGCGCGAGTGACGGTTGGCGACGGCACGCCTCGGCAAGGCCGTGGTCCGCGAGTTCCTGGATCAGCCGGAACGTCGCGTTGGTCAGCGCCTCGGTCGCGGTCCGCGCGTACGCGCCCGGCATGTTCGCGACGCAGTAATGGGTCACGCCTTCCTCCACGAACACGGGATTCTCGTGCGTCGTGGGACGCGATGTCTCGCAACAACCGCCCTGGTCGATCGCGATGTCCACCAGCACGCTGCCGGGCCGCATCCGGCGCAGCATCTGGCGCGTGATGAGTTTCGGCGCGCGCGCGCCGGGCACGAGGACGGCGCCGATCAACAGGTCGACCTCCGGCAATTGCTCGAGCAGATGCGCCTCGCTCGAATAGAGCGTGTGCGCGGTGTGCAGCGTGATGTCGAGGAAGCGCATCCGCTCGATGTCGACCTCGAGGATGGTCACCTCGGCGCCGAGTCCGGTGGCCATTCGCGCCGCGTTCACGCCCGAGACGCCGCCGCCGAGCACGAGCACGCGTCCCGGCAACACGCCCGGCACCCCGCCGAGCAAACGTCCGGATCCGCCCTGGTGCTTCGCGAGGAAGTAACCGCCGACCAACACGCTCATGCGGCCGGCGATCTCGCTCATCGGCTCGAGCAACGGGAGCCGGTGGTTCGCCTCGACGGTCTCGTAGGCTATGCAGGTCGCGCCGGACGCCATGAGGCCGTCGGTCAGCGGACGCGACGCCGCGAGGTGAAGGTACGTGAAGAGCAATTGGCCGCGACGAAGCAACGGGTATTCCGAGGGCAACGGTTCCTTCACCTTCACGATCAAGTCGGCCGCGGCGAAGACCGCCGCGTGGTCCGTTGCACGCGTGGCGCCGGCGGCAAGGTAATCGTCGTCGGAGAACCCGGCACCAATGCCGGCGCCGGATTCAAACACGACCGAATGGCCGCGTCGGACGAGCTGGTAGGCGGCGGACGGGAGCAACGCGACGCGATGCTCCTGCGGCTTGATCTCGCGGGGAACTCCGATGGTCATGGCATCGGGAGATTGGGTTCCGCGGGGCGGAAGGTCCACCCGCGAAGAATCTCAACCGCGCTTTCCCTGGCGCCACTTGTCGAGACCGACGGCCAACACGATGACGAGGCCGATGATGATTTCCTGGACCTCGTTGTCCCAGCCGATCTGCGTGCTGCCGCTGCGCAGGAGCGCCATCAGGAACGCGCCGACCAACGCGCCCATCACGCTGCCGGTGCCGCCGCTCAGGCTCGCGCCGCCGATCACCACGGCCGCGATGATGTCGAGTTCGAGTCCGACCGCGACGGTCGGCGCGCCCTGCGTCAGCCGCGACAACTGGAGCAATCCCGCGAGCCCGAAACAAAGTCCGGCCAGCGCGTACACCGCGATCTTGGTCGTGCGCACCCGGACGCCGCAAAGCCGGGCGGTCGCCTCGTTCGATCCGATCGCGACGACGTGGCGGCCGAAGATGCTTTGGCGAAGGACCAGCGCCGTGAGGGCGCCGAGCGCCAGCATGATCCACACGCCCGGCGGCAACGGGAAAAACGTATCCGGATGCTCGACCGCCATGAGCGAGACCACCGGCGATTGGCGAGGGATGCTGATGGCTTGGTTCGACGCGAGCGACTTCGCGATGCCGCGGACGATGCTCATCGAACCGAGCGTGACGATGAAGGGCATCAGGCGGAACCCGGCGACCAGCGCGCCGTTCAACAGACCGACGACGCCTCCCGCGGCGATGGCCACCAGCGCGATGCCAAGCGTGGGCCACCCGGCGACCACCAAACGCGCGCCGACCACGCTGGCACAGGCGACGACGGAACCGGCGCTGAGATCGATGCCCCCGGCGACGATGACGAGCGTCATGCCGAGCGCGCCGATGCCGACGATGACCGTCTGGACGAGGACGGTCTTGAGGTTGCCGGGTGACAGGATGGTCGCCCTCGCGGACTCGCCGGATTCGTCGTGGGCGAACGCGAAGAAAAGCACGACGAGGATCAACCCGAGGAACGGGCCACCGACCTGCACGAGACGCTTGAGTCGGACATTCCATCCGGCGGACGTGGTGGATGCTGGGGTCATGGAACGAGATTCAGGAAACGGGAACCGTGGCCGGGGATTCCGTCGATTGCCCGATGGCGGCGGCGACGAGGGCGTGTTGGTTCCATTCGGAAACGGGGCGCACCGCGACGATCTCGCCGCGGCACATCACGGCGATGGTGTCGCACACGCCGATCAACTCGGGGATGTACGAGCTCACGATGGCGACCGCGCGTCCCTCGGCCGCGGCCTGCCCGATGCGGCGATAGATCGCGGCCTTTGATCCGACGTCGATGCCGCGCGTCGGTTCGTCCAGCAGCAACACGCGGGCGTCGTGGTAAAGCAAGCGGCCGAAGGCGACCTTCTGTTGGTTGCCTCCCGAGAGTTCGCCGATGGGCTGGCGCTCGTTCTGGGCCCGGACCTCGAGCCGTTCCATCCAGTCGAGCGTGGTCCGCGACTCGGCCTTGGGCCGGACGAACCCGCACGAACTCACCGGACCGAGCCGCGTGAGCAGAAGGTTCTCGGCGATGCCGCGGTTCAGCAGCAATCCCTCCTGCTTGCGATCCTCGCTGAGCAGCGCCATTCCCGAGCGGAGCCGGCGTTGGGGAGTGGTCGAGGTTTGCTTGCGACCTCCGAAAACAACCTCGCCCGAGTCGACGGGATCGAGACCGAAGACGGCGCGAAGGGTTTCGGTGCGGCCGGCGCCGACAAGTCCGAACACGCCGAGGATCTCGCCGGCACGCAGCGTGAAGCCGGCACGCCGCGGCTTCTCGCGCCCGGCCAGATCATGGACCTCGAGGACGGGCGCGCCGATTTCATGCGGTGTCCGCGGAAAGAGATCCTTCACCTCGCGGCCGACCATCGCGCGGATGATTTCCGGAAGCGGCGTCGTCGCGAGTTCCCCGCCGGCGACCGTCTTGCCGTCGCGCAACACCGTGAACCGCGTGCACACCGTCTGGCACTCCTCGAGGAAATGACTGATGTAAAGCAGGCTCACCCCGCGACGGCGGAGGCGATCAAGCACCTTAAACAAGTGGCTTACGTCGACGCCGGTGAGACTGCTCGTCGGCTCGTCGAGGATCAGCAGGCGCGGCTCGTGCACGAGGGCGCGCGCGATTTCCACCAACTGCTGCCGCGCGATGGTGAGCGACGACACCGGTGCGTCGGGATCGATTCCCGACTGCAACTCGTCGAGCGCGCGGCGCGCCTGTTCGCGCCGGCGTCGGCCGTCGACCCATCCGAACCGGCCGGGCTCGACGCCGAGGACGATGTTCTCGGCGACGGAGAGGTGGGGCGCGAGGTTGAGCTCCTGGTAGATCATCGCGACGCCGCGACGCCGGGCCTCGAGGGGATCCCCGGGAGCGTAGGGCTCGCCGTCGAGGCGCATGGAACCCTCGTCGGGCCGATGCGCGCCGCTGAGCACCTTCATGAGGGTGCTCTTGCCCGCGCCGTTCTCGCCGATGACGGCGAGGGCCTCGCCGGGGCCGACGTCCAGCGAGACGCCGCCGAGGGCCTGGGTGGCGCCGAACGCCTTTCGGATGCCGGCGAGCTCGAGGCGTTGGCTCATTCGTTCAGGTACTGCTTGATCGGGGGATTGAGCAGTTCCTGGGTCGCGGGCTCGTCCATGTTGTCCTTCGTCGCGACGCTCACGCCGGTATCGATCCGCTTCTCGACTTTCTTCCCCTGCAGTTGTTGCACGAGCGTGATGACCGAGAGGTAACCCATCTTCACGGGGTTCTGCACCACGAGCGCCTGGACGTCGCCGGCCTTGAGATCCTGCACCGACTGCGAGCCGGAATCGAAACCGACGACCTTGACCTTGCCGGCGGCGAGCCCGCGGTCACGGAGCGCCTTGCCCACCATCACGGTGACGGTTTCGTTCGGGCAGAACACGCCGTTCACCTGGGTGCCAAAGCGGTTGAGAAGATTCTGCGCGGCTTGGTACGCGAGCTCGTGCGTGGCACCGGCGTACTGGTTCGACGAGATCACCTTGATGTCGGGGAATTTCTTCATCGCGTCGAGGAAGCCCAACTCGCGCGCCTCGGTGCTGGCGCTGCCCACCTGGTAGCGCAGGAGGATCACGTTGCCCTTCCCGCCGAGGAGTTTCGCGAGGTGCTCGCCACCAAGTTGGCCGCCGAGGAAATTGTCGGTGGCCACGAAGCTGATCTGCGCGTCGGACTTGAGGTCGGAATCCATGACCAGCACGGGGATGCCGGATTGTTTGGCGCTGAGGACGGGGCTGACGAGAGCCTGTGAATCGAGCGGGGCGAGGACGATGCCGCTGACCTTGCGCGCCGTGAAATTCTCGACCACCTGGATTTGTTTGTCGCGGTCGTCCTCGCGGTCGGGGCCCTTCCAGAAAAGGCGGACCTTCACGCCCTGCCCCTCGAGTTCGCGCTGGGCCTTGACGGCGCCGGCGTGGATGGATTTCCAGAACTCGTGGGTGGTGCCCTTCGGGATCACGGCAATGGAGAAGGAGTCGGCCGCGTGGGCCGCGAAGGCACACAACGCCGCCAGCACGGCGAGGACACGGGAATTCATGGGCGGGACGCTACGCGGGCGGACGAGCGCCGCCAAGCCCCCCGATTGCGGGAGCGCCGGGCGCACTAGATTCCCTCGCCGAAGCCCTCGGGCAGGACCGAATTGGCGTGCGCCTCGAACTCGCCGTCTCCGCCGAGCACGCGGTATTCGCGGATGAAAAAGCTCACGGGCTCGTCCTCGACCAACCCGAGGCGCGAGAACTCCTCCTTGCTGATGCGCACGCGAAGGCTCGATCCCTCCGGCGTGACCAACTCGATCCGCAGCATCACGCCGAGGAAGAACACGTGCTTCAACACCGCCCGGAACGGGTACTCCGCCGGGTTGCGCGACACCTTGATCGCGTACGGACGGAACCCGATCCGGAGGGTTTGGCCGTCGGCCTTTCCGTGCGACGGGAAACTCAATTGGCCGAACTGGGCGACGCCTCCCTTCACCGTCAACTCGAGCACGTTCATCACGCCGATGAACCGCGCGACGAACTCGTTCACCGGCTGCTCGTAGACATCGCGCGGGCTGCCGATCTGCTCGAGTTTGCCGCGTGAGAAAATCACGATGCGACTGGCGACCTCCATCGCTTCCTCCTGGTCGTGCGTGACGAACACGGTCGTGACGTCGAGCTGGTCGTGCAGCCGGACCAGCCACTCGCGGAGTTCCTGCCGGATCTTGGCGTCGACGGCCGCGAACGGTTCGTCGAGAAGGAGGACACCGGGCTTCGATGCCAGCGCGCGGGCGATGGCGACGCGTTGACGCTGGCCGCCGGACAATTGGTGCGGCAGGCGGCGTTCGAGTCCGCCGAGGCCGAAGATCCCGACGAGTTCCTCGACCCGCGATTGGATGTCGGACCGGGACCACCGGCGGATCGAGAGGCCGAAGGCGATGTTGTCGAAGACCGACATCGTGCGGAACAACGCGTAGCCCTGGAACACGAAGCCGATGTTGCGTTGCTGGACGGCGACGTCATTGACGCGCTGGCCGCGGATGAGGAGATCGCCGCCGCTCGGCATCTCGAGCCCGGCGATCATGCGGAGCACGGTGGTTTTTCCGCCGCCGCTGGGACCGAGGAGCGCGACGAGTTCCCCGTCCCCGACCGAGAACGAGACGTCGTCGACGGCGACCACATCGCCGAATCGTTTGCTGACGTTGCGTAGTTCGATGCTCACGGGTTCGGGGTTTTGTCGGATTCGGAGACGTCGGACTGTCCCTGGGCATGCGCGGCATCGGCGCGCCACTCGAGGTAGGACTTGATGGCGAGGGTCACGAGGGCGAGGAGCGCGAGAAGGCTCGCGCACGCGAACGCCGCGGCGCCCTGGTACCCGACGTAGAGTTTGTCGATGCGCAGCGGCAGCGTGTCGGTGCGCCCGCCGATGTGGCCGGAGACGACGGACACGGCGCCGTATTCGCCCATGGCGCGCGCGTTGCAGAGGATGATCCCGTAGAGCAGTCCCCATTTGATGTTCGGCAACGTGACGCGGAAAAAGGTCTGCCAACCGCTCGCGCCGAGCGTGAGCGCGGCCTGTTCCTGGTCGGATCCACCGGCCTTCATCACCGGGATCAACTCGCGTGCGACGAAAGGAAACGTGACGAAGATCGTGGCGAGGACGATTCCGGGCGTCGCGAAAATCACCTTGATATCGCGGGCCTGGAACCAGTCGCCCCAGTAACCCTGCAACCCGAACAGCACCGCGAACATGAGCCCCGCGACGACCGGCGAAACGGAGAACGGAAGATCGATGAGCGTGGTGAGGAGCGCCTTCCCGCGGAACTCGAACTTGGCGATGCACCATGCGGCGGAGATGCCGAACACCGTGTTGAACGGCACGGTGATCGCCGCGACGACCAACGTGAGCCGGATGGCTGCCCAGGAATCCGGATGCCGGATGGCCTGGATGTAGACGAACCAACCCTTGGAAAAGGCCTGCCAGAAAACGTTGGCGAGCGGCAACACCAGGAACACCGCCGCGAACAAGCCGCCCGCCGCGATCAACGACCCACGCACCCACGCCGGTTCCTCGGACCCGCGTTGGGAACGCGCATCCGTCCTGGGTCGAACTCGGGTGACGATGCCGGCCATGGTCAGGTTTGGAATCTTCCCGCCCAGCGCTCGAGCGTGTTGATCACGCCGAGGAGGACGAACGAAACGACCAGGAGGATCAAGGACAGCGCCATCGCGCCGTCGTAATCGTAGTCCTCGAGCCGGAGCCAAACGAGGTACGGCGCGATCTCGGTCTTGCCCTGGAGATTGCCCGAGATGAACACCACGGATCCGTATTCGCCGATCGCGCGGGCAAAGGACAACGCGAAGCCCGTGAGGAGCGGGGGAAACAGCAGCGGGGCGATCACTCGGCGGAAAGTGGTCCAGCGTCCCGCGCCGAGGACGGCCGCCGCTTCCTCGACATCGCGATCGAGCGATTCCAACACCGGTTGGAGGGTACGTACCACGAAGGGCATTCCGACGAACGTGAGCGCGAGGGTAACGCCCAACGGGCTGTAGACGGCCTTGATTCCCAGCGGCACGAGGAACTTCCCGAGCCATCCGTGCGGTCCAAACATGTCGGCGAGGGTCAGGCCGGCCACGGCGGTCGGCAGCGCGAACGGGAAATCGATCAGCGCATCCAGCATCCTTCGGCCCGGGAACGAATAACGGGTCAGGATCCACGCCAGCAGCGTGCCCATCACCGAGTTGATCAATGCGGCGACGAAGGACGCCGAGAAGGTCAGCTTGAACGCCGCGAGCGCGCGGGGAGTCGTCGCCAAATGCCAGAAATCGGAGGGCGAGATGCGCAGCGACCGC
This sequence comes from Verrucomicrobiota bacterium, assembly GCA_025363585.1. GTDB lineage: Bacteria > Verrucomicrobiota > Verrucomicrobiia > Limisphaerales > UBA9464 > UBA6176. The sequence continues at coordinate 908 of JANYDN010000140.1, read as the reverse complement.
AGGACAAGGCCGCCAATGGGGATCAATACGAGCGCGCCGAGGTACGCCAGGGTGTACCCCAGCGACAGTCCGAATCCGGGCAGGATGCGTTTTGCGTTCGACGACATGGAAAGCTCCGCCCGGCGGTCACCGGGCGGAGACGTGGGGGAAAGGATGCCCGGACGAATGGCCGGACGGAACCCCCGAAACGCAAAACCTACCTCACCGCGATGGAGTCGTACGAACCGCCTTCGGCGAAATGCGCCTTGTGCGCCTTGGCCCAACCGCCGAACACGGCGTCGATGGTGAACATTTCCAGCTTCGGGAATTCCGCCTCGTGCTTCTTCGCGACGCTTTCCAGACGCGGCCGGTAGAAATTGCGCGCCGCGGCTTCCTGCGCCGGTTCGGTGTAGAGGAACTCGAGATAGGCCTTTGCGATTTGCGTCGTTCCATGCCGCTTGGCGACCGCGTCGACGAGCGCGACGGGTGGTTCGGCCAGGATGCTGACGGAAGGAACGACCAGTTCGCCGCCGTCCTTCCCGCCTTCCTTGATCGAGAGGAGCGCCTCGTTTTCCCAAGCGATCAGGACATCGCCGATGCCGCGTTGGGCAAAGGTCGTGGTCGCGCCGCGCGCGCCCGTGTCGAGCACCGGGACGTTTTTGAAGAGGCGTCCAACGAACTCCTTGGCCTTGGCCGCGTCCCCGCCGTTTTTCTTCAGGGCGTAGCCCCAGGCGGCGAGGTAGTTCCAGCGGGCGCCGCCGGAGGTTTTGGGATTCGGCGTGATCACCTCGATGCCCGGTCGGACCAAATCGTCCCAATCCTTGATGCCCTTCGGATTCCCCTTTCGCACCAGGAAAACGATGGTGGAGGAATAGGGCGTCGAGTTGTTGGGCAACCGCTTCTGCCAGTCCGCGGGAAGCAGGTGCGAC
>JANYDN010000010.1 GCA_025363585.1 Verrucomicrobiota bacterium | reverse complement strand
GACTGTTGAAACTGGCAGTAAGGGATGCCAAATTGGGTCGAGTTTTTGAAGAGCGCGCCGTCCCCGCAGGTGTAGCCGGACGTGCAGGAACCGGCCGCGGCATTCGCCGCGTTGGACATCGCGAACCCGCTGACCGTGCTGTAGGAATTCTCCGTGATCTGCCCGCACAGCATGCACGCCGTCGTGTCTCCCGGAGTGAAGGAGTAGTACTCGCCGAAGAGGACCGGCGCGTAGTTCCCGGAGCCGTTGACGATGAAAATGTAACAGGTCCGGTCGTCGGCGAAGATGAACCACGCGCGCGCCGTGGCGTCCGCCGTCTGGCTCTTGTTGATCGCGTGTGAATTCTGCGTGTTGGCGCATTGCGCGTTCGTTGGGAACGGATTGGTGCCCGTGTCGATGTCCGACATCGTCGTGAACCCGCGGATCAACGCTTCCTTCGCGCCACCGACGCCGGCGGCCGCGTCGTTGATACGGAAGTAGCGCCGCGACAAGGCGCCCGAACCGTTCAGGTACACGCGCTTGTTGGTGGCCGTGAATACCGTGGTCCAACCGGCGCCCGGATGGTTCCAGAGGCAGGTGCCGGTGGCCGGAGTCGCGGGCGAGTTGGCAACGGTATAGGTGAAGACCGTCGTCGAGGTCGCCAACACCTGGAAGGTGCCGTTGTAGTCGGACTGCGATGCGCCCGAAAGGGTGACCCAATCGTTCTGTCCGACGGTGATGTTGTGGGCCGCCGCACAGGTGACGGTGGCCGTCGATCCCGAGCGCGTGATCGAGGTGATGCCTTGCGTGGCGCCGCCGTTGACCAGCACGGCGTCGAGTTGCGTTACGAGGCTGCCCGCCTGCCCGGTGACGGCGCCAAAGCCGTTGCCCGTGGACTTGTACATTTTCCAATTGCTCATGAGGACTCTCCCAATTCGATGGTGACCGTCCAGCCCGCGGCACCGCTGCCGAGGTCCAGTGCGTTGAAGCGCAAAGTATCGCCCGACGACACGGTCCCGAGGGACGCCGTCGTGGACACGCGGCTGTCGCCGGCGGCAATCGTCAGGGTCGCGACCGTCGCGGCGCTGAAGCCACCGGCCACCGTGGATTTCTCGACGCGCATCGAGGGGGATCCTCCCGCAGTCGCCACGCGGAACGTGATGCGGCGGATCGTCCAGGTCAGGACGGTGGTGCCGTCGGCCTTGCTGTAGGGAATCGTGACCTCGTTGGGATCGGCACCGACCGCGCTGGGCGTGTAGCCGCAGGAGAGGCCGAGGAACAAACCGCCCTTGAAGCGGATGTCCGCGGTCGCCGCCTTGCCCGCAAGGGCCGCCGCCTGCGCAGTGCTGACGGGTTTGTCCACGTCGGCCGTGTTGTCGGTGCTGCCGAGCCCGACGTCGCCTTTCGCCAGGACAACGTTCCCAATGCGGCCCGCGACCGATTGAACCGGGGAGGCTGCTGCGGCTTCCGCGTCCGTCGTGTACTGCGGATGCGGATCGGAGGCAGAAACGTGCGACGCCAACGCACCGGCTGCCGTCGAGATCGCGGCGGCCGTCGATGCCGAGTCGGCCGCCGCTTGAGCCGTGCTGACGGGCTTGGCTGAGTCGGCCGTGTTGTCGGTGCTGCCGAGCCCGACGTCGCCTTTCGCCAGGACAACGTTCCCCGCGCGGCCGGCGACCGATTGAACCGGTGCGGCTGCGGCGGCTTCCGCGTCCGTGGTGTACTGCGGATGCGGATCGGAGGCGGCGAGGTGCGAGGCCAACGCGCCCGCGGCCGTCGAGATCGCGGCGGCAGTCGCCGCCGAATCTGCCGCTGCCTGCGCCGTGCTGACGGGCTTCGCCGAGTCCGCGGTGTTATCAGCGCTACCAAGCCCGACGTCTCCTTTCGTCAGGACAACGTTCCCAGCGCGGCCCGCAACGGATTGGACCGGCGCGGCCGCTGCGGCCTCCACGTCCGTGGTGTACTGCGGATGCGGATCGGAGGCTACAATGTGAGAGGTCAGGGCGCCTGCGGCCGTGGCCACAGCCGACGCCGTCGCCGCCGAGTCTGCCGCTGCCTGCGCCGTGCTGACGGGCTTCGCCGAGTCCGCCGTGTTATCAGCGCTACCAAGCCCGACATCTCCTTTCGTCAGGATCACGTTTCCACCGCGGCCGGCCACGGATTGCACGGGTGCGGCTGCTGCGGCCTCCGCGTCCGTGGTGTACTGCGGATGCGGATCGGAGGCCGCGACGTGCGAGGCGAGCGCTGCGGCGGACTCGGCTACCGCGGTGGCGGTTGCTGCCGAATCGGATGCCGCCTGAGCCGTGCTGACGGGCTTTGCTGAATCCGCCGTGTTGTCGACGCTCGCGAGTCCGACGTCTCCTTTTGCCAGGACCACATTCCCAACGCGGCCCGCAACGGACAGCACCGGGGCAGCGGAGACGTCAGCGGCGGTGAGGTACTGCGGGTGCGGATCGGATGCCGCCACGTGCAAGGCGAGCGCGCCGGCGGCCTCCGCCACCGCGGCCTCTGCCGCTGCCGAATCGGCCGTCGCTTGGGCCGTGCTGACGGGCTTGGCCGTGTCTGCCGTGTCGTCTGCATTCCCCAGCCCGACGTCGCCTTTGACCAGGACCACGTTCCCGCCGCGGCCGGCAACCGATTGTACCGGCGCTGCCGCGGCGGCTTCGGACAGGGTCGCGTACTGCGGATGCGGATCCGAGGCGGCAATGTGGGCGGCCACCGAACCAGCCGGTTCGAAATCGGACTCCGAATGCGTCGCTGCAGTTCCGAGTTCGAGAACTGATCTTCCGGCTTCGGGCGTGGCAGCCTCGATCAACGCCCGCCCCGTAGCCTGCGAGTCATTGATGTCGGTGGAGGGATGCGTGTGCGCCGATGGAGGAAATGACGCCGGCTTGTCGGTGATACCGATCCAAGTCGTGGTGCCAGGGGGACCCGCGGCGCCCCGGACGCCCACTGCGATTTGCACCTCAACGGCGATGATCGACGGGATGTCGAGTTCCACCGTCACGGATGAGATGGCGATCGGCATGAGCGCTCAGATCGGCGGGTTCACGGAGATCGACCCGCGTGCGATTTCGGTCGGACTGCCGGTCGCGGGAACGATCGTCACGCCGTAGACGCAGATCCCGCAGAGCGTCAGCGGATACTCGACGACCACGCGACCGCTCGTCTCGGGCGTATCCACGACGGCGCCGCCGCCAGTGCCGTCGAGTTCGAAGAGGACTTCACCGTCGACGCATCGACGGATCACGCAGCGAGCCGTGTATCCCGTTAGGTCGACCGCGGTTTCAGTGGCGTCCTTGCCCACGAAGCCGACCCGCGCGGCTTCCCCGGAGGACCAACGCAGGTTGACCTGTCCGTCTTCGGATAGTTCGGCGGTAACCATGGGTCACTCCAGTTGTTGGGCGGTGAAGACCTGCCGTTCGGTGAACTCGTGGACGCCTTGGCTGTCGAGCGAACGCTCGTCGGGGCGCACACCCTTGTAGGTCCGATCGTCGGTGACACCGGCCACGCGCTCGCTCGCGAACTCGATGCGCAGCACGTAGTCCTTGTCGCGCACGAAGCGGACGTCGGTGCCGCCGGAACGCCGAACCCACACTCGGTCGATGCCGATTGAGTGTTCCTCGCCAACGATCTTCTCGACGGGAAACGCTGCCCCGGAGCCGGCGATCTTCACCTTCTGGTACCGCGTCGAAAGGCGGATGCCCTCGACCTCGACGCCGATCCACACGGGGTTTGCGGTATCGGCGGAACCGTCCGTGAGGGCCGGCCAAAGCCAGATGGCGCCCTCCGCCGCGAAGAGGACGTCTTGATCCGTCGGATTGTCGAAGGTGGGCATGGATCAATACATCGGGGCCTGTTGGACGCCGCCGTTGCCGCCGGAAGGGGTCGGGTACTGCTGCTCGCGATGCGGGTATTGGCCCACCATCCGCGTCGCGACGTAGCCCAGCTTGAGACCGCGATTGCCTTCGAGGAACGCGTTGAGCTGTTGCCACGAATCGAACATCGATCCGTTCTCCAGATCGTGGATCCGCTCTTCGAGATCGAGCAGGAGGTTGGACCATCCGCCGAACCTCTCACGGAGCGCGCGCATGGCGAACTCGTAGCGGTCCGGTTGGGACGCGACGTATTGCCGCGCGATCTTGTAGCAGAGCAGGGCGAATTCGGTGGCGGTCGGGTCGCTTCCATCCTGCCGGACAACGCCCGAGCGGCACGGGTTCAACTGGAGCCCAGCGACCAACAGCAACCTCACGCCCGCTCGGACGGCACGGTCGACGCCCTCCAGGGGATAGTCCGGTTCCGCGTCGTTGAGATCACCCAACAACACGCGGACGATGTCCGTGGCTTCGCGGACGGCGAGGCTCATGAGTTGGGTGGGATTGAGCCTTCGGTTGCCGAGGCTGGCGTGGTTGTAAGAGGTCGCGCGCGGCCTCCCGTTGGGGAGGGCGCGCCGATCACCGGCGGGCGCGAACGCCTGCCATCGTGAAAATCAGACTTGGACACCGGGAGCGTTCCTTGCCGCGTCTCGGATGGTTTCCCGCGTCGGATCGTCGGTCGCGGACAGGAAGAATTTCTTCCACTTGGATTCCCAGTCTTCCGGGTGTGCGGCCTTGATCGCTTTCACGGCCGCGGTGACATCCTCCAATGCTCCCGTGGTTTCCCCGTGGAGTTTGGCGCTGACGACGCCGATCGCCTTGGCCGCCGAGGGCACGGCATGTAGGAGCAACCGGCCCGGGGCTGCCGCCAGCCCTCCGAAGACCGATGTCAGCGGGGCGAACGCGGGGAACGCCATTTCGGCCACCTGCAACACGAAGGGGGCCATGAAAATGCCGAGGACCGCCAAGCCAGCGAAGATCACCCGGTGCCGCCACTTCACGAAACTGTCGGCCTGCTTCGATTGGTCGACCATCAAGGTGTCCCGGGATTCATCCGCCTTCGCCTTGGTGCCGTTCAAGGAGTCCATCTTCAGTTGAAGGCTCGTGACCGTGCCGTCGATGCGCGCGAGGATGGAGGCCGCACGGATCTGGTCCTCGACGATCGGGGACAACGACGACCTCACGGCATCAGCGATCGAGAGCCCATCCGCGTAGGACGGCGGCCCCAGGATGTTGGCCGCGCGGCCGTTCAAGTCGTAGGCCAGCATGAGCGCCGGGCTACGGTTGGTTTCACGGGCCAGGGCATGGCCGACACCGCTGACCATCACGGCCGCCTTCTGGACTTGTGCCGCCCGATTCGTGGAGATGATGGACTCCGCCTTCTGGACCTTCTCCAGCGCGGCACGCGTCTTGTCGCTCGGCGTCGAGCAGCCCACGAGTGCGACGACCATCAGGCAGATCGCCGCCATGCGCACCGACGCCGATTTCCAAGGGGGTCCGCTTTGGGTCAGTGTCATGGCAACACTCCCGAGCCGATGAACGTTGGAGGAAGCGTATCCCCGGAAGTTTGCAGCGTGCGGAGATACACGCGCTTGCCGGTCCCGATGGCCCCGACCCTTTGCCAGAGATCGACTTCCCCGATCCTGCCGGGGACAACCGCTTTGCCCTTGTGCACCCGCACGTACTCGATGCCGTCGGCACCCACCAAACGCCCGTCGGACTTCGAGCACGACGCCAGCATCGCCATCGACAACAGGATCGCGGCGAGGAGGCACACCCAAGGCAACGACACCCCGCCGGCGGCGGGAGGATCTTTGTGGTTCGTCGGTGCCGGTTCCGCCTGCGTGGACACCGGGAGACGGCCCTTCCACCGGCGCATCGCCGCGAGCACGGCGTTGACGAGGGAGAGGCTTGTCAACGCGACCGAGAGCAACAGCAGGAACACCCGAAGGGTCTGCTCGATGTTGGCGATCGACGCGATGGCGCCGACCGATGCGCTCGCCATGCCGAACGCGAAGTTGACGCAGGTGTGACGCAGATCTTGGTCCGTGAGCATATCGTTGGGGCCTACGCCGCGTCCTTCGCGGGGATGATCGCCATCAACTCGAACTGTCCGGTGCCGGACTGCGATGCCTCGTCCTCGCCTTCGCCGGCCTTGGAGTTCGAGGTCAGCGTGACGCCGGTGAACAGGAGATGCTCGGACGCAACGAGATCGCCCTTGAGCGGTTGCAGGAGGATCGTGGCACCCGTGACACCTTCGAGTCGGCGGATGCCGCCGAAATGGTCGAGAGTTTTGCATGAGATGGAGAGTTCGCCGACCGGGCTGCGGCCGCGTTTGACGAACTTCCCGTCCATCCCGCACATGATCGTCTTCGCGGGCCGGGTGACGGAGTTGAAGTTCGACTCGGTGGTGCAGCCGATCTCGTTGAAGGAGTCGGCGGACGGGATCGCGAGCAGCACAAAGGCGAATCCGGTCGGCGCCTGGTCGATCACGTTCTGCGGGACCGCCGGCGTGATGGACACGACCGACTTGAACAGCTTGCCCGCGGTGACCTCGACACTCGTCGAGTAACCGGCGGCGAAGGTGCGGTCGGGAAGATCCCGCCACGCGGGGATCTTGAACGTGGCAGTGCCCGTGAGCGCCGCCCCGGTTTGGTCGGTCCCGACCACCGTGAACACCATGTCCGCGCTGGCCGATACCACCGCCTTGCCTTTCAGCATCAGCAGGAGCGAGCGGGGTTCGGCGGCCAGCCCGATGGCATAGCCACTGTCGAGCGAGGTGTCGCCGGTGTCGTGGGTGCGCAGCGTGTGGACGGCGATCTCAAGGGTGCTTTTCGGCGAGGCGTGGACCTTGATTTCACCGCCGTACAACGGCTCGCGGGCCGTGGCGATTTGACCCGTCGCTACGACGGGAGGAATGACGGAAGATAGGCTCATGGTTCGGTTGGATTCCGGCGTGGGCATTCAGCGGGGTCCGACGATCAGGCGGCCGTGCGGTAGCGGATCCGAAGGCCGTTGACGCGCCAATGGGCCGGGGCGTGGAAGCCCCAGACCTTCGCCTGCGCCCGGGACTCCTTGTTGTTCATCTTGTCCGTCTGGACGTCCTCAAGGTCCATGCCGGGCTTGAGGAACAACTGGAACAAAGGCCGGTTCATCGGCACGAAGCAGGTGCCGGGGGCCAGCGTGTTGTCGGGCACGAGCGTGTACTCGCGGCCGAGCCACGTGACCTTGGAGAAGCCGTGCGCCTTGATGTCCTCTGCAATCTGGCTCTGCAACGCGGCGGCAAGCCCGAGCGAGGTGCCGATCGCGGCCACGTCGCTCGACGGGACCAGGATAACGCCGGACGGCGACACCGGCCCCTCGCGGAACGAGTCGCCCCACGCCGCGGAGTACCAGGTGACGATGTCAAACACCTCCTTGCGGAACCCGGTGGTCGTCGTGTTGGCGGTGCCGCCGGGATTTCCAACGAGACCCAACGTCGTCGAGTCGATGACGAAATCGTTCGTCGCCGGCAGGTTGCTCTGGTCGATGAACGAGTGGGCGACGAACACGCGGCTGGCCTTCGCGCCGGTGAAGGTGAAAGCGCCAAAGGATCCGCCGGAACCGATCGAAGCCGTGTTCAGCGTCCGGACCTTACGTTCCAACGCGGCGTTCGCGTCGAACGCCATGTCGAAGTTCGCCATCGCGGACTGCACGACATTGCCGTTGTTGATGTCGCGGAGGGCGTACTCGTAACGGTCCGTCTTCAACATCGCCAACGTGATGGCGATCTCCTCCTGGCTCTTGACCGCGCGGACGCGCTGCTCCTGGCCGTCCTGGCCGGTGAGCATGCTGACGTTGATCTCCTGCCGGCTGTTGTTCTGCCAGTAGGGGCGTTGGTCGTCGGCGAGGATGATGACTTCGCCGAAGGCCAGGACCCAGCGAAGGCTCGGGACCAAGAAGTTGGTCGAGGCCTGCACGCGGATGCCGGACAACTGGACCATCGCCCGGCCCGTGGCATCGGCCGCGGCGGCCTGCATGCGGTCCGAAGCGGCGGTAATGGCCGCGGGATCCCCGGCGGCGTCGATGGTTTCGTCGAGGGCACCATTGATGGCGGTTTCGAGCGGAGTGCCCGAGTAGAAGCCGTTGCCGATCCCGGGATTCCATTTGGCGCCGGCGAGTCCCCGGATCGGGATGCCACGGGGGCTGTGGCGCGCCTCGATGACGCGCCTTTGGAACGGATTGGCGGCGCCACTCAGGCGCGTTTGAAGTTCACGTCGGTCCATGAGTTGATCTGGTTCGGAGGTTGTTGTTGAAGCACTGGATCGATCACGCGCCACCGAAGCGGACCGCGCGGATTCGAGCGAAGCCCGCATTGACCGGGGGCAACTGCGCCGCGAGGACGAATTCGACGCGCTCGCCCGTCTGCGCGACGGAGAACTTGCCGCCCCGGAAGGTCAGGCCGGTCTTGGCCGCGGTGGCGTTGGTGATCGGACCGACCGCACCGTCGCCTGCGGCGACGAGATAATCGGCCCCTTCGGCCTCGACCTCGATCGCTGCCTCGGCAGACACCGCGCTGCCGAACAGTTCCGGAAGATCCAGCCGCGGCTCCGCGCCGACGCTGAGCCCGAACACGCTGTCGGCCAGCGTGGGTCCGACCGTGTTGACCTCGCGCCGAAGGAAACCGATGAACGGCGAACCGGGTTCGGCCTCGACCAAGTTGAGCGAGCCGTCGAATGCCACGGCGGTACCGCGGGGAAGAGAGGTGACGCCGGTGGGTTGGAGGAGCACTCCGGATTGGTTTGGGGTCCCGAGCGCCTGCCTGCGGATTTCGAAGTTGCTGTCGGACATGGGCTGGTTGGTTTGGGTTCAGTTCGGTCGTTGGAGCATCAGAGCACCCGGTCGGATTTCGCCGTTCCGGATCCGGCATTCGCACCGCCGCCGCCGATCAAAGGGTCCGGGCGCCGGGCATCGGAGGCTGCGGTCGCGCTGGTCTTCGAACGGGCAGCGGTGGCTCCCATTTTCGCGACTTCGAGTTGGCCCCGGTATTGGGCTTCGTCGCCCCACACGAGTCCCGTGAAGCCAATGGGCAACTCGCCGGTCGCACCGGTCGCCTGGCGGATCTCCTCAGTGCGGACCTTGGCCGTGTCGAGACGGCCGTTGAACACGGTCTCGTCCCCGTCGAGGGCCTCCTCGGCGGTCGGGACCAGCAGGCCGGCCCCGCCGATCGCGGCTTTGCGGGTTGTGCGGATGCCCTGACGGACGCCGAAATCCTTCTCGGCGTCGGCACGAGATTGGCCCAAGAGCGCGAGGTGTGTGGCCTTGAGCACCAGATCCCCGGCGGCGAGCCGGGCGGCGATGGCCTCGTCGATCTTGCCGCAGAGGGCAGGGGCGGTGACGGAGCCTTCGAGCTTCGAGGCGAGCTTCCCGACCAACCCGCTGATCTCCTGCATGGAATCGTTCCAGCGTTGGTAGGCGTACTGGACGTAGTCGAAGATCCCCTTGGCCTCGATCGCGCCGGCCACCATTTCGAGCGGCGGCAACTGGGTGAGGGTCGCGTTGATCTTGGATTTGACGTCCTCGAACATCGGCTGGATCTCGGCGGGCAGGCCGGCGGCCAATCCCTGGAGGGCGGTCAGGATCGCGAGGTAGCGGGTGCGCTCCCCCGTGTTGAGCGCCTGCGCGTCGAGAGCGGCTTTGGTCGGGTCGGGATTCATGTGGAGGTTCGTGCGGCCTGTTCGGTCCGGCGACAGCGGTCTGGGACTTTCAGGAACATGAGTCAAACGGGAACATGTTTTGAAACCACATTGACCGCTTTCTCACCCTTCCCAGACGCCGAGGACATCGCCTCCGGTGTCAACGTTGCGGACCTCTTGGCCTTCTTGCTTAAGGCCAGCACACGGAAAGTAAATTCGCCATTGGCGAATTTCCACTTGCACCGAATGCACCCGTCCATTACGAAGTGATCGGCATGATTGAAGACCGCAACGCCGTTGTTGGTGGGGTTCCGCAAGGAACTCGCGGAAGTCTTCAAGACTTCTATCAGTCGCAAGGGCCCGTCGTGGTATCCCGTCAGGGTGCCAGGAGCAGCGTCCTGAGGACTATTTCCCGCGTGCGGCACTGGCGCGGGCTTTGGAAGGGGAAGCATTGCCTGCGTCATAAAGCGGTTCCTGGAGTTCAGCGGCAACCGGCGGCACTAAAGTCGTCGGGGAACAAAAGGAGTCAGAGTGAAAGCATATTCCAATCATGTTGGACGCAGGGGGTCGGCATCAGGGTTCAAGCGTTGGCTGAAAAAGTTGGCGCGAAACACTGTGGTGAGGCGATGGCTGCTAATCACGGTCGTGAAGACCGTCGGTTGGCTGATCAAGCGCCTGTGGTTCGATAGGGATCACACCGACCTTTCCCCTTAGCCAATTTCAAACCGAGGAAGAATGATCAATGAAGCGCTCAAGTTGACACGAGTGTTCCACAACCTGAAGCAAAAGGAACTTGCCGAGGCGTTGGGCGTGTCCCCCTCATACCTAAACGAGATCGAATCAGGGAAGAAGCAGGTGACGATGGAGATACTCGCAAAGTATTCCGACTACTTCCACATACCGTCGTCTTCTCTGTTGTACTTTGCAGAGAGAAAGGGGAGAGACGCCCAAGAGGGAAAAGCCCGTCCGATTGCAGCAAAAGCCCTCCAGATGCTCGCTTGGGTCGATGCAATTACCCGCGACCATGAAGACCAGAACTAGGCACGCTGTGAATCAGTCGCGGTTCTATAGATTGGAACGTCGCAAAGACCTGGGGGAATTGCTGGGACTGACACTGGACGAGCTTGAAGTCTTGGCGAATGCGGCGGCCCGTGAGTATCGCTGCTTTGACCGTGTCACTCCGCGAGAAGGAAAGGAGCCAAAAAGGCGAAAGATCGAATGGCCGCAAGGACGACTTCGGAAAATACAACGCCATATTACCAGGCTGCTGAATCGGATCGAGCCTCCAGCGTACCTTCATTCAGCATTCCGTGGACGCTCCTATCTCACCAACGCGCATCAACATCGGCGCGACGTCCGGCTCGCAAAAATTGATATTCGTTCCTTCTTTCCCAGCGCCTCGGCTCGCTTCGTCTATCGCTGCTTTGCAGATCAATTCTCGTGTAGTCCGGACGTAGCGGCTATTCTCGCCAAGCTAACAACTTTCGATGGACATCTGCCAACCGGTGGAAATGCGAGTTCGATTCTTTCCTACTACGCGTTCAAGCCGATGTTCGACGAAATCAATAAGTTGGCGATGGAAAATGGTCTCGTCATGAGCTGCTGCGTCGATGACATGACGTTTTCAGGAGAAGCGGCAAAGAGTGGGTTTCTTTACAAGGTTCGCATCATCGTTGGGCGTTATGGTTTGAAAGTCCACAAGCGTCACTGTTTCGAGGCACACGAGACCAAGATTGTGACCGGCGTCGCATTGACGCCGAAGGGGCTCCGTCTGCCAAACGCACGACGACAAAAGCTTCACGATGCCGTCGCAGAATTCGAGGCAGAGCCCAACGGCCTGAAAAAGATCAAACTGGGTGAACGACTACTCGGCCGCGCGACAGAAGCGGCACAAATTGAAGAGCAGTTTCGCCCGCTTGTTACGAAAGCTGGTCAGCTCCTCGTGGCTGCGAAGCAATCCAGTTTGCAGTAATGCGTTCGGTCTTCCCACGGCTTCAACCTCTTTCCGCGGCTGTCGACCGGCCACCAGCAGGGGCCAGCGCCGGCTTGGTCCCGTGCGCCGGGGAGTAGCCGGGCGTGTTTCGCTCGGGGTGCCGGCGTTCCTCGGCGAGGCGATCGCCTTCGAGGTCGGCTTCGCCGGGACCCGACCACTGTTCGCGGGCCGTGGTGGTGCTGGCGACGCCGCTCTGGTGCGCCCAGCGCAGCAGTTCGGCGGCGAGGCGGGCGTTGGCGAAGCAGTCGTTCTTCCAGGTGATCTTCAGGTCAGATGCGCTGCATCGGAAGGCCTCCTTCACGATCGGTGCGACGAACTCGGCGAAGCGCTCGCGCTCGGCGAAGCATTCGGTCTTGAAGAGGCCCAGCAGATCCGGGGTGACGCCGCGGGCGGCGTAGATGAGGCCGAGTCCGCCGGACCACATCGAGATCCGGCGGATGATGCCGTCCCATTTCGTGGCGTCGTAGCGCTTGGGATCGGTCCACCAGACCTCGAAGTGCTGGTCGAAGTTGCCGGTCGCCTCGACGAATCCGGTCTTGGCCCGGAACTGTTTCGCGATCTCGTCCGCCCGGGTCTTCTTCCAGAAGTGCGTCGGGCTTCCGGCTTTGATCCCGCTCTTGATCTCGTGGCCGATGCGATGGAA
>JANYDN010000098.1 GCA_025363585.1 Verrucomicrobiota bacterium | reverse complement strand
TCGAACGTCGCATGGATCGCGGGCAACGGAACGCTGGGCCAAGTGTTGGCGTCGACCTGGCAATCGAACGCGCGCTATCGCCTCAAGGCGTCGGTGGCACGGGTCTCGGGCTTCGATTTCCCGCATTACTCGATCGCCCTTGCCGCCAACGGCCAGGTGGTGTCGGGCGATTCCACGTCGGTCATTGTTCCGGACTCGGGCTTTGGGATCGCGACCGCCGAAGTGGTCGTGCCATCGGGTGCGGCCTACGTCGGCGCCCCGATCGAGGTCCGACTCTCGGGCGTGGACGCCGGAAGCGGTCGCGTGGTGTTTGACCACGTGACGCTGACGGAGGAGCCGTTGTTTCCCACGGCCAACGCGGTCGTCAACCCGGCGGGCTTGGTCGCATTGTATCGCGGGGACGACAACGCCGTGGATTCGGTCAGCGGGGTTGCCGGCAGCTTCGAACATCCGGCCTACGGGACGGGTCGCGTCGGCCGCGCGTTCCATTTCGACGGCACCAACAAGGTGGTGGTCGCGGATGCGCCCGCGTTGAACAAAACGAATTTCACCCTCGAGGCATGGATCAATCCGGAAAGCCTCGGCGGCCGGGTGCAGATCGTGGCGAGCAAGGAATCCGCGGCGAATCCCGGCGTGGTCCAATGGGCGCTCGCCGTCCGCGGCACCAACGGCGCCTCCTCCGGTCCGATCCCCATTCCCGGCGAGATTCCGGTCGGCAACCTCTGCTTCCGCATCGCGGGACTCATCGGGGTGGCGACCGACGACGCGGGCTGGGTGAATGCCCAGTTGACGGTGCCGACGAACGCGTGGTCGCACGTGGCGTTGACCTTCGATTCGGGCGCGTTGGCAGTCTACGTGAACGGCACGTTGGGACGGCGGATCGTGGGCACCATCGGCGAATTGCAGGTCAACGATGGAGCGCTCCGCATCGGTTCCCGCGCGGACGTGTACGCCGCGGCGAACCCGTCGGATGGCTTCGTGGGTTCCGTGGATGAATTCAGCATCTATGACCACGCGTTGGCGGCTGCCGATGTCGTGGCGGTCTTCCAGTCGGGCTCCAGTGGAAAGTATCTCGGGGCGATCCCGGCATTCGTCACGGATTCTCCCGCCGACCAAAACGTCGTGAGCGGGTCGACGGTGAGTTTCACGATCGGCTCGATTGGGTCGGCACCGTTCTCTTACCAGTGGCGATTCAACGGGACGGATCTCCCGGGAGAAACGAACGCCATCTATTCGATTCCCGCGGCGCGCCGGGCGAATCAAGGCAGGTACTCGGTGATCGTCTGCAACGCCGCGGGCTGCGCGCAGGAAGCCTCGGCGCAACTGGTGGTGCGGCCGGGACCGGTGCTGGTGAAACTTGGAAACGCCAACGTGAAGGCCCCCGCGCCGGTGGTCGTTCCCGTCACGGTCACCGGCGAGGCGGACGTCAACGCCATCAGTTTCTCGGTTCGATTCGACCCGTCCGCGTTGAGCTTCTCGTCGGTGAACGTCGGGGTCGACGCCGCCGGGGCGCAATTGTTGGTCAACGACTCGCAGGCGGCCCAAGGCCGGATCGGGATCGCGCTCGCGTTGCCGGCGGGAGCCAAGTTGCCCAACATCACCAACGAGATCGTCCGCGTGGCATTCTCCACGGGATTGCCCCTCTCGCCCTTCAGCACGCCGGTCTTCTTTGGTGTCTCTCCCACGATCGAACAGGTGGCCGACCCTGCGGCGAATGCCGTTGCCATCGCGGGTTGGTCGGCGGGGATCGTCGTCGTGCAGGCGGCGGATATCGAGGGCGACGTGTCACCGGTCGGTTCGGCCGATCGTCAGGTGACGGTCACGGACTGGGTGCAGGTGGGGCGCTACGTCGCGGCGCTCGACGACGTTCCGCCCGGCGTCGCGTTCCAGCAGGCGGACTGCGCGCCGTTGGCCACGGGAGGAAACGGGATTTTGTCGATCAGCGACTGGGTCCAGGCCGGGCGCTTCGCGGCGAATCTCGATCCGCTCGTTGCGGCCAGCGGACCGACCGCGCCTTTGGAGACGCCCCAGGGCGGGCATCGCGAAGGGGGATTGGCCTCGGACAGTCCGCGCACCGTCAGTTTCGCGCCGTTGCAACTGGTGCCGATGATGACCAACGACCTGCCGGTGTTGCTCGCGGCTTCCGGCGACGAGAACGCCGTGGCGTTCAGCGTGAAGTTCGATCCCGCGGTGCTTAGGTTCGTGGGTGCCATCGGCGGATCGGCCTCCGCGAACGCGGCGCTCAACGTGAACGCGAAGAAGGCCGCGGACGGCGTCATCGGCGTCGCCTTGGCGCTGAATGCCGGCGCGAGGTTCGACGCGGGAACGCTTGAGATCGCCAAGCTCCGGTTCGCGCTGGTAGCCGGCGCCCACGGATCGACGAACGTCCGGTTCACCGACCTTCCGATCTACCGCGAGATCGCCAGTCCTCTCGCCGCCGTGTTGCCGGCCGTCTGGGTCGAATCGGACCTCGGTATCCTTCCGATCCAGGTGACCGCCGCGCTCGAGAACGGCATGCCGGGCGGCAACGTCGTCCTCTCGTGGCCCGTCGCCCTGGGTGCGGGTGTCCTCGAGGGTTCCGATGGTTTTTCGGGATCCCCGTGGTCCGTCGTGTCGGGAACCATCGTCACCAAGAATGGCCGGTTCGCGATTTCCGTTCCGGCCGGTGCCGGTGCCGGGTTCTATCGCCTGCGATTCCAGTGATCCCGAATCGGTGACCGCCGGACGCGATCGATGTTGGATTCAACGCCCGACGCGTCCGGCGATGCCGGAGATCCGGCTCCGGCTCCGGCTCCGGCTCGACGAGTCTCGCGTCGCCTTGCGCCGACCGATCCGCGTCAGACCGTCCGGTTGTACCACGCCGCCATCGTGGCCAACTGTTCCCCGACCGTGCCCATATCGATGTCCGGCACCAGCGTCCGGTCGATCGTGTCCGGCGCGGCGAGCGGGTGGATCATGATCGGATGCGACCACGTCTTGCCGATTGCCCGGAGCAATTCGTGTTTTGAAACCGGCTCGGTCGAACCCGCTTGGAACAACGGCGCCGGGAACCTTTCCGGGGCGTCGATGATTCGCACCGCCAACTCGGCCCACGCGAGCGTCGTGATCCCGTTCCACCGATGGTTGGTGAATCCGTTCACGGGCCCGGCTTGGCGCAGGAACCATCCCATCAAACCGTGCCCGCCGCCGCGGTCCGGCCCGATGATCGAGACCCGGATCACCCACGCGCGTCCGGGCGACGCCACCGATTCTCCCAACGCCTTCGTCCAGCCATAGTCGTCCGGGGCGTTGTATTCCTCGAAGGTCGAGTAGCCGCCGCGAAGCCCGTCGAAGACGCAGTCGGTGCTCGCGTGGATCAATCGTTGGCCCGGGCGCAGGCGCTTCGCGAGGTGGAGCGGCAACTGCGTGTTGATCAACCGCAGGTCCGCGGCCTCGGTCGACTTCTGCTTGATGAGGCCGATCGCGTTGACGATCCAATCGGCGCCGGAATCGCGGACCTCCTCGACGAGCGGGTCGCGTGGGCTGCCCGTGAAACGACGGTCGGAAACCAGCACGCGGTGCCCGGCTTCCGCGAGCCGGCGGGCGACGACGTGGCCGAGCATTCCTTTGTGGCCGAGTACATGGACAGTCATGGCGTTGACGCACGCTCCGGTACTGGAAGCCTTGCGGTCACGCGAGAAAAAAGGTCGGTGGGCGGGGGAGTTTCAAGTTTCAAGATTCAAGTTTGAAGCAGGCCTAGAACGTGGCGGCGGTCGTGAGACCGTGGACCAAAACCGTGGCCGCGTTCGTGAGACCGTGGATCGAAACCGTGGCCGCGGTCGTGAGACCGTGGACCGAAGCGGTGGCCGCGGTCGTGAGACCGTGGACCTTGCCAAGGCAGCCTTCACAGGGAGGGAAGTTTTAAGCTTCGGCAAGCGAGCTCCGTGAACGGGAAGCGTGCCTCAGCCGTATCCATGCAGTAAGAAATCAATTGGGTATCTCGCCAAGACGCCAAGAATCCACGCATTCCCGACTGAGCCGGGAGGGAACCCTGCGGTCGCGGCAGGGGGATTCTCTCACGCCAAGGGGGACCAAGGCCGGCCAAGAAGGCGGGAACGTGTATCGGGAGCCAGAGATTGGATCCCACCGTTCGGTGAAATGACACGCCGGCGGTCTTTGCCCCCTTGGATGGCCTTGGCCCGGCTTGACGCGAGATAAT